>DXZW01000043.1 GCA_019419455.1 Collinsella sp. | reverse complement strand
GGGTCAGCCCGTGGGAGGCCAGGGCGCCGCTGACCGGTGGACGGCACCGAGCCGTCGCAAGACTTGAAGAAGGGGGAGGCCTCGCGGCCTCCCCCTTTTTTGCGTTTGAAAGATAGTTGTAATACAAGAACTCGCTTTCGTTTAGCTTGTCTTACTGTTTGGCTGTATTTTGAGTCCTTCTTTTGTATTTGCGCGATAATAACTCCCATTGGCGTTAGGGAGGACTTGATGTTTACCGTTTTTGTCTTGGGCAATATTGCTTCGGGTAAGTCGACTGCCTGCCGCTATCTTGAATCTCATGGCGCCATGCTTATCGATCTGGATGAGCTTGCCAAATCGCTGTATGTGCCAGGCTCCGATATCGTCAATGCCCTCGCGGAAGAATTTGGGTGGGACATTCTGGACGAGGAGGGCGGCATTCGCCGCAATGTCCTCGCTACTCGAGCTTTCGCCTCTCCTGATACAGTTGCGCGGCTCAATGGCATCGTTCATCCGGTTCTCATCGAACAGCTGTCACTGAGGATTCTTGATCCGGTTTGCTGCACGGTTTCGTCCCCCCGTTATCCCTTTGCGGTTGTCGAGGTTTCTGCCCCGACTGGTTTTGAGGATGCTTTTGGCCTGGCTGATGAAATTCTGGTAATCAGCGCTCCTTTAGCAGTTCGTCGCGAGCGCGCCATCCATCGTGGTATGGAGTCCTCTGATTTTGATGCGCGCTCTGCATGCCAACCTGATGAGGCTTCGCTTTGCCATCTCGCTACGACGGTAATCGATAATGCGGCAGGCGATAACTCGCTCTATGAACAACTGGACGCATGGCTTGCGCGCCATGGCTTCGGGGATGAAGTGGATAAGGAGGAGGCCGATGCCTAAGACACGTTTCTTTACGTGGTATCGAGTGGCGCCACTTGCCGTCGTGTTCGCCTTCGGCCTTATTTCGCTCGTCTACTCGAATGCCCCTGCCGCCTTTTTTAAGCCTTTGTATCCAATTGACTACGAGGCGTACGTAAAGCAATCGAGCATTTCGCACAATCTTGATCCGTATCTGGTGTGTGCCGTCATAAAGTCGGAATCGAATTGGGATTCCGAGGCGGAGTCGAATCAAGGCGCTCGGGGATTGATGCAGCTGATGCCCGAGACTGCACACGATATGATTGCCAAGGGTCTTGTCGATGGTAACGAGTATTCAGCCGACAACCTTAACGATCCCGCTACGAACATCGAGTTTGGCTGTGCGTATCTTTCATATCTTCTAACGTATTTTAACGGGTCGACTGACAGTGCCATTGCCGCCTATAACGCCGGCATGGGCAATGTCGACGGATGGGCGCAGCAGAGTACGTCGCTTCATAATGCAATCACCTTTCCCGAGACGCAGGCGTATCTGATTCGTGTCAATAATGCCTGGGTTCGCTATAAGACTCTCTATCCCGATTGGTTCGTATAGGACTAAGCCTACCGCCTGCGTATACTGCAGATGTATGAGTTAGGAGTATCCATGGCGGAATTTGAAGTAGAACGCGTTGGTGGTGAACTTAAGCGCTTTGGCGTTGAAGGCTCTGACGTGCCGTTTAAGGTCGTGTCTCCCTATGACCCTGCAGGCTCTCAGCCTGAAGCCATTGAGTCGCTTGTGCAGGGTGTGAGGGACGGAGACCGCTATCAGGTTTTGCTGGGCGTGACTGGTTCGGGCAAGACCTTCACGATGGCTAAGACTATTGAGGCCCTGGGGAAGCCGACGCTGGTCATGGCTCCCAATAAAACGCTCGCCGCTCAGCTTGCGAGCGAGCTCAAAGAGTTCTTTCCCAACAACGCTGTGGTCTACTTCGTCTCGTACTACGACTACTATCAGCCCGAGGCGTATGTGCCGCAAAGCGATACGTATATCGAGAAAGACTCCTCGATTAATGAAGAGGTCGAGATGCTGCGACATCAGGCGACCGCATCGCTGCTATCTCGACGCGATGTGATCGTTGTCGCATCAGTCTCGTGTATCTATGGTATTGGCTCTCCTGAGGACTATGCGGGTCTGGCTCCAAACGTCGACAAGAAGGTGCCGCTCGAGCGCGATGACTTTATTCATGCACTGATCGACATTCAATATGATCGCAATGACTATGACCTGGCGCGCGGCACGTTCCGCGTACGCGGCGATGTTGTCGACGTGTATCCGCCTTATGCCGAGCATCCGTTGCGGTTTGAGTTCTTTGGTGACGAGGTCGAGCTTATTGCTGAGATCGATGAGGTCACCGGCGAGATGATTCGTGAGTACGAGGCCATCCCCGTATGGCCGGCATCCCACTACGTGACTGAGAAACCCAAGGTCAAGGCCGCTCTGAAATCGATCAGCGAAGAGTGCGAGAAGCGCGTGGCGGAGCTCAAGGCAACCGACAAGTTGCTCGAGGCGCAGCGTCTGCAGCAGCGCACCGATTATGATCTTGAGATGCTCGAGACGATGGGTTTTTGCAACGGCATCGAGAACTACTCGCGTCATCTGGACGGTCGCAAGCCGGGTGAGCCGCCGTTTACCCTGATCGATTACTTTCCTAAGGACATGCTCTGCATCATCGATGAGAGCCATGTGACGGTTCCGCAGATTCGCGGCATGCACGAAGGTGACCGCTCGCGTAAGGTGACGTTGGTGGAGCATGGTTTTCGCCTGCCCTCGGCGCTCGATAACCGCCCGCTTCGTTTCGATGAGTTTGAGGCAAGGATCCCCCAGTTTATCTATGTTTCGGCCACGCCGGGCGACTACGAGCTGCGGGTGAGCCAGAACGACGTTGAGCAGATTATTCGTCCGACCGGCCTGCTCGACCCCAAGATCGATGTGCGTCCGGTTCGTGGGCAGATTGACGATCTTGAGGACGAGATTCGCGAGCGCGTTGCCCGCAAAGAGCGCGTGCTGGTGACCACGTTGACCAAACGCATGGCCGAGGACCTGACCGACCATCTGCTTGATGCGGGCATTAAGGTCAATTACATGCACTCCGATACGGCGACGATGGACCGTGTCGAGATCCTGCGAACGCTGCGCGAGGGCAAGATCGATGTTCTCGTTGGCATCAACCTGCTCCGCGAGGGTCTAGACCTTCCCGAGGTCTCGCTGGTGGCAATTCTCGACGCTGACAAGGAAGGCTTCTTGCGCAACCGCCGTTCGTTGATTCAGACGATTGGCCGCGCGGCCCGTAACGCCGACGGCGAGGTCATCATGTATGCAGACGTTGTGACCGATTCGATGAAAGAAGCCATCGAGGAGACGCGGCGCCGTCGCGAGATTCAGATGGCATATAACGAAGAGCATGGCATTGTGCCCAAGACGGTGCGCAAGGCCATCAACGACATTTCAAGTTTTATTGCCGAGGCCGAAAAAACCGTGGGTTCCAAGGGGCGCTCGAAGGGCGACTCTCTTGGTCATGGCGCATTCTATACGCCCGATGAGTCGGGCGAGGGCGGCGTGCCGGAAACGGTGGCACCCGAGCAGACACTTGCGGAGCAGTTGGAAGAGCTACCGCATGACGAGCTTGTCCGGATCGTCGAAACCATGGAAGAGGATATGCGCAACGCTTCTGCTGCCATGGACTTTGAGGAGGCGGCGCGCCTGCGCGATGCCGTCGTTCAGATTCGGGCGATGCTCGAGGGTGCGTCTGAGGACGAGACGATCGAGCGCTTACGTTCGCAGGCCCGCAAGGGTTCCACGTTCGCATCGGGCAGAAAACGCCAGGGTGCACGGTTTAAGAAATAGCGAACAGGCCCCGAGTTCCCTGTGGAGCTCGGGGCCTGTATCTTTTGCGCGCTGGAATTCGTGCGCTAGAGGTCTGCGATCAGGGCTTCGGCACAACGGATGCCGTCGGTGGCCGCACTCATGATGCCGCCGGCATATCCAGCTCCCTCACCACAAGGGTAGAGGCCCGGGGTCGACACGGCATGGCACGATCGGTCTCGGGTGACAGTGACCGGTGAGCTCGAACGAGTCTCCACGCCGGTAAGAACGGCATCGGGGCGGTCGTAGCCTCGTAGCTTTTTTCCGAGTAGGGGAAGTCCCAGGCGGAGCGACTCGACGATATGCTGCGGCAGAGCTTCGTCAATTGCCGTCCAGGTCACACCGAGCGGATATGTGGGCTTAACCTTTCCGGGTGTCTTGCTGGCGCGTCCTGCGAGGAAATCTCCGACGAGCTGTGCCGGTGCGTTCCAGTTGGAACCGCCCAGGCGATAGGCGGCCGCCTCGCAGGTACGCTGGAGCTCGATGCCGGCGAGCGGGTCATCGTTGGGAAGGTCCTCAGGCGTGACGTTAACGAGCAGGGCGGCATTTGCGTTGCGCCCGTCGCGGGCATTGAGACTGGCCCCGTTGACGCACAGATGGCACGGTTCTGAAGAGGCGGCAACAACCTGTCCGCCGGGGCACATGCAAAACGAGAACACGCTGCGGCCGTTGGGAAGATGGGCGACGAGCTTGTAAGGGGCCGCCCCGAGCGCTGGATGTCCCGCCGAGGCTCCATATTGGGCTCGGTCGATGTCGCACTGCGGATGCTCGATGCGAACGCCCATGGCAAAGGTCTTTTGTGCGAGGGCCACGTTGTGGTCCTTAAGGAGCTCAAAAATATCGCGAGCAGAATGCCCGCAGGCGAGGATGAGGTGCTTTGTCTCGATTGGCTCGCAAGCGGCGTCTTGGAACGATTGGACATCAATACCGGTGATGGCGCCAGACGCGTCGATGTGTATGTCGACGAGCTTTGTTCGATAACGGACGACACCTCCGAGCTGCTCGATGCGCTGGGATATAGCGGTGACAACCTTGGGAAGGATGTCGGAGCCAATGTGCGGCTTGGCATCCCACAGAATATCGCGGGGCGCACCCGCCTCGACGAAGGTTTCGAGGATAAGGCGATGGGCGGGATTTTTGGTTCCCGTATTGAGCTTGCCGTCCGAGAAAGTCCCCGCGCCGCCCAGGCCAAACTGGATATTGCTCTCGGGGTCGAGGATGCGCTCCTTTAGAAAGAGGTCGATCGCCTGCGAGCGGCGAAATGCCGGGTCGCCGCGCTCGATGAGCAAGGGCTTAAGACCTGCTTCGGCGAGCGTAAGCGCAGCGAAAAGGCCGGCGCATCCGGCGCCGACAACGACAGGGCGTTCTTGAGGTGCGTCGGAGGCGGGGGAGGGGAATGAAGGCTCATCGTCTTCTATCGCGCGTACGCGTGAGCGGTCACGCTCGGCAACGCTGTCGACCGCTTCTCGCTCGAGGTGGGGACTAGTCAGCTCAACACGAAAGCTCAGGATAAAATGGACGTCTCGTTTTTTGCGAGCGTCGATTGACTTGCGGTGGAGCTCGATGGACTTGATCTCGGAGTCCTTGCAACGTAGGACGCGCTTGGCGACTCGCTTGCCAACAATGAGACAGGCATTTTCATCGCCGGCTTCATTGAGCGACGCGTTGACTTGGGTGATTTCAATCATCGAGGTCTCCTTAGAGGCAAGAAAGAGGCCGTCCGGTATCCCAGACGGCCCGAATGCGTTTTTGATTATAGACTGCGCGGCTACAGGCTGCTTGCAGCGCGAATGCCCGAGATCCAGGCCCACGCAAGGTTAAAGCCTCCGCAATCGGCGTCGATGTCGAGCGCTTCACCGCAGACGTAAAGCGGGGCGTCGACAACGCTGTGCGCGCGTAGGCTGGGTATTGAGATGCTCTCGACAGATATGCCACCACGCGTGACCTGCGCTGAGCGCTCCTCGGCTGTTCCCTCGACGAGCAACTTAAAGTGTTTGAGGATCGAGACCAGGTGGATGACATCGTTGGAGCCTGGATGGCACTGCTCGAACGTTGTGCAGACGACGCGGGAGAGTTGCGGGGCGAGCATGCCGTCGAGCCAACGGGGATCGCGGGGCGAAAAGCCGCCGAGCAGCTCAACGCGCCGGTTGAGCATATCGAGCAACTCGTCTTTGGAGAGGTCGGGGAAAACGTCGAGCAGGATCGTATTGCCGTGCTGGATACGACGAGAGAGGTTGAAGACAGCGACGCCTGAGATACCGAAGGTTCGAAACAGCACTTCACCGTCTTCGTGCCAGAGCTCATTATGATTGTGGGCGAGCGTCAAGCGGGCACGGACGCGCAGGCCATCCAACGTCTTGAGTGCCGCCCGATCGCCAACGACCGTTGCCGATACGGGGCAGAGGATGGGGCGCAGCGAAGTGAGGGGGAGGCGAAACGTATCGGCGATACCGGTGGGGTTGCCGCCCGTAGCGATAATTACGGCATGTGCCTGCAGGGCCTCGTTCTTGCGAGGGACATCGGCGAGCGATTTCCGAAGCGAGCGGAGCTCAGATTTTCGGTTATCGTGCTTTTTTGCCTTGAGCGCCCGCGCTGGACGGTCTATTTGGAGTGTCCAGCCTTCGGAAGCTTTGTGCGCCGAGGCAACGTTGGCTCCGCAGATTAAGGTGATACCTAGGCGGTCGCAAGCGTTGAGAAGTGCGTCGCGCACCGATTCGGCGCGAAGGGAGCGCGGGTACAGCCGGCCTTCCTCGGAGGTTGTCATGATGCCCAGCGAGGAGAAGAAACCCATAAGCTCTTGTTCGGGCTGGGGGCCCATGACGGATTCGACGAATGCGGGGTGGTTATACCGCTGATGATCAATCGATTCGTTGGAGAGGTTGCAACGGCCGTTACCGGTCGCAAGGAGCTTGAGGCCGCAGGCGACATCGCGCTCAACGATGCAGACGCTTTTGCCAGCGCGTGCGGCCGTAATGGCGGCGGCGAGGCCTGAAGCCCCGCCGCCGATTACCAAGACGTCATAGAGGGCGCTCGCGTTCACTTAGGCCTCGTCTGTTTCGTGCGGGGTAATAGCCTCGACGGCAGAGACTGCCTTGGGCAACATGCCATCGGGCAGCGCGGTCTCGACCTCGCCCTTATCGCAGGCCTCGGCGAGTGCCGGATTAATGGGAAGCTGGCCCAAGATGTCGAGGTTATAGCGCTCTGCGACCTCGGGGAGCTTGCTCTTGCCAAAGACCTCGATTTTCTTGCCGCAGTCGGGGCACTCAATATAGCTCATGTTCTCGACAATGCCCAGAATGGGGACGTTCATCTTCTCGGCCATGTTGACCGCCTTGGCGACGATCATCGAGACCAGATCCTGCGGGCTCGTGACGATGACGATGCCGTCGACCGGCAGCGACTGGAAGACGGTGAGCGCGACGTCGCCTGTTCCCGGAGGCATGTCGACCAGTAGGTAGTCGATGGGGCCCCACGAGGTCTCGCTCCAGAACTGCCTAATGGCGCCTGCGATGACCGGACCGCGCCAAAGGACGGGGTCGGTCTCGTTTTGGAGCAGCAGGTTGGAGCTCATGACCTTGACGCCGTGCTCGGAGATTTCGGGCAGCATAAGGTTGCCAAGGGCATGGACGTGGCGTCCACTCATACCGAACATCTTGGGGATAGAGGGACCGGTGATGTCGGCATCGAGGACGCCGACTTTGTGGCCGTGACGGGCAAGCTCGGTGGCGATGGCACCGGTGACAAATGACTTGCCGACACCGCCCTTGCCGGAAAGCACGGCGATGACGCGCTTGACCTCGGACAGCGTGTTCTCCTCAAATTGCGACGGCGACGTTTGTCCGCCGGCGGCCTGTGCGTGTTCGCAACCCATGTATGACTCCTTTGTATATGCTGGGGCCGGGGCCCCGCGATGTGACACGAGCGTCATTGTACCCTCGTTTGCGAGCGGGAGTCATTTGCGATGCGTTTGGGCCGAGCGTGCTTGCAATACGATGGGCCCAAGCGAATGGGCGGGCTTACTGAACTTTGCTGGCGAACTCGAGGTATTGCATGCGCTGCAGCTTGTCGATCGTCGAGGCGTAGGGGCTGTCTTTCGATTCCAAGTCGTAGCGCAGCCCGTCGGCACCGAGATAGCCGGCGACATTGATGGTGGGCACATCTGACCTTGTTGCAAGCAGGGCCTTTTGGTAATTGGTGAGCGGAGCGCCGATCTTATTAAGGGTAATGGCTGCAATCTCGTTTGCCCCGACGGTGTCGTAGACGTTGAGCTCGGTATTGCCGGCGATCTCATAGTTAGCCCAGACGAGATATGTCGACTGATAGATACGGAAGGCGTGGCTTGCCGTATCTTCCTGAGGGTACAGCTCGTCGTTGAGAGTCGTTGCGGCGCTCGGCTGATGGTCGCCAAAAAAGACAAGAACAACCGGTCTGCCGATGTTGCGGAGCTCGTTGATAAAGTACTCGAGGTCCCGGTCGGATGCGTTGATGCAGGTGAGATAGGTGTTGAGCGCGCTATTGGCGCCTTCGCTGGCTCCCTCGACCCAATAGTTTGTCAGCTCTTCGGCGGGAACGGTGCCATAGTCGTAGCCGCCGTGATTTTGCATCGTGACGTCAAAGATGAACTGCGGCGCTTCGTCGGTTCTAAGCAGGTCGAGTATCTTGTCGTAGGTGGCGTAGTCGCATACGCCGGCATGGTAATAGGGCGCACCTTCGAAATCGCCGATTGAAAGAAAGTCTCCAAAGCCCAGCTGCTGATAGATTTTATCTCGATGGTAGTTGACGGGGTTTTGCGGGTGCATAGCGGTAGCGGTATACCCAAGCTCTTTAAGGTCCTTTGCCAGGCTGTTGACGCCATTCATCTGATACAGCTGATAGGGGATTTTGCCTAAGCCGACAAAGGCCGTTGTCGCTCCGGTCAAAAATTCGAATTCGGAGTTCGCCGTTCCGCCACCGGCGACCGAAGCGAGCATGGTGCCGCGAACAAGTGCGTCGGGAAGCGAGTTGTAGAATGCGGGGCCGGTGTACCCGGCCGTCTGGAGCTGCTCAAAGCACGAAAGGTCGCTAAAACTCTCATTCATGACGGCAACAATCGTCGGCTTGATTTCATTGAACTGGGCAACGGCCGCCGCGCGCTGCTCGCTCGAGCCATATGTGCTGTCGTAGGCGGCGGCGAGCTCCTGCTCGATGCTCTGCGCCTCATCGGGCGTATAGTCTTCGGGCTTCTCAATGGGCAACTCGTTGACCATTTCGGTGAACGAAGTGATAAAACCCTGAGACGCATACGTGGTGATGGGCTGCCAACGGTCAAATCCAAAATCCAGCGCCTGCTCCAAGTCGATGTTGGAAAAGCCTGAGAGCCCCACAACGGTCACTAGCAGAAAAGCACAGAGGTTAGCGGCGATAGCGGGGAAGACATGGGTGGGCGTACGGAGCTTTCGCGGTCGGATGAGCGAAAGAAGCCCCAGGGAAATCTCCAGCAGGGCGAGAGAGGTTACGATTCCGGCGGTAAAGGTAAACTCGTATCCCTCGCTCACTTCCATTGCGGTGCCAAGGGCCAAGATATCGCTTGGCAGGATGGCTTCGCCTTTAAACGTTATGACGAAGTGCTCGGCAATGCCAAGGACGCAACAGACGACGGGCACGAGGACCATGACGCCTCCATGACGCTGTCCCAGCAAATAAAGGGAGAGCAGAACCGTCGCGAGCAACCCGACGGAAAACCCGAATGAGTTGGCGGGAATGCGATAGAACGTTTCGTTGCAGGCAATTTCGATTGAAACGAACGAGAGCGCTGAAACAGCGGCGATGACAAGGATGTCGCGGCAAATACAGGCAACCGTTCCCGTCGCAAGGTCGGTTTGGTCGATAAGTCCCGAAACCAAGGGCTCGACAAGAAGCATGACGGCGGCAGCACCGAGCGCCGAATAAGAAAGGACCCATAGGGAGCTGCCCTCATTTACGAGCGATTGATTCGTAATCCATGCAGCTACCACGCCGAGCGGGATGAGGAGCGTCGCGCACCAAAAGACGCGGGCAATGGGTGGCTTTTCGTTGCGTTTGATTGAAAAATACACGCGCACGACGACGGCGGCCACGATAAGGACGGCGATGAATATGGGCAGATTGGCCATGTCGCTCGAAGTGATTTCAAGGGGGATATCTTCGGTCATGGACGTTCCTCTGGTACAGCAAATTAAGTTCAGTATTAGATTACTGTAACCTTTCCACGGCATTTCGAGAAACAAAGCGCCCGATACGCAAAGCTAAAGGTCTGCGAATCTTGTATTACGAACATCTGTGCGCGTCGAGTGCGCTAAACTCATCGGCAGTATGATTCGATGCAATAGGAGGCAAGGAGCTTCCATGTCTGATTCCTCTATCGTTATTCGCGGCGCTCGTGAGCACAACCTCCGTGATATCGATGTTTCCATTCCGCGTGACCAACTCGTGGTCATTACCGGTCTTTCTGGCTCGGGCAAGAGTTCGCTGGCATTCGACACTATCTATGCCGAGGGCCAGCGTCGATACGTCGAGAGCCTTTCGAGTTATGCGCGCCAGTTCTTGGGCCAGATGGACAAACCCGACTTGGATTCAATCGACGGCCTTTCGCCGGCGGTGTCGATCGACCAAAAGACGACATCTAAAAACCCTCGCTCGACGGTTGGCACCGTAACCGAGATTTATGACTATCTGCGTCTGCTGTTCGCCCGTGTGGGCACCCCGCACTGTCCCGAATGCGGCCGCGTCATTGAGCGCCAGACGACCGACCAGGTCGCCGATAAGGTCCTGGCGGCGGGGGAGGGCCGCCGCGCGTTTGTGCTGGCACCGGTGGTGCGCGGGCGAAAAGGCGAGTACACCAAGCTGTTTGAGGACCTTCGCGCCGAGGGCTTTAGCCGCGTGCGTGTCGACGGCGAGGTTCGCTCGCTTGATGACCCTATCGATTTGGATAAGAAATTCAAGCACGATATCGAGGTCGTGGTCGACCGCATCGTGATTCGCGAGAACTCGCTGGGCCGTATTGCCGAGTCCGTTGAACAGGCGACTGCGCTGGCGCACGGCAATGTGAACGTATACTTGCTGCCCGACCGCGACGCTCCCGAGGGGACCGAAGGCGAGTTGCTGGAGTATTCGCTGGCGTTAGCGTGCCCGGAGCATGGACACTCCATCGATGACCTGCAGCCGCGTGATTTCTCGTTCAACGCGCCCTATGGCGCGTGCCCCGAGTGCGATGGCCTGGGCTTTAAGAAGACGGTCGATGCCGAGGCCCTAATCGAAGACCCCTCGAAGTCGATCGCCGACGGGGTCTTTGGCAGCCTGTTTGGCAACTCTAACTACTATCCGCAGATTTTCGCTGCGGTCTGCAAACACTTTAAGGTGAGCGTCGATACGCCGTGGGAGGATCTGCCTCCGCGGGTGTGTCGTGCGTTTTTAGACGGCATGGGCGACCAGAAGATTTCGGTCGACTATCAAAAGCTCGATGGGCGCCGCAGCCAGTGGGACACCAAGTTCTCGGGTGTGCGCAATATCCTGTACGAGCGCTATACCGAGACGACGAATGAGAACACCAAGGCGCGCTTGGAGAAGTACATCCGCGAGGAGCCGTGCTCGAGCTGCCACGGCGCTCGTTTGCGCCCCGAGATGCTCGCCGTCACCGTGGGCGGCAAGTCCATTTACGAGGTTTGTTGTCTGTCGTGCCGTGAGTCGCTCGAGTTTTTTGAGGGCCTGGAACTCACCGAGCGCCAACAGTTTATCGGCGGACGCATCGTCAAGGAAATCTTGGAGCGCCTGCGTTTTCTGGTCGATGTCGGACTCGACTATCTGACCCTCGATCGTGCCTCGGCGACGCTTTCCGGAGGCGAGGCCCAGCGCATTCGCCTGGCAACGCAGATCGGCGCCGGCCTCATGGGTGTTCTGTACATTTTGGACGAGCCATCGATTGGCCTCCATCAGCGCGATAACGAGCGCCTGATCAAGACGCTTGAGCGCCTACGCGATATCGGCAATACCGTCATCGTCGTCGAGCATGATGAGGATACGATTCGTGCTGCCGACTATGTGATCGACATGGGCCCCGGCGCGGGCGTGAACGGCGGACACGTAGTCGCGGCGGGAACGCCTGCCGATATCATGGCGTGTCCCGAGTCGATGACGGGCGCTTATCTGACCGGCAAACGAATGATCCGGGTGCCTGATGAACGGCGCAAGCCCGGTCGCGGCTGCCTTAAGATCACGGGCGCCCGCGCCAACAACCTCAAAAACGTTACCGCCAAGATCGAGTTTGGTACGCTTACGGTCGTTACCGGCGTGTCGGGATCGGGTAAGAGCTCCCTGGTTACCGACACTATCGCACCTGCCCTTACGAATGCCATTCACCGTTCGACGCGCCCTGTGGGTCCGTATAAGAAAATCGAGGGCATCGAGTGTATCGATAAGGTTATCGATATCGACCAGTCGCCGATTGGCCGCACGCCGCGTTCCAACCCTGCTACGTACATTGGCCTGTGGGATGATCTTCGCGCGCTGTTTGCGAGTACGCCGGAGTCGAAGGCGCGCGGCTACTCGCCGGGACGTTTCTCCTTTAACGTGAGCGGCGGTCGCTGCGAAGCATGCAAGGGCGACGGACAAATTAAGATCGAGATGCACTTCCTTCCCGATATCTACGTTCCCTGCGAAGTCTGCGGCGGCAAACGCTATAACCGCGAGACGCTTGAGGTCACCTACCGTGGTAAGACCATCTCGGACGTGCTCGACATGAGCGTCACCGAGGCACTGGCCTTCTTTGGGAATATCCCGCAGATTAAGCGCAAGCTCCAGACGCTGTACGATGTAGGCTTGGGCTACGTGAGCCTGGGCCAGCCCGCTACGACGCTCTCGGGCGGCGAGGCGCAGCGTGTGAAGCTCGCCAAGGAGCTTCATCGACGCCAGACGGGCAAGACGTTCTATATTTTGGATGAGCCGACGACCGGCCTTCATTTTGAGGACGTCCGCCAGCTGCTCGATGTGCTGCAGCGCTTGGTCGATGCGGGCAACACGGTGCTGGTGATTGAACACAACCTTGATGTCATCAAGGTTGCCGACCGCCTGATCGATATGGGCCCCGAGGGCGGTAACGGCGGCGGAACCGTCGTGGTTTCGGGCACACCGGAGCAGGTTGCGGACTGTCCGCAGAGTTATACGGGCAAGTTTTTGGCGCCGTTGCTCAGGCGTGACCGGGAGCGTCAGGCTCAACTTGATGCTCAATAAATAGGCGATTCAGTTTATGGGCGCCATCGACTCCTTGTGATTCGATGGCGCTTGCTGTGTCGAAGTGACGTATACAGCCGAATTGGACATATACTTAATCCTTGCGTCCGAATGCGAGGGAAAGGATATGCCATGGCAAAGGCTGTAAAGACGCCAAAAACCAATGCGATGCGCGAGCTGGAAAGCGCCGGCATTTCCTATGTTCTACATACGTACGAAGACGATGGTGATGAGTCGGCGGGCCTGGGGGTCGCGATTTCGGAGCAGCTTGGCGAGGAGCCCGGACAAGGATTTAAGACCTTGGTCTGCGTGACGCCGTCCAACGACCACGTCGTGTGCTGCATCCCTGTTGCCGACGAGCTCGATCTAAAGTCCGCCGCGCGTGCCGCGGGGGAGAAGTCCTTGGCCATGATGCATGTGAAGGATTTGCTTGCGGCGACTGGCTACGTTCGCGGCGGCTGCAGTCCGGTCGGTATGAAAAAACGCTACCGGACGCTCATTGATGAGACATGTGTCCTTTGGGATACCATTTTTATTTCGGGAGGCAAGCGTGGTTATCAGCTTGAGCTTGCACCTGATGATTTAATTGCATTTTGCGGGGCGACGGTCGCCCCGATTACGAGAGAGGACTGAGCGATGCCGCAGGAAGAATTGAAGTGCGGAGCTCATTTTGCAAAAGAATCTGCGCCTCAGACACCCTCATCCGAAGCTTCTTCGTCGCGAGACGACGCTGACGACATGGGCTCGTCGGACTACTCCACGGTTGGTCGTTCCGCCGGGCTTATGACCATCCTGACCATCGTGTCTCGCGTCACCGGTTTTATCCGCACGTGGGCAATGGCGGCCGCTATCGGCATGTCGCTGCTCTCGTCTTCCTATCAGGTCGCCAACAACCTGCCCAATATGCTCTACGAACTCGTGATGGGCGGCATGCTCGTGACGGCGTTTTTGCCCGTGTACATGGGCGTGAGGCGTGAGCAGGGTCGCGAGGCCTCTAACGAGTACGTGGGCAACCTGCTCGGTATTCTGCTATTGGTGCTGGGTGGCATTTCGTTGCTGGGGACCGTGTTCGCCCCGGGCTTTATCTGGACGCAATCGTTCCTTTCGGGTGACGGCGGCAGCATGGATACCGCTGCGTTCATGTTCCGTTTCTTTGCCATCCAGATTCTGTTTTATGGTTTGGGCTCGGTGTTTTCGGGCGTCCTCAACGCACACCGCGACTACTTCTGGTCGACGTTTGCCCCGGTCCTCAACAATGTGATCGTCATTGCGAGCTTTATGGGCTTTGCGCCCGTGTCCGCACAGTTTGGCGAACGTGCCGGCATCATCTTGATTGCGGCCGGTACGACCCTCGGTGTCTTTGTTCAGATGGCATGTCAGATCCCCGCGCTTGGCAAGCACGGCGTGCATCCCCATATCCATATCGACTTTAAGGACCCCGCACTGCGCCAGACGATTGCGCTCGGTATCCCGACGCTGCTCGCCACGGTGTGCATGTTTGTCTCGACTTCTATCACCAACGCTGCTGCGCTGGTGGTCCAGCCCGAGACTGGTCCTTCCGTCATCGCCTATGCGCGCCTGTGGTACACGCTGCCCTACGCGCTGATTGCCGCCTCGCTTTCGACGGCGCTCTATACCGAGCTCTCTCACGACGCACAGGAGAAGGATTACGACAGCGTCCGCACGGGCATTTCGCGTGGCGTCGCCCAGATGCTGTTCTTCCTGATTCCATTCGCGCTGTACCTGATTGTCTTCGCGCGTCCGCTCAACATGATCTACTGCGCTGGCAAGTTCGATGAGTCCGGTGTGGCGCTGGTGTCGGAGTTCCTTATCTACCTGGCACTTTCCCTGCCGCTCTACGGCGTGGTCGTGCTGATGCAGAAGAGCTTCTCTGCCTTGCTCGACATGAAGCCCTATAGCCGCTATTGCCTGTATTCCGCCATCGGCCAGGCCGGCTCGGTTCTGCTGTTTGGCGTTGTGCTGGGCTTCGGTATGCCGGCAATCGCGCTTTCGTATGTCGTTGACTACGTGATCTTGGTCGGTTGTTCGCTGTGGTGGCTGCGTCGTCGTCTACGTGGCCTTCAGGTCAAATCTATCCTGCATGGCGGTTTCTTTGGCCTTTTGCTCGGTGGCCTGGGTGCTGCCGCAGGCGCCGGCGTCATGTGGGCGCTTGAGCACTTTGTCGGGGCACTTGGCGGCTCGATTCTGATTACTCTTGGCTACGTTTGCGTTGCGGGTGTCGTCTCGCTTGCTGTTACCTTTGGCCTTGCCGTCGTCCTTAAGATGCCCGAGGTCTCGGCGCTGATTCGTCGCAAGTAGGTGCGCGTGGCCGGTCACGACAACATTCCAACGCTTGCCGAGCAGGTTTCGCGCGTTCCCACGCAGCCCGGCTGCTACCTTTGGAAAGACGCCAAGGGCGATGTCATCTACGTGGGCAAGGCGAAAAACCTGCGCGCCCGTATGCGTCAGTACGTGACGCTGCAGGACGAGCGCCAGAAGATCCCGCTGATGATGCAGCTGGTGGCGAGCTTTGACTATATCGTGGTGGAGACCGAGCACGAGGCGTTGGTGCTCGAGCGCAATTTGATTGGCCAGTACCATCCGTACTTTAACGTCGACCTCAAGGATGACAAGAGCTACCCCTTTATCGCCATTACAAAGGGCGACCTGTATCCCGCTATCAAATACACGCGTGAGCGTCATAAGCCGGGAACGCGCTATTTTGGACCTTATACCGATAGCCGCGCGGCACGTGAGACGATAGATACGCTGCGCAAGGTTATCCCCATCTGCTCCGCATCCTGTGCGGAGTGGCGTCGTTGTCGCCGTATCGTCGAGTCCCACAAGGGCGAGGAAGACATCGTCAATATGATTTGCGCGCAAAACGGGCGCCCCTGCTTTGACTACCATGTCGGGCGCGGCCCAGGTGCGTGTGTCGGCGCGATTTCCCCGGCAGACTATGCCAAGAACGTCAAGCGTGTCGAGCACTTTTTGTCGGGCCATCGCAAGGATGTCGTCGATGAGCTGACCTCCGAGATGACGGATGCCGCTGAGGCGCTCGACTTTGAGCGCGCGGCACGTGTCAAACGTCGTTTGGAGGTCATCAGGGGTCTGGACGATCGTCAGCAAGTCGTTTTTCCCTCCAGTGTCGATATCGATGTCATCGGTTTCTATCGCGAGGAGACCATCTCCGCCGCTTGCGTCTTCGTCGTTCGCGAGGGCCGAACAGTTCGCACCTGCGAGTTCATTCTCGACAAGGGTCTTGATGTTGACGAGGAAGAGCTCCAGTCGGGCTTTCTTAAGCGCTATTACGACGAGACGGCTGATATTCCAGCTGAGGTCAACCTTTCCGTCGAGCTTGAGGATGCGGAGGCGCTGGGGGAGTGGCTTGCGGGCAAGCGTGAGCGTTCCTGCCATCTCCATAGGCCGCAGCGTGGCGAAAAGCACCGTCTGCTCGATATGGCATCCAAAAATGCGCGCCATGCCCTCATGCGCTACATGATGCGCACGGGGTATGCTGACGATCGCACTAATCAGGCGCTCCTGGAGCTCGAAAGTGCGCTGGCGCTGCCTGCGCCGCCGTTGCGCATCGAGTGCTTCGATATCTCGACGTTGCACGGCACCTTTACCGTCGCTTCGATGGTGGTATTTACCAACGGCCGTGCCGACAAGGGCCAGTATCGTCGCTTTAAAATTCAGGCCGAATTGGACGAGGCGAACGACTTCGTATCGATGTCCGAGGTTCTGGGGCGGCGCTATGCTCCCGAGCGCATGGCGGACGAGCGCTTTGGCTCGCGCCCCGATTTGCTCGTTGTCGATGGCGGCAAGCCGCAATTGACCGCTGCAATTAAGCAACTTGAGGCACTCGGCCTCGATATACCAGTTTGTGGCTTGGCAAAGGCCGATGAGGAGGTCTTCGTGCCTTGGGACGAGACGCCCGTCGTGCTGCCGACGGGGTCCGCTTCGCTCTATCTAATTAAACAGGTGCGCGATGAATCTCACCGATTTGCCATCACGTTCCATCGCGAGCTGCGCGATAAGGCCATGACGGTTTCGGTACTCGATGACGTTCCAGGCGTGGGACCCACCAGAAAACGTGCCATTATGCGTCATTTTGGCTCGATGAAGCGTTTGCGTGCGGCGAGCGTGCAGGAGATTGCCGAAGTTCGAGGCGTACCGGCTGATGTTGCAAGATCGGTTTATGAGGCTCTTGCCGCTTGGAATGAAGAGCGCGATGAGGCCTCCGCAAGTCGATTCAAAAACTAAACACGCTCTAAGCAACTGATATATATGATTGCGTAAATTTCAACCTATTATTTCGCTGTGATTGCCCGCTGATTTCGCGTTTTATTAACGCTAAAACGTTTGACTGCGTTACAAGAAAAGCATTGCTATCCTGCGGATTGACGATGACTGGTATCTCACCTCACCGATGCATACTGTCTGCCTATTTGTTTGTCAACGAAATCGGTGAACGGTAGCAAATACCGTTCAAGCGGATGTACGTATCGGTCGCCGAGCGCGGCGTCCACGTTAGGTTTGTTGGTGGGTAAGGTATATATCGTCCGCAAGTTGCACGGAGGCAAGTCTAGGTGCTTCCGGGTAAGATTCTCTATTGATAGGAGAAGACATGGCCATCATCAACAAGGGTATGTCCAGGCGTTCGTTCCTCGGCCTCACCGGCAGCGTCGCTGCTGTCGCCGGCCTTGGTCTCACTGGCTGCGGTGGCAGCTCTAGCGACGAGGGTTCCGCTTCCGGTGCCTCTGAGTCCGCCAATCGTGGCGGCGGCGTGATTACCGCCGGTTCCGCTTACGCTCCGTCCAGCTTCGATCCCGCCACCACCGGTTCCGCTGTTGGCCTGGGTGCCAACTGGCATGTCATCGAGGGCCTCTACGGCATCGATTACCACGACTACAGCACTTTCAACGAGCTCGCCACCGACGATCCCAAGTCTGTGGACGACACCACTTTCGAGGTCACCATCCGCAAGGGCGCCAAGTTCTCCGATGGCACCGAGGTCACCGCTGACGACGTTGTCGCTTCCTACACCGCTTGCGCCGCTTCCGCTACCTATGCTCCGTTCTTCCAGCCCTTCGAGTCCATCGAGGCCAAGGATGCCAGCACCGTAACGGTCAAGACCAAGGTCCCCAACTTCTCCCTGCTCAAGGATCGTCTGGCCATCATCCGCGTTACCCCGGCTACCCAGACCGAGGAGGATCGCGCCAAGCAGCCGATCGGCTCCGGCCCCTGGATGTACGATGCCATCTCCGACACCGAGATCACCCTGGTTCCCAACCCCGAGTACAACGGTGAGTATGCTGCCGAGGACGAGAAGATCCAGTACAGCATTCTGACCGACCCCACCGCTCGCGTCACTGCTCAGCAGGAAGGCTCCACGCTCGTCATGGAGCTCGTTACCGCTGACGCCGTCGACCAGCTCGAGAGCGCCGGCTGCAAGATCGATAACGTTCAGGGTTTCGGCACCCGCTTCATCATGTTCAACGTCGCAAAGGAGCCTTGGAACAACGTCAAGGTCCGTCAGGCTGTCATGTATGCACTCGACACCGAGAAGATGGTCAGCAACACCTTCGCCGGCCTTGCTACCGCCGCCAGCTGCTACCTGCCCAAGAGCTTCACCAACTATCACGAGGCCTCCACGGTGTACAAGACCGACGCCAAGAAGGCTAAGAAGCTCATCGAGGAGTCCGGCATCACCCCGGGTGCCATCACCCTGCGCACCACCGACAACGAGCAGATCAAGGGCATGGCCGCCCAGGTCAAGAACGACCTTGACGCTCTCGGCTTCGATGTGACCATCCAGACCGACACTTCGCCGGCCACCTACGCTGCCATCGACGGCGGCGAGGCCTACGATATCCTCCTTGCCCCTGGTGATCCGTCCTGCTTCGGCGCTGACCCCGACCTGCTGCTCAACTGGTGGTACGGCGACAACGTCTGGATGCAGACTCGTTGCCCGTGGAAGGAGTCCGCTGAGTGGGAGAAACTCCACGGTCTCATGGACGAGGCTCTTGCCGCCGAGGGCGACGAGCAGCAGAAGAAGTGGAACGAGTGCTTCGACATCATCGCCGACAACGCCGTTCTGTACCCCGTTGTCCACGTCAAGACCGTCTCCGCTTCTTGGGACGATCCGTCCACCGCGCCCAACGGCGAGGCTCTCGATGGCTTCAAGGGCATCGGCACGACGAGCATGTCCTTTAAGGGCGTCGCGACCGTCAAGGCGTAAGACTCGCTTGAGTCTATATGCAGGATGTCGGTCGTTGAGACCGTATCCTCATAGTTGAAACAAAGACCCGGGCGGCAACGATGTCGCTCGGGTCTTGTAATGAGTATCCGTACTCATATACCAGTTGGTCCTACCGACAAAAGAAAGGGGAGAGAACGTGAACAACTTTCTACGTTTGATTGGAAGGCGTCTTGTCGCGCTGCCGATCATGGCATTGGGCGTCACCGTCTTGGTGTTCTTCCTTATGTCGTTCTCCAAGACCGACCCCGCCTACACGGCGTTGGGTGACGGCGCTTCGCCCGAGGCGGTTGCCGAGTACCATGAGAAGTATGGTCTGGACGACCCCTGGCCCGTGCGTTACGTCCGCTACATGGGCGATCTGATCCATGGTGACATGGGCACCTATGGTGCTGCTCGCAACTCCGTTGCCAAGCGCATCTCCACGGCCCTGCCCGTCACGATGCAGCTGACCTTTATCGGTCTTGCCATCGGTGCGGTCGTTTCGTTTTTGCTCGGCGTCATCGCGGCACTGTATCGCGATAAATGGCCGGACCAAGTGATCCGCGTCTTTTCCATCGCCGGCTTGGCAACCCCGTCGTTCTGGCTTGCCGTTCTGTTGATCCTGCTGTTCTCTTCCTACCTTAAGGTGCTCCCGGCATCGGGTGCTCTGCCTCACTTCACCACGAATCCGGCTGGTTATCTGGGCCGCATGATTATGCCCGCCATCGCCTTGGCATTTCCGCTGACGGGCCAGATGACTCGTATCGTGCGTACCGCCATGGTCGAGGAGCTCGACAAGGACTATGTCCGTATGGCTCGCGGTGCCGGCGTTCCCGAG
The DNA here is from genome assembly GCA_019419455.1 of Collinsella sp. Lineage (GTDB taxonomy): Bacteria > Actinomycetota > Coriobacteriia > Coriobacteriales > Coriobacteriaceae > Collinsella. The sequence goes on along the minus strand of DXZW01000043.1, from coordinate 25,525 downwards.
AAGGTCGTCGTCGGTATCAACGTTCTTCGCAATGCGCTGATCACCCCGGTCACCACCCTCGGTCTTAAGATCGGTTACCTCATGGGCGGCGCCGTCGTCATCGAGGTTATCTTCAACCTCCCCGGCATGGGCACCGCGATTCTGCAGGGCGTTCAGGGCAACGAGGCGAACCTAGTTCAGGGCGTCGTTATCGTCGTTGCTCTTGCCTTCATCATCATCAACATCGTGGTTGACATGCTCTACCTGCTCATCAACCCGCGCATCAGGACGGTGTAGATTATGGTAAAGATTCGAGAGAAGCAAACCGAGCAGCTCGAGAAGGCTGCCTCCAAGGGGCTCAAGCTCGGTGGCTGGAAGAAGATGACGCTATCTTCTAAGATTGCCGCCGTCGTGCTGGTGCTGGTCGCCCTGACTGCGATCCTGGCACCCCTGCTTGCCCCCTATAGCCCGGTCGATATTTTCACCGCGCGCCAGGCGCCTGGTGGCGGCTTTATCTTCGGTACCGACGACAAGGGCCGCGACATCCTTTCGCGTATGCTCTACGGCGGTCGCTACTCGCTGATCATCGGCTTTGGTGCTACCGCCATGGCTTTGGTCTGCGGCTCTGTTGTGGGTGCTCTTGCAGCGGTTTCGCGCAAGTCTGTCTCTGAGGCGATCATGCGTATCTTGGACATCATCATGTCCATCCCGGGCATCGCCCTCGCAGCCGTCTTCGTCTCCATCCTGGGCAACTCCGTGCCGTCGATCATCTTCGCCATCGGCTTTATGTACACTCCGCAGATTGCCCGTATCGTGCGCGCCAACATCGTGTCCGAGTACGGCGAGGACTATGTCCGCGCGGTCATCGTTTCCGGCGCCAAGGCTCCGTGGATTTTGATCAAGCATGTTCTGCGTAACTGCATCGCCCCGATCATGGTCTTCACCGTTACCCTGGTCGCCGACGCCATCATCTTCGAGGCTTCGCTGACCTTCATCGGCGCTGGTATCCAGGAGCCCACCGCTACCTGGGGCAACATCCTCGCCGACGCCCGCGGCGGCGTGCTCGCTGGTCGTTGGTGGCAGGCGCTGTTCCCGGGCCTGGCCATCATGATCACCTGCCTGGCGCTCAACATCCTCTCCGAGGGCATTACCGACGCCATGGCCGCTGCCCCCTCCGCCGCCCTGGATCCTACCGATTCCTCCAAGCGCCGCGAGGCAGACCTGCTGGTCTCCGACCCCGTTCGCGCCTACAAGGAGCAGGCCCAGTCCCTCTCCGCTCGCCTTGGCGCCCTGCGCGATGTCGAACTCAAGCGTGACGATCGCCATGTGCCCGACGAGTCTGTCGAACCGATTCTCTCGGTCCGTGACTTCTGCATTCAGTTTGAGCATCACGGTGATATTAACGTCGTCGACCATGTCAACTTTGACGTCCGCCCTGGTCAGACCATGGGCCTGGTGGGCGAGTCCGGTTGCGGTAAGTCCATCACCACGCTGGCCATCATGGGCCTGACCGATGAGGACGAGCACCTTTCCGGCGAGGTCCTCTGGGAGGGCCGTGACCTGCTCAAGATGAGCAAGAAGGAGTGGTTCGGCCTGCGCGGTACCGATATCGCCATGGTTTATCAGGACGCTCTGTCCTCGCTCAACCCCTCGATGCTCATCTCTGCCCAGATGAAGCAGCTCACCAAGCGCGGCGGAACCCGCAGCGCCGAGGAGCTCCTGGAGCTCGTCGGCCTCGATCCCAAGCGTACGCTCGAGAGCTATCCGCACGAGCTTTCCGGCGGCCAGCGTCAGCGCGTCCTGATCGCTATGGCCCTTACCCGCGACCCCAAGCTGGTTATCTGCGACGAGCCCACGACTGCTCTGGACGTTACCGTCCAGAAGCAGGTCATCAAGCTGCTCAACGATCTTCAGGCCAAGCTCGGCTTTGCCATGATCTTCGTCTCGCATGACCTGGCTCTGGTCGCCGAGGTCGCCCACAACATCACGGTTATGTACGCCGGTCAGGTTATCGAGCAGGCGCCCACCAAGGAGCTGCTCACCAACCCGATTCACGAGTACACCCGCGGTCTTCTGGGTTCCGTTCTGTCCATCGAGAGCGGTTCGGGTCGCCTGCACCAGGTGCCTGGCGCCGTTCCGAGCCCGCGCGATTTCCCCAAGGGCGATCGCTTCGCGCCCCGCTCGAGCCATCCGCGTATTGGCCTGGACACCCGTCCGGTCTTCAAGCGCGTGCCCGGCACCGAGCACTTCTATTCCGAGCTCCCCGACGAGGTGCTCAAGGCAAATGGTTTGACCCCTCACGCGGAGGTGATGTAGATGAGCGAGACCGCAGTCAACGGCGTCGAGCCGATCATCTTCCTTGATGACGTCCACGTCACCTTTAGGACCCGTACCGGCTCGATTCTGCACCCCAACCTGGTTCACGCCGTCCAGGGTGTAACGATTAAGCTCATGCCCGGCCAGGCGATCGGCATCGTCGGCGAGTCCGGGTGCGGTAAGTCCACCACCGCCAACGTCATGTGCGGCCTGCAGGCCCCCACGAGCGGCAAGGTCTACTTTAAGGGCAAGGACGTTACCAAACGTACCGCCGAGGACCGTCGCCACATGGGTCGCGTCATCTCGGTCGTGTTCCAAAACCCGGCCACGGCGCTCAACCCCCGCATGGTCGTTCGCGAGCAACTGCTCGACCCCATGCGCGTCCACAACCTGGGTACCGAGGCCGAGCAGGAGAAGCGCGTCAAGGAACTCTTGGAGCTCACCGGTCTGCCCAGCTCCGCCGCCGAGGTTCTTCCCGGCCAGCTTTCGGGCGGCCAGCGCCAGCGCGTCGCAATTGCCCGTGCCCTGTCGCTGAACCCCGATGCCATCATCGCCGACGAGCCCACCTCGGCTCTGGACGTTTCAGTCCGCGCACAGATTCTGAACCTGCTGACCGACCTTAAGAAGGAGCTCGGCCTGGCCATGGTGTTCATCAGCCATGACATCCAGACGGTCCGCTATATCTCTGACGACATCATCGTTATGAATGGCGGCAAGATCGTCGAGCAGGGCGAGGCCAAGCAGGTCTTCCAGCACCCCCAGGACCCCTACACCAAGATGCTGCTCGGCGCTGCGCCGTCGCTGCTGCATCCCAAGCTCGGCGAGTAGCCTCGCATTCCCTCCCGTGCGCCCGGTTCCCTTGCCGGGCGCACCTCCGTTGCGATTTCGAAAGGTTGGGTTCACGAGCCATGCCAAGTGCTCAGGAGCTACAACATCAATTTGATGAATATCGAGGCGCCATGCCCCGTCCATCAGATTTCGATCTCTTTTGGAAGGATCGCATGGCCGAGGCCGACGCCGTCGGGCTTGACTATGCGATCGAGACGGCATCGGTCGCCGATGCCGCGACCTGCCAGCTTTTCGACCTCTGGTATACCGGCATGTGTGGCGCGCGCCTGCATGCCAAGTACCTTAAACCCGTCTCGGACGAGCCCGTGCCACTGGTACTTCAGTTCCATGGGTATCCGGGTGCAAGCCGCAGCTGGTTTGAGCAGGCGTCGTTTGCGGGCATGGGCATGGCACTCATCGCCCTCGACTGCCCCGGCCAAGGAGGTCCCTCCGAGGACATTGGTGGATTTGAAGGCACAACGGTTGCCGGTCATATCGTCGCCGGTATCGACGGCGACCCGGCCAACCTCTACTATGTCCGCTTGCACCAAGATATTCGTATCCTGTGCCGCATCGTTCGCGAGCTCGAGGGCATCGATCTTGCGCGTGTGTTTGTGAACGGCGCGTCGCAGGGTGGCGGTTTGGGCATTGCGACCTGTGCACTTAACAGCGAGCTTATCAATCGTGCCGCCATCCTCTATCCCTTCCTGTCAGATTTCCGCCTGGTCTGGGATTTGGATGCCGACGACATTGCCTACGAGGGCCTGCGCTATTGGTCTCGCTGGTTTGACGAGGACTCGACTCGTATTGACGAAGCCTATGCCAAGCTGGCGTACTTCGATTCCAAGAACTTTGCCCCTATGGTCAAATGCCCCGTGCTGTTTGGCACCGGCACAGCCGATATCGTCTGTCCGCCAGCGACGCAGTTTGCGGTCTATAACAACCTGACCTGCGAAAAGCGTCATGAGTTCTTTGAAGGCTTTGGCCACGAGGAGATTCAGGATTTTGACGATCTGATCATTCCGTTTTTCTGCAAGGGAGGGGAGGCTCATGTCTAAGTGCGAGAGCAATGTTGACGAGCTGATTGTCCCCGGACTCGTGGGAATTCCTGGAACGGTTTCGTCAAGGCTCGCAGAATATCGGGACTGGCGCGGTGATGTCCAAGCAGATGTTTCTGATTTAGAGACATGCGCTTCGAATCTTGAGATTCAAGGCCTGGCCATAACGGCGATTGACTTTGTTAACCCCTGCGCCCGTTACTCGGAGGTCTCCTTTGAGCTCGGTGACGATGCGATTCACGCTCGTTTGATCGAGCCTGTCGGTCGTGCCCGAGTATCTGAGCGCGTGCCGTTGTGCCTGATGTTCCACGACATCGATCGGCCTGTGCGCGGCTGGCATCACATGACGAGATTTGCCGCCATGGGGTATGCCGTCCTCGCGCTGGATGACGATGTTGCTGGTGCGGACGACCTGCGGCGGGGGATTTCTTCGCCCGCTTTTGTCGAGCGCGTCCGTTGGGGTTGCGCGCTGGCGAAGGTGGCGCGCAATCTTGATGGCATGGACCTCGACCGCATCTTTGCATGGGGCGAGGGTCTTGGCGGCGGAGTCGCACTGGCGGTTTCTGCTCTGGACGAGCGGGGCCTCGCCTGCACGGCGGTTGCCAATCCGCTTCCTGGCGGCCTCGAGGCGCTGTCGTCTCGGGTGCGCGGATCGGTGCTCATGGGCACATCGCTTATGGATACCGTGAGCGATTCCAAGGATCAGTTTGCCGTATTCAACGGTCTTGAGTGTGACCGGAGGCATATCATCTATGCAAAATACGCTCACGAGCGCATCAATGCGTTCGAAAACGAAGTCGTCGACTTCTTTAACCAAACGTTCTACCCGTGTTCTTTGGCCTAGACGGCCTGGACACTGCCAACAAGAGTGGGCGGCATAGGGCTGCCCGCCAGACAACTAAGGAGATTCTTGTGGCAACTCAGAAATTCACCGGCGTTATCCCTCCCGTCGTTGTTCCCGATACCGAAGACCACCAGCTCGATGTTGCCTCCTTTGAGCGCAGCATCAACCGCATGATCGATGCCGGCGTCGATGGCCTGTTCTTCCTGGGATCCTCGGGCGAGGTCGTCTTCTCCACCGACGAGCGCCGTCGCCAGATTATCGCCGAGGCCGTTCGTATCGTCGACCACCGCGTTCCCGTTCTGGTCGGCATCATCGACACCGAGACCGAGCGCATGATCGAGCACGGTAAGGTCGCTCAGGAGCTGGGCGCCGATGCCCTCGTCGCCACCTGCCCGTTCTATGCCCTGCAGGGCATGACCGAGGTCGAGGAGCACTTCCGCATCCTGCATGAGGAACTCGACCTGCCCATCTTCGCTTACGACATCCCCGTGTGCGTCCACACCAAGCTCCCCTGGAAGCTCCTTGCCAAGCTCGGTGCCGAGGGCGTTCTGGCCGGCGTCAAGGATTCCTCGGGTGATGACATCTCGTTCCGCTACCTCGTTCAGGAGAACGAGAAGAACGGCCATCCGATGAGCATCCTCACCGGTCACGAGGTTGTTGTCGACGGCGCTTACCTCGGTGGTGCCGACGGTTCCGTCCCGGGCCTCGCCAACGTTGAGCCCGAGGGCTACGTGCGTCAATGGAAGGCCGCTCAGGCTGGTGACTGGGCTACCGTCAAGGCCGAGCAGGATCGCCTCAATGAGATTTCGCACATCTGGGATGTCACCTCGGGCGTCCAGGGCTATGCCGGTGGCGTCGGCGCCTTCAAGACCGCTATGAACCTCATGGGTATCTTCGACAGCCCGACCATGCCGCGCCCGGTGAAGGCCATGACCGGCGAGAACGTCGAGGCGATTAAGAAGGTCCTTCAGGACAACGGTCTCCTGTAAAGCTTCCCCAGGCACCCGATCTTGGGGCTCAAGTGGTCGGGCTTGACCCATTAGGTCAACGCCCGACCACTTTCACCCCAACCTCGGGCACCTGGGAAACCTTTACTAAGTTGCGGCGATAACACCGCCTTCATTTCCTGTAGTTGTTTTTTATCTCCTAAGGAGAGCGACATGGAGAACAAGTACGTCTGCTCTGTCGATATCGGCGGAACTAAGATCGCGACTGCCATCATGGAGTACCCGGCTGACGGCAGCGTGCCCCATCCTGTTTTTGAGGCCGAGGTTTCTACCGAGGCCCAGGAGGGCGGCGAGGCCGTCTTCCAGCGTATCGAGGCGTCCATCAAGGCTGCTCTCGAGGCGAATCCCGATGTCGAGGTCCTTGGCGTCGGTATCGGTGCCGCCGGCGTCGTCGATCCCAAGACGGGCGCCATCGCGTATGCCAACGAGATCATGCCCGGCTGGTCCGGCGTTCAGTTGGGGCCGCGTCTGCGCGAGGACCTCGGTCTTCCCGTTGCCGTCGTAGGCGACGTGCAGGCTCATGCACTGGGCGAGGCCCACTGGGGCGTCGGCAAGGGTAAGTTCTCCGTCTTGTGTCTTGGCATCGGTACGGGCATCGGCGGCGCATATGTCGAGAACGGCCGCGTGATGCAGGGCTTCCATGGTGCTGCCGGCCATATGGGCCACATCGAGTGCTCGGCTGCCGCCGGCATTCCCTGCGCCTGCGGGCGTTCCGGCCATCTGGAGTCGGTTGCTTCGGGCACTTCCATTGGTCGAATGTACGATGAGCGTTTTGGCCGCGTCGACCCCAGCCGTCCTTCGGTCGGTCGCGATGTGAACGACCTGTGCCGTGCGGGCGACGCAAAGGCGACCGAGGTCATCCATGACGCCGGCTTTGCGCTGGGCGCCAGCTTGGGCTCGCTCGCTAACATCCTGGACCCTGAGGTCATCGTGCTTTCGGGCGGCGTGATTCACCAAGGTCCCGATTGGCGTTCACAGACGTGGAAGGATTCGGTGCACGAAGGCTATGCCAGCCAGGCGCTCGATCCGCTTCAGGACACGCCGATCCTCATCGGTTCTCTGGAGGGCGATGCTCCGCTCATCGGTGCCGCCGAACACCTTCTTGCATCGTTGAAGTAAACATAACTACCAAGTGCGCCTTCTGAGGTGCCGCAGATTGACGTGAAAGAGGAGCGAAGCGTACTTCGGTACGTGAGCGACGGTTTGAACGTCAAGGTGCGGTGTCTCAGAAGGCTGTTTTGAGAAAGGTTGAGTCGAACATGACCGTCGATCCTTTGATTCAATCCCTGAAGGGCAAGCTCGTCGTGAGCGTTCAGGCGTATATGGGCGAGCCGCTTCGTACGCCCGAGACCATGGCTCAAATGTCTCGCGCTTGCGAGCTCGGCGGCGCTGCCGCCATTCGCTGCCAGGGCCTTGCCGACATTGCCGCCATTAAGGGTCGCTGTGAGGTTCCCGTCATCGGCCTGTGGAAGGATGGGCACGAGGGCGTTTACATCACGCCGACGCTGCGTCACGCTCGCGCCTGCGTTGCTGCCGGTGCCGATATCGTGGCGATCGACGCCACCGATCGTCCGCGCCCCGATGGCAAGACGGTCGAGGATACCTTCCGTCCGCTGCACGAGGAGGGTGTGCTCCTGATGGCGGATTGTGCCACCATCGAGGATATTCGCCGTGCTGTTGATATGGGCTTTGACCTGGTATCCACCACGCTTTCTCACGGCGTCGCCGCCATCGACTGCACCATGGCCGATGGCCCCGATCTTCCGCTTCTGCGTCAGGCGACCGAGGAATTCCCCGGTCTTCCCATCATCTGCGAGGGCCGTGTGCACACGCCCGAGGAGGCTCGCGCCGCGATCGATGCTGGCGCTTGGGCCGTTGTCGTCGGCACTGCCATCACGCATCCCACGAGTATTACGAGTTGGTTCAAGGCTGCGCTTGAGGCGTAAGACAGGCCTCGTATCCGCTCGGGGCGGTATACTCAATATAGGCAATTGACCGCGCGGGATCCGGGTTGCTGGGTCCCGCGCTTGTTTTCGGGAGGCAACACATGCAAAAGGGAGATGCCATGGATGCGGCGGAGCGCTCGGAGCGCATCCCCGATATCGTCATCATCACCGGAATGTCCGGATCGGGCCGCACGCAGGCCATGCACGTGTTCGAGGACATGGGCTATTTTTGCATCGATAACCTGCCTCCGCGTCTGATCGCCCAGCTTGCCGAGCTCGTCGGCATCAATACGGGCGTGGGCAGGCATCTCGCCGTCACCTGCGATTTGCGTAGCCAGGGACTGTTTGACGAGTTGCTCGATGCGGTCGCCGCGCTCGAAGAACGCGAGATGAGCTGCGACATCGTGTTCCTAGAGGCTTCTGACGAGGTGCTGATCCGTCGTTATAGCGAAAACCGCCGCCGTCATCCCATTGCCAAACCGGGGGAGACTACGGCCGATGCCATTCAGCGCGAGCGCCTTCAGCTGCAGGGCGTGCGCGATCGAGCCGATATGATTATCGACACGAGCCGTCTGCGCACCTCTGCGCTGCGCAACAAGCTACGTATGGCATTTTCCGAACTGTCCGACCAACAGCTCATGGACGTCCATGTGTTCTCGTTTGGCTTTAAGCACGGCATGCCCGTCGAGGCGGACATTATGATCGACGTCCGCTTCCTGCCCAATCCGTTCTACGATCCCGAGATGCGCACGATGACCGGTCTCGATAAAAAGGTCTCGGATTTTGTTCTGGACCATCCCAAGACGCAGGAGTTTTGGAAGGCTTGGACACGGCTACTCGATACGGTGATGCCGGGCTATATCGCGGAGGGTAAACCGCAGCTTTCTATCGCCATCGGCTGCACGGGCGGACAGCACCGTAGCGTCGCCATTGCCGAGGCCACGGCCCGTTACCTGGAAGGCGCCCAGTATCACGTGAGCATCTCCCACCGCGATCTGTCGCGCGCCAACACGAAGGCATAGGCCTGCATGTCGTTTACCGCTGAGGTGCGCGACGAGCTTGCGCGCTGCGAACCCGAATGTGAATACTGCGACTTGTCGACACTTGCCGCCCTCACGCGCGTGAGTGGTACGCTCTCGCTTACCGGCTCTGGGCGGTATCGTTTGACGGTTGCGACTGAGACGGGAGCCGTCGCACGCACGATGATCACGCTGACACATCGCATCCTTAAGCTCAAAACGGAATTCACCGTTCGTAAATCGGTCTTGCATAAGGTCCGTAATTATCTCATTACCCTGCCCGATCAACCCGACCTGGACAAGGCTCTGGTGCTGCTGGGCATTCTAGACCGCAGGGGAGGGCTCGTCGCTGGTGTTCCCCGACACATCGTTGCCCGTCCCTGCTGCAGGCTTGCCTACATCCGCGGCGCGCTCATCGCGGGTGGCTTCGTGGCCGATCCGCGCGGCGATTTTCATTTGGAGATCGCGGTGCAGGGCGAGCAATATGCTAAGGGGCTTTGCGACCTGTTGGGGCAGATTGGGGTCCATGCTCGTGTTAATGCACGGCGGGGGTCATATGCCGTGTACATTAAGAGCGCCGAGGAAATCGAGCATCTATTAAAGCTGATTGGTGCCAAGCGCAGCGTTGCCGAGATTGAGGAGGCGCGCGCGGTCAAGTTGGTTAAGAACGATGTGAACCGTCGCGTGAACGCCGAGCTCGCCAACCAGACCAGAAGCGCCGGTGCTGCCCAACATCAGCTTGCGCTTATCGATGAGCTCGAGCAGCGCGGCCTTCGCGATGCGCTTCCGGATGCCTTGGCGGTCTTTTGCGACCTGCGCGAGCGCTATCCCGATCTGTCGCTGCGTGATTTAGGGGAGATGGCTGACCCTCCCTTGTCGAAGTCGGCCCTCTACCATCGTGTTTTACGTCTTGAAAAGCTCATTGAAGCAAACAAGTAGTTTAAAGTATTGACGTATATACGGATTTAGCTGCTATTTTATTCTTTAAAACGTTTTAACGTAAATTTGATTTTCAATTTCGAGCATTCTCGTGAAATTCAAGTCAAAAAAAAGGTATATTAGGCGAGTGGTTAGTTTGTGGGCCTCAACGGCGGGCGCTGTAGCTTGCGGGGGCCTTACGAAAGGAGACACAATGGCAGTAAAGGTTGCTATTAACGGCTTCGGTCGCATCGGTCGTCTGGCTTTCCGTCAGATGTTCGGTCATGAGGGCTCCGAGATTGTCGCTATCAACGACCTCACCTCTCCCGATATGCTCGCTTACCTGCTGAAGTACGACTCCACGCAGGGCAACTACGCTCGCGATCACGAGGTCGTTGCTGGCGAGGATTCCATCACCGTTGACGGCAAGGAGATCAAGATCTACAAGGAGGCCGACGCCAACAACCTGCCTTGGGGCGACCTCGACGTCGACGTCGTTCTCGAGTGCACCGGCTTCTACACCAGCAAGGCTAAGGCTCAGGCCCACATCAACGCTGGCGCCAAGAAGGTCGTCATCTCCGCTCCGGCCGGCAGCGATCTGCCCACCATCGTGTACAACGTCAACCACGAGACGCTGACCGCTGAGGACAACATCATCTCCGCTGCTTCCTGCACCACCAACTGCCTCGCCCCGATGGCCAAGGGTCTGAACGACTTCGCTCCCATCGTGTCCGGCATCATGACCACCATTCACGCCTGGACCGGCGACCAGATGCCGCTCGACGGCCCGCAGCGCAAGGGCAACAAGCGTCGTAGCCGCGCCTGCGCCGTCAACATCGTCCCCAACACCACCGGTGCTGCCAAGGCTATCGGCCTGGTTCTCCCCGAGCTCAACGGTAAGCTCATCGGTGCCGCCCAGCGCGTCCCGACGCCGACCGGCTCCATCACCAACCTCTACGCTGTCGTTGACAAGAAGGTCACCGTCGACGAGGTCAACGCCGCTATGAAGGCCTACGCTTCCACCATCTCCGAGACCTTCGGTTACAACGAGGACGACATCGTCTCCACCGACATCATCGGCGAGACCCACGGCTCCATCTTCGACGCCACTCAGACCATGTGCTCTGACCTCGGCAACGGCCAGACCCTCGTTCAGGTCACCTCTTGGTACGACAACGAGAACTCTTACACCTCTCAGATGGTCCGCACCATCAAGTACTTCGAGAAGTTCGTTGCTTAATTTAGCTTTTAGCGAATAGCTCGTTGAGCGTCTAAAGAAGGGCGCGGCCTTATAGGGCTTACACCCTAGGGTCGCGCCCTTTTTATAGGAAATCGTCTGCCGTAATGGGAGGCAGACACGTACGAAAGGTAGAAGCAAACATGGCCTTTACCAAGAAGACCGTCCGCGACATCGATGTCGACGGCAAGCGCGTTCTCGTCCGCGTTGACTTCAACGTGCCTATCAAGGATGGCGTCGTTGGCGACACCACCCGCATCAAGGCTGCCCTGCCCACCATCAACTACCTCGTTGAGCACAACGCTCGCGTCATCCTCATGAGCCACCTCGGCCGTCCCGAGGGCACCGGCTTCCAGCCTGAGCTCTCCCTTGAGCCTGTCGCCAAGAAGCTCGCTGAGCTCTCTGGTCTCGATGTTGCCTTTGTCGCCGACACCTACGGCGAGAAGGCTGCTGAGGCTGTCGCCGCCGTCGAGCCGGGCAAGGTCCTCGTTCTCGAGAACGTCCGTTTCGACAAGCGTGAGAAGAAGAACGATCCCGAGATCGCCAAGAAGCTCGCTTCCTATGGTGACGTCTTCGTTCTCGATGCCTTCGGCACCGCTCACCGCGCCCAGGGTTCCGTCGTGGGCCCCGCCGCTTACCTGCCTGCCGTCGCCGGCTTCCTGCTCGAGAAGGAGGTCGACACGCTGACCGGCATCTTCGCCGAGCCCGAGCGCCCCTTCGTCGCTATCGTCGGCGGTTCCAAGGTTTCTTCCAAGATCGGCGTTCTCGATCACCTCATCGACTCCGCTGACACCCTGATCATCGGTGGCGGCATGGCCTACACCTTCTTCCTGGCTCAGGGCATGACCGTCGGTCAGTCCCTCAAGGAAGAGGACTGGGTCGAGCGCGCTGGCGAGATGCTTAAGAAGGCCGAGGAGAAGGGCGTCAAGATCCTGCTCCCCATCGACAACCGTGTTGCCGATCACTTTGGCGAGGACGCCGTTCCCGAGGTTGTCGCTTCCGACGCTATCCCCGATGACCGCGAGGGCATGGACATCGGCCCCAAGACCGAGGAGCTCTACGCTGAGGCCGTCAAGGGCGCCAAGACCGTGTTCTGGAATGGCCCCATGGGCGTCTTCGAGTTCGATAACTTCGCTCACGGCACCCAGGCTATCGCCGAGGCTGTCGCCGAGGCCGACTGCACCTCGATCATCGGCGGCGGCGACTCTGTCGCAGCTGTCAACAAGTTTAACCTGGCCGACAAGATGAGCTGGATCTCCACCGGTGGTGGCGCTTCCATGGAGCTCGTCGAGGGTAAGGCCCTGCCCGGAGTGGAGGCGCTTCTCGATGCCTAATCGCACCCTTCTTATCGCTGGTAACTGGAAGATGAACAACGACGTCGTCGAGGCTGCCAAGCTCGCCGACGAGCTGGCCCAGGCTCTGCCCGAGGTTCCGGCTGGCGTCGAGGTGCTCGTCTGCCCTCCGACCATCGACATCACCACGGTTCATGACCGCATCCAGGCTGCCCCCATCGCCCTCGGTGCACAGAACGTGTACTGGGAGGCCAAGGGTGCCTTTACCGGTGAGTCCTCTTGCGACATGCTCAAGTCCGCTGGCTGCACCTACTGCATCATCGGTCACTCCGAGCGTCGTGATTACTTCCACGAGACCGACGAGGATCAGAACAAGAAGGCCAAGGCCCTCGTTGCCTCCGGTCTTGTTCCCGTCTTCTGCTGCGGTGAGTCCCTCGAGGTCCGCGAGGCTGGCACCTATGTCGAGCACGTCGTGAACCAGGTCAAGGCTGGCCTTGCTGGTCTTGAGATCACCTGCCCCAAGCAGGTCGTCGTCGCCTACGAGCCCATCTGGGCCATCGGCACCGGCAAGACCGCTACCGCCGAGGACGCTCAGGAGGTCTGCGGCGCTATCCGTGAGACCCTCAAGGAGATGTTCGGCGAGGAGCTCGCTAACGGCATCCGCGTTCTCTATGGTGGCTCTGCCAAGCCCGGCAACATTGCCGAGCTCGTCGCCAAGCCCGACGTTGACGGCGCCCTCGTGGGCGGCGCTTCGCTCAAGGCTGCCGACTTCGCCTCTATGGTCGTCAAGGCAGGCGAGTAGGACATATGGCACAGCGTCATCTTCCTGCACTCCTGATCATCATGGATGGTTGCGGCCTGGCTCCGGCCGATGGCGAGAACGCCGTCGCCGCTGCCAAGACGCCCTTCCTCGATAGCCTGTACGAGAAGTACCCCCACACCACGCTCGGCGCTTCGGGCGAGGACGTGGGTCTTCCCGATGGCCAGATGGGCAACTCCGAGGTGGGTCACCTCAACATCGGTGCCGGCCGCATCGTGTTCCAGGAACTTTCGCGCATCAACAATGCCATCAAGGACGGCTCCATCGCCAAGAACGAGGTTTTCGTCAAGGCCATGGACGACGTCAAGGCTGACGGCAAGACCCTTCACCTCATGGGCCTTATGAGCCCTGGCGGTGTTCATTCTCACATGAACCACGTCGAGGCTCTGGTCAAGATGGCTGCCGAGCATGGTGTCAAGACCGTTCGCGTCCACGCCTTCATGGATGGCCGCGACGTTGACCCGCAGTCCGGTGCCGGTTACATGAGTGAGTTCTGCGCCTTCCTGGCTAAGATCTCCGAGGAGACCGGTTGCGACGCTCGCGTTGCCACCGTCTCGGGCCGTTATTGGGCCATGGACCGCGATAATCGTTGGGAGCGCATCCAGCGCGCCTACGACGTCATGGTCAACGCGTCCGATGCTGATACCGACCCCGTTGCCGGTATCAAGGCCTACTACGAGAAGGACCCGCGCGGCGACGAGTTCGTCGAGCCCTTCGCTGCCCACAACGAGGGCATTCACGAGGGCGACGCGGCCATCTTCTTCAACTTCCGTCCCGACCGCGCTCGTCAGATGACCCGCGTGTTCACGGACAAGGAGTTCGACGGCTTTGAGCGCGAGCAGATCAAGCTTTCGCACTTTGTGACGATGACCGAGTATGATCCGACGTTTGACGTCGAGGTCGCCTTCCCCAAGACGTTCCCCGAGAACGTCCTGGCCGACGTTATCGCCGCCAATGGCCTGAAGCAGCTGCACACTGCCGAGACCGAGAAGTACGCCCACGTGACGTTCTTCCTCAACGGTGGCATCGAGGAGCCCAAGGAGGGCGAGGAGCGCGTGCTCGTCGCTTCCCCCAAGGTTGCTACCTACGATCTGCAGCCCGAGATGAGCGCTCCCGAGGTTACCGAGAAGCTCGTCGCCGCCATCAACGAGGATCGCGCTGATTTCTACATCGTGAACTTCGCGAACTGCGACATGGTTGGTCACACCGGTGTCTTCGACGCTGCCGTTAAGGCCGTTGAGGCTGTTGACGATGCCCTGTCCAAGGTTGTCCCGGCGATTCTCGCCAAGGGCGGCTTTGCACTGATTACCGCCGACCACGGCAACGCCGATCACATGTTTGACGTTGCTTCCGACGGTTCCAAGCATCCGTTTACGGCTCACACCACCAACCGCGTGCCGTTCATCATCGTTGATGAGAAGGCCAAGCTCACCGGTATCGAGGACGGCCGTCTTTCCGATATCGCTCCGACCATGCTCACCATGGCTGGTATTGAGCCTTCCGCCGAGATGACGGGCCGCGTGCTCGCTACCGAGGCCTAATAGAAAACAAATACCGTTTTCTAGCAAGGGGGTTGTCCACAACCGGACAACCCCCTTTTTGGTATTTCTGCCATTTCCACCCCGTCCTTGAGTGGCAGGTAGGGGAGAGCGGGGGATTGTGGTACAGTACTGGAGTTTGAATTGTTCTATTAAGGAGCTTATCTATGGGTCCGTTCCAGATTCTTCTGTTTGTCGTTTGGGCTGTTTCTGCCGTGGCGCTGACGATTCTCGTCCTGATGCATTCCGGTAAGGGTACCGGCGTTTCGGATATGATTGCCAGCTCGCTGTATAACTCCAGCTCTGCCACGGGCGTTATGGAGCAGAACCTTGACCGCCTGACCGTCATCATGGCTGTCGTGTTTGCCGTGTGCGTCGTGCTGTGCATGTTCTTCTTCCCGCAGGGTATCGTCGGCTACTAAGCATCGGCGCTTATACGTTTGTAAAGGGTCTCGCATGTGCGGGGCCCTTTTTGTTTACATATTTGTAACAGAGTCAAAATATCCTCATATACTTCGCCCAACTAAAGAAAATCTCGACCGTTAACCGGAATTAGCCCCAAATCGTGCATAAAATGCGCTACTGTATTGCAATACGTTGGTCCGCTTTGTATAACCAGCCAAAACGGCGGACCGCGTTTGAATGGTTCGATTGGGCTGTCTTGACGTTGCCCGACCGAACTTACTTTGTCCTATCTCATAAGGAGGATGGCATGGCTGATTCTATGTTCCACCAGCCCGTTATGGGTCGTCGCGCCTTTGTCGGCGGTACCCTTGCTGCGAGCTCCATGGCTTTTCTTGCCGCATGCGGCAAGAAGGGCGGCGACGCTTCCGGTTCTGAGTCCGGTTCGACGCTGAACTTCTACATCAACAACCCGGTCTGCATCGACCCCTATAACGTCCAGGAGGACCAGGGCACTCAGGTCGAGTATCAGCTCTTTGATGCTCTGACCTCTTATGACGCCGAGAAGGGCGAGATCGTTCCGCTGGCTTGCGAGTCCTTTGAGGCCAACGACGACGCCACCGAGTTCACCTTCAAGATCAAGAAGGCCAAGTTCCACAACGGTGACGACGTTACCTCCAAGTCCTTCAAGCTCGGTTGGGAGCGTCTGGTCAACACCAAATCGGCCATCGCTACCGAGTACGGCCCTTCCGAGGTCTCCTATCACCTTTCTATGGTCGAGGGCTATGACGACCTGCTTGCCGGTAACGCTACCGAGCTCAGCGGTGTTACTTGCCCCGACGATGAGACCCTCGTCGTCAAGCTGTCTTCCGCTTACGCCGACTTCCCCTTCGTCGCCTCTCACCCGGCTCTGGCCCCGGTTCCCGAGTGCGCCGAGTCCGATGTCAAGAGCTTCTATCTTGCACCGGTCGGTAACGGCCCGTTCATGATGGACGGCAAGTGGGAGGATGGTCAGGAGATCAACCTCAAGAAGTTCGACGATTACTATGGCGACAAGGCCAAGATCGATGGCATCCACTTCCAGGTCATCAAGGACATGGAGACTGCTTACAAGGAGTTCCAGGCCGGTAACCTCGATGTCTGCGACGTTCCCGTTGCTCAGATCGATGCCGCCAAGAAGGATCGCGGCGTGTCCAAGGACGGCTACACCATGGGTGACGGCGAGCGCATGCTGCTCGGCGCCGAGCCTTCCACGTACTATCTGACCTGCAACACCACGGCCGAGCCGTTCAACAACGCCGACCTGCGTAGGGGCATCTCCCTGGCCATCAACCGTGAGGCCATCTGCAAGACCATCTTCAAGGGCACCCGTACCCCTGCCGACGGCATTGTTCCTCCGGGCATTGATGGCTACAAGGAGGGCGCATGGGAGTTCTGCGCCTACGATGTCGACAAGGCTAACGAGTACCTCGACAAGGTTGCTCCCGCTGGCGCTAACGGGGATCGTGGCATTAGCGTGACCCTTTCCTACAACCAGGACGGCGGTCACAAGGAGATCATGGAGTCCATCATCGGCGACCTCGCCAAGGTTGGCGTTACCGCTGTCTCCGATACCCCCGAGTGGTCTGCCCTGCTCGAGCAGTATCAGAACTTTAACTATCAGTTCGGTCGTCTGGGTTGGATTGCCGACTACCCGATCATGGACAACTTCCTGTATCCGCTGTTCCACTCCGACTCCCTTGGTGGCGACAACCGCTCTGGTTACAGCAACCCCGAGTTCGACGCCAAGGTCGACGAGGCTCGTACTATTGTTGACGACGAGGAGCGCGTCGCTAAGATGCAGGAGGCCGATGCAATGGTCGCTGCCGACTGCCCGGTCATCCCGGTGATGTTCTACACGCACACCATCGTCGGCTCCGATCGCATCAAGCACCTCTATGTCGATCCGCAGAAGCATGCCGAGCTGGGTACCGCTGAGCTCGCCTAAGAGTTTGCAGCTTCCGTGAGGGTCAAGTATTTACGTAGACCTCATGGGAAACATACAGTTCTCCCTAACCTGGGGTAAACTGGCTGATGGTAATTTTGGGATGCCGGTCTGGCGATCGGCATCCCATTTAGGTTAATCCCTAGATAGGGGAGTGGTATGGGTAAGTACATCGTTAAACGTGTGCTTCAGTTCATCCCGGTGTTTTTGGGCGTTACGCTGATTCTGTTCGCCCTCCAGAATATCGTGCCGGGAGATCCGATCAAGCTGATCGGTGGAGACAAGGCTCTGTCCCCCGAGGTGGAGCTTCAGCTTCGCGTCCGCTATCACCTGGTCCAGTCGGACGAGGACGGCAACGCGATCCTTGACGAGAACGGCGATCCCGTTCAAACGTCGCTCGTGGACCGTTACTTGTATTACATGAACGGCCTGCTTCATGGCGATCTGGGCAATTCGTATCAGCGCAAGCTGCCGGTTACGGATATCTTTGCCCAGAAGTATCCGTATACGATCAAACTTGCCGCGTGCGCCATCGTGCTCGAGGCAATCATGGGTATCGGTGCGGGTATCATTTCGGCGGTAAAGCGTTATTCCTTCTGGGATATTTTGGTAACGCTCACCACGTCGATCCTCGTTGCGGTCCCGGCCTTCTGGCTCGGTATGTTGCTGCAGCTGTTCTTTGGCGTCATCCTCAAGGACGCCACGGGCGGTGCAATCTCCATGCCGATCTCGGGTGCCGGCGGTTCCAGCTCTCAGTATCAGGATTGGATGCACTATGTGCTTCCGACCATTACGCTGGCTTCGGTTTCGACCGCTTACGCCGCCCGCATTATGCGCTCGCAGCTGCTTGACGTCATGAACCAGGATTACATCCGTACGGCAAAGGCCAAGGGTCTCTCCAATCGCGCGATCATCGTCAAGCATGCGCTTAAGAATGCACTCATCCCCGTCGTTACCTATATTGGTGTCGACTTTGGCGGCATGCTTTCGGGCGCCATCCTGACCGAGACGGTCTTTAACTGGCCCGGTATCGGCTATGAGGTCTATCGCGCCATTAGCATGCGTGACTGGCCCATCGTTATGGGCGGCGTTACGCTCATCGTTGTCGTCGTCATGGTGATCAACCTGCTCGTCGACATTAGCTATGCATTCCTCGACCCGCGCATCCGCCTTGGCGGTCCGTCGGATAAGGCCTAAGGGAGGTACGTCTCATGCAGGAAACTGATTCTCAGTCTCAGGAGCAGGCTACCGCCACCAAGGCCGCATCTGCTCCCGTGAAGTCCCGCACGCTGTGGGGCGACGCTTTTAAGCGTCTTCGTAAGAACAAACTCGCCGTTATCGGTGTCTGTTGGATCATCATCGTCGTTGTGGTTGCCCTGACCGCAGATCTGTGGGCTAAGCCCTGGCTCGGTTCTCCGACGGCTTCCGACTCGACCACCATGGCCGAGACGTCGCTGCTGGCTCCGTGTGCAGAGCACCCGTTTGGCACCGACGCCCTTGGTCGTGACATTCTCGTCCGCGTTATCTACGGTGCGCGCGTTTCGCTGTCTGTCGGAATTATGGCCACCGCGATTTCCACGCTGATCGGTCTGGTCATGGGTGCTCTGGCCGGTTTCTACGGCGGCATCTGGGATACGATCATCATGCGCTGTGCGGACATCTTCCTGGCGTTCCCGTACGTGCTGTTCGTTGTCGCCATGATCGCCGTTATCGGCCGCGGTCTTCAGAACGTCTTTATCGCCATCGGTATTCTCGGCTGGCCTTCGATTGCGCGCGTCTTCCGCTCTGCGATCTTGACCGTCAAGGAAAACGACTATGTTGATGCTGCGCGCGCGATGGGTGCATCTGATGCTCGTATCGTCGTGCGTCACATCTTCCCGAACTCCGTCGCCTCCATCGTGGTCTACGCAACCATGAACATTGGTGGCGCCATCCTGACCGAGTCTGCTCTGTCCTTCCTCGGCATGGGCGTTATTCCGCCTACGCCTTCGTGGGGCTCCATGATTCAGGACGGTCAGCAGTATCTGCTGACTGCTCCCTGGATGATGATCATGCCCGGTCTGGCAATTCTCTCGACGGTGCTCGCCTTCACCCTGCTGGGTGACGGTTTGCGCGACGCCCTCGACGTCAAGATGAAGGACGCATAAGGATGAAGAAGAACAAGAACTATGTGGACCTGAAGGACCAGCCGGTTCCCGAGGGCCAGCATCTGCTCGAGGTCGATGACCTTAAGATGTATTTCCATACCGAGGACGGCGTCGTTCGCGCTGTCGACGGTGTGTCCTACACGCTCGATCGCGGCGAGACCCTGGGTGTCGTCGGTGAGTCCGGCTCCGGTAAGTCCGTGACCGCCATGACCATCATGGGCCTCATC
The DNA here is from genome assembly GCA_019419455.1 of Collinsella sp. Taxonomy (GTDB): domain Bacteria; phylum Actinomycetota; class Coriobacteriia; order Coriobacteriales; family Coriobacteriaceae; genus Collinsella. The sequence goes on along the minus strand of DXZW01000043.1, from coordinate 5,963 downwards.
TCGATGCCTCCGGGAAAGATTGAGGGCGGCGACGTTCGCTATCGCGGTCGTTCTATCCTCGAAATGACCGAGGAAGAGATGCAGCACATTCGCGGTAACGATATCGCGATGATCTTCCAGGATCCTATGACCTCCTTGAACCCGGTCTATAAGATCGGCAAGCAGGTGGGCGAGGGCCTTCGTCTGCACCGTGGCTACTCCAAGCAGGAGGCACTCAAGCGCGCTACCGAGCTTTTGGACCTCGTGGGTATCCCCGAGCCCGAGAAGCGCGTCAATGAGTATCCGCACCAGTTCTCGGGCGGTATGCGTCAGCGTGTCATGATTGCTATGGCTCTTGCCTGCGATCCCGATATTCTGATTGCCGACGAGCCCACGACGGCTCTGGACGTTACCATTCAGGCTCAGATTATCGAGCTCATGCAGGAAATGCAGGAGAAGAACGGCAACGCCATCATCATGATTACCCATGACCTGGGCGTCGTCGCCGACATGGCCGACAAGATCATGGTTATGTACGCCGGCCGTCCCGTCGAGTTCGGTACTGCTGAGGAAATCTTCTACGAGAGCCGCCACCCCTACACCTGGGGCCTTATCCGCTCCATCCCGGAGCAGGCCATCGAAGAGAAGAAGCCGCTTACGCCGATTCACGGCAACCCGCCTTCGCTCATGAACCTGCCCGAGGGCTGCGTGTTCTCGCCTCGTTGTCCCTATGCGACCGATAAGTGCCGCAAGCAGCGCCCCGAGCGCGTTGTCACCGAGTCTGGTCATTACTCTGCGTGCCACTACTCCGGTGACCCCGAGTTCCTCAAGAACGCTCCTGAGACGTCCCGTACGCGCAAGGATTCCAAGAAGGGAGGCGAGGCGTAATGGCAGATACCAACGAGCGTACTCCGCTGCTGAAGGTCGAGCACCTCTCTAAGGAGTTTCCCGCTGAGTCCGGCATGTTCGCCAAGCGCTTCTCCAAGCGTGTCGTCTCTGCTGTGAATGACATTTCGTTCGAGATTTATCCGGGCGAGACCTTTGGTCTGGTTGGTGAGTCTGGTTGCGGTAAGTCCACGACGGGTCGCACCATCATGCGCCTGACCAAGCCGACCGCCGGTAAGGTGTTTTTCCAGGGTAAAGATGTTGCCGAGATGAGCAAGCATGAGATCAAGGACATGCGTCGCGAGATGCAGTTCATCTTCCAGGATCCCTATGCTTCGCTCAATCCCCGTATGACCATCGGCGAGATCGTCTCCGAGCCCATGACCATTCATGGCGTGGGTACCAAGGAGGAGCGTATCGAGCGCGTCCGCGAGCTGCTGGACGTCGTCGGTCTGAATCCCGAGCACATCAACCGTTATCCGCACGAGTTCTCGGGCGGCCAGCGCCAGCGTGTCGGCATCGCCCGCGCGTTCGCTCTGAAGCCCAAGCTGATTATCTGCGACGAGCCTGTCTCTGCACTTGACGTATCCATTCAGGCCCAGGTTCTGAACCTTCTTAAGGAGCTCCAGGACAAGTTCGGTACCGCATATCTGTTTATCGCTCACGACCTGTCCGTCGTGCAGCACATTTCCGATCGCGTTGCCGTTATGTATCTGGGTAAGATGGTTGAGGTTTCGGACTGGAAGACGCTCTACAGCGAGCCTCACCATCCGTACACGCAGTCGCTGCTGTCTGCCGTGCCGGTTCCCGATCCTGATATCCAGAAGACCCGCAAGCGCATCATCCTCGCTGGCGATCCGCCGTCGCCGCTGGATCCGCCGACCGGTTGCCGTTTCCACACGCGCTGCCCGATCGCTCAGGGCATCTGCTCCGAGAAGCTGCCTGAGTTTAAGGAAGTCGCTCCGGGCCACTGCTGTGCCTGCCACTTCGCGGAGCCGTTCCCGATCAAGGAATCGCACATCGACCTGTAGTCGGTTGTTTGTCCGGGCCCGCCCTGGCGTTACTTTTCAGAACGTCCTCGGACATGCAAGAAACCCCCGCTGCGCACTTCGTGCGGCGGGGGTTTCTTGCGTCCTGCGGGATGTTCTGAAAAGTAACGCCAGGGCGGGCCCTGCGGTAACTCGGCAGGGGAGTGCGATTCCTCGATCGCTCACTTTATCTAATAAGAAATTGAGTGAGGCCGGAGCTTTAGCTCCGGCCTCCTTATATAAGGGCTCGGCAAGGCCGAGCCACTAAATTTATATCAGCCCTCAGAACATGTTTGAGAACTGTGCCTGAAGTACGTATTTGCAGGCCCCGAATCGGTGTTGCCTCCCGGCGCATTCCGCAGGGGGAGCGATATTTTGCAGCACGAAGTGCGCAGCAAAATATCGCTCATGCCCGAGGACGCGCCGGGAGGCAACACCGATTCGGGGCCGGACACACGGATCTACCTGCGCATTTACAAATTCGTAAACTTTTTTGAAAAAAGTGCTTGCACAGTTCTCGAATCATAGGTTATTATCTTCCTCGTTGAACGCGCGGGTCCAACAAAACGAGCCGTGAATCAACAACATAGCATGTCGGAGTGGCGGAATTGGCAGACGCGCTAGCTTGAGGTGCTAGTGACCGCTTTTTGGTCATGCGGGTTCAAGTCCCGCCTCCGACACCATCGCATTTGAGAAGCCTCTTCGGAGGCTTTTTTGTTACCGATAGACGGCGGGGTCCACGATGGAAACGCTTGAACACAACGAGTGGGCAGACGTTGCCCAACTAGTCGAGATCACGAGCGATGCTGTCATCATCTGCGAGCTCGACGGAACCATTCTGCATGTGAATAATCGCTTACTTGGTTTGATGTGCGAGGAACGCGCCGACGTCATTGGTGGAGATGTTAAAGACGTCCTGTACTCGTCCGCTTTTGAACGTGCGACGGAACATCGTCTGCCATTTGAAACTGATGGCTCCGAGAACGAACTGATGCTCAAGCTGAGCGACGGCTCCTTTATCCCCGTCTTGGTTCGTGCGGGCTCCGTAACGCCTCCACGCATCTTTGGGCGCCGCGCGCCACGTGTCCTGGTGGCGCTCCATAGCATCGAAGAACAGTATTCGCACGACCGTCAGCTCAAGCGTGCTCTTTCGGAGCTTAGAGTGGCTAACAAGCGCCTCTCTGGCACGCTCTCGGTCATTATGAGTACCGTGGGCTCCGATGAGCTGCCCAGCCTACTTGATACCGTTTTGAACCAGCTTGTAGGAACGCTCGATGCTTCGGGTGCTGCTATCTATTTTTCTGAGAGCGGCGGTTTTAAACTTCGCGGTGTTTCCAAGGAGCTGTACGACAGCTACCTGCCTGAGTTTTTGCCGTATGGCGCTGGCATTCCGACGTATGTTCTTCGTGAGTCGCGTGCCTGTCGCTTGTCGATTCAACAGGACCTTAAGGGTGATAAGGCCGCCTCCGGTATGTTTATGGACCTGGACAATCGTTCTAAGCACCTGTTGCGTATGCAGGATATGCCTCCGTACCGCAGCGAGATCTGTCTTCCCGTTTTTTACGGTACGCAGATCCTTGGCGTGCTGGAAGTTGGTTGGAAACGCCCTCAGGCACCGCTTGCCTATGACGTTAATGTGCTCGAGGTCATTTGCGATTACCTGTCTATCCAGCTGGTCGGCATGGCATCGAGCCTTCGCTCCCGTCGCACGGCCGAGCTTGGCCGCTCGCTCAATGTCTTGCGTGATGAGTTGTTTACCTTTCTAGACGATTCTGCCGCGGCTACCCAGGCGGTATCGTCCGAGATCTGCAATATGCTCAACTGCCATTTTTGCCCTGTTGAGTATGACGCCAGTCTGGATTCCTACGTCATAGATTTTGAAGGCGGCAGTCGCGTTGCCTTGCCGGACGACCCTGAGAAGCTTTTCTTTTCCACGACGGCGCCAGCGGCACGTCTGGGGGCTGGCCCTGATGGCTTTGAGGCATCTGTTTTGGGCGGTACGAGTGCCGAGGACCTTAAACACGTCCGTATAACTCGCGTTGACGAATCGATGCCTATGGGAGGCTGGCTTAGGGCGCATGGTCTGCCTTGTCAAGGTCTCTACGTCGACTCCGGCATCGAGGCGGGGCGCCCGCGCTCTGAGGGTGATGGCAAGCACAGTAACGACGCGATTGTTCCTGCTTCTGTTGCGAAGAGCCCGACGACGCGCGCGCTGCTGCTTCGTGATGGTAGCCAAGAGCCGATTGATGACCTTGAATATGACTACTTGGTGCACTTGGCGCATGACTTTGAACTGATCTACGAAGGCGAATCTCAAAAGCGCGAGGAGCGCCATATCGCTCAGACCCTCCAGATCGGCATGAGAAATTCCCTGGGGGATGTTCCGGGTATCGCAACCGATTCGGTGTACCTGTCGGCCACGAACTCGGCGTTGGTCGGCGGCGATTTCTATACGCTCATCCGACTTCCCGACGACTGCGCCGTCATGATTTTGGGTGATGTGTCTGGCAAAGGCATTGAGGCCGCATCGATGTCCGCGCTCGTCAAGACGGCCCTGACGGCATATGCCTGGGAGGGCGCTGGCCCGGCCCGCATGGCACGCTCCCTTAACAGCATGCTCATGGGCTTTTCGAGGGTCGAGACGTTCGTGACGGCCTTTATCGCCAAGATTGACCTTAAAGCCGGACGCGCAACGTATTGTTCGGCGGGCCATCCTCCGACCATGGTCATTAGGCCAGAGTCGATGCCGCTGGGTGGCGGCGAGGCCCGTGGGGGAGAGGTCGAGCTGCTTGGATGCCAATCGGGCGTAATCGGTGCCTTTGAGAGCATGGTGTACGAGACAGGCGTGTTTACGTTCGCTCCCGGCGACATGCTCTTCATGTATACGGACGGAACGATTGAGGCCCGCGACCGCACCGGAGCGTTCTTTGGCGAGCAGCGCTTGCGCGACCTTCTGCTTTCTGTTTCGGGGGAGGGCGTGTCGGGCATTTGCGGCAAGGTCTTGGGCGAGCTTGACCGATTTACCGAATCGGCGCTGGACGATGACATTGCATTGGTGTCCCTTGAGTTTTTACGGGGTCGTTCATAGACGACGCTGGGCGGGCTGAATCCGTACGGTTGGGGAAACGAATGCATCGAGTGGGCTTTTTTGGGGAACCATGGTCGTATGAATGAGTGGAATGACATAGCGGTTTTGACGCCACCAGGCGATATCGACATCGCCACGGTGCCTGCGCTGCGTCGGCGGTTGGATGCTTTGATTGGCCGCGGCGTGCGTCGTGTTGTCATCAACTGTCAGGCTGTTAGCTTTATCGATTCGACGGGCTTGGCATTCCTGCTTACGCGCGCTCGTGAGCTCATGAGGCGAGAAGGCCTGCTTTCGCTCGTCAATGCATCGGGTGAAGTTGTTCGCTTTTTGGAGATTGCTCGTCTTGTCGATATCCTTCATGTCGCGGGGCCGGCACGGGAGTCTATTCCCGCCATTCCGGTGGGGGAGCTGCCTCGCTGGAGTAAGAGCGTCGAGGTCCGTCAGGGTATCGAGAATCTTCCATACTACCGACATCGCATCGCCGAACTCCTTGAATCGCTTCCGTTGCGCCGTGACGAGCGCTACGATGTCGCATTGGCGTCGGGGGAGGCGCTGGGTAATGCCTATGACCATGCGGGCGGTATCGGGTGCGTCCTGACGGTTCAGGCCTATGGCGATCGCGTTGTGGTTGAGGTGCTTGATCGAGGTGCCGGCTATTCTATCGATGAAACGAGCGAGCCGGTCGCATCCGAGGAGCGCGGCCGTGGCATCAAGCTTATGCGTATGCTCGTCGATAACGTGGAGGTTGCTCGTCGTACGGACGGCGCCGGCACGCGCGTACAGATGGTGAAGCTGTTTAGCGGAGCGCTGGAATCGTGTGCCTAGCCAATCGCTTTAGCGCGTTTAGCTACTAAGAACATGCGGCAGACAAGTTTTTTGAAAAAAGTACTTGCGTCTTTTGGACAACTCGCGTAAATTAATAACCCGCAAGCGGACATGGCTCAGTTGGTAGAGCACAACCTTGCCAAGGTTGGGGTCGCGGG
>DXZW01000042.1 GCA_019419455.1 Collinsella sp. | reverse complement strand
CGATTGGCGAAAATACGTTGGTGAAAATGGTGAAAAATATATTGACGCTAACAGCTTCGAGCTCAGACTCTGCGCGCCGCGCTCGCCGCAGACCAAGGGCAAGGACGAGTCGGCCAACCGCTTCCTGAACCGCCTGCTCGCCTACGGCGGCGAGTTCACCGGGTGGAGCGGCCTCGCCGAGGCGGTGGCCCGGGTCGAGGCCCAGGCCAACTCGGAGCCGAACCGCACCACCGGCCTGCCGCCCGACGCGCTGTTCATGCGGGAGAAGGAGAGCCTGCGGCCCATCGGGAACCTCCGGCTCCTCGAGTCGATGGTGGGCGACGTGAGCGTCCAGACCGTCCCGCCGACCATGCTCGTCAGGGCCGCCGGCAGGGAGTGGTCCGTGCCCAGGCGCTGCATCGGCCGGCGCGTGAGCGTCATAGCGATGCCCGGCGGCCAGGTCGTTGTGAGGATGGCCGGCGAGGAGGTCGCCGTCCACGACGCCGCGTCCGGGCCGTCGAGGCCCATCAACTACGACCCCGACCACTATGGGCAGGCCCTCGAGGGGAAGCGGGGCCTGGCCGACGCGGACATCGCCGAGGCCGCGCGCGCCAACCTCGCGCTGCTCGACTCGCTCGGAGGGGCGTGATGGGCGCCGTCGCGGAGGGCAGCCCCTCGATCAGGGCGCAGGCGAACCTCTCCGCGCTCGGGCTGCACGAGATGGCGGCGTCCCTGCCCGACTACGTGAGGATGGTCGCCGCGGGCGAGCGGGGCTTCGCCTCCGCCTTCGAGGAGATGACGCGCGTCGAGGTCGCCGCCCGGGAGGTCAGGATCACCAACCAGCGCATTCGGTCGTCGGGGTTCCCCTACGTCAAGGGGCTGGCGGACTTCGACTGGGACTTCCAGCCGTCGGTCCCGCGCGCAGAGATCGAGGAGCTCGCGACCCTGAGGTTCGTCGAGCGGGCCGAGAACGTCCTGCTCGTGGGGAGCCCCGGCGTGGGCAAGACGCACCTCGCCGTCGCGCTGGGCATCGAGGCCGTCAGGGCGGGGCGCGAGGTCAGGTTCGTGGACTGCGCCCGGCTCGTCGAGGACCTGGAGGACGCCTCGTCGCGCGGAATCCTCAAGAAGAGGCTCAAGTACTACGCCCACTCGAGGCTGCTGATCATCGACGAGCTCGGCTACCTCGACGTCGGCAGCGCGGGCGCGGACCTGCTGTTCCAGCTGATATCGACGCGCTACGAGCAGCGCTCGACGATCATCACCACCAACGTGGGGATCAGCGGCTGGGGCAGGGTGTTCGGGGACGACGTGGCGGCGAGCGCGATCGCGGACAGGGTGTGCCACCACTGCCACCTGGTCAAGATAACCGGCAGGTCCTACAGGCTGAAGGACCTGCCGAGGGACGGCCCCGTCAAGCCGTGACCGGAATCGGTGAAAATACGTTAGCGCAACCGGTGAAACCGCCTTTGCGCGAACGGCGCGCCTGTTTAGCGAAACTGGTGAAAAATAGATTGACGCTAACAGTGCCGTGCCGCGGCGTAGCACCATGAGCCCTCGACGGTCAGCTTCCTCACGAGCGCGTTGCCCGCACCGCTGATGCCTCCGAGCCGCACGGAGTCGCCGCTCGACCTCTGACTCGGCGCGAGGCCGAAATAGGCCGTGACCTGCCTTCCGGAACGGAACCTCGTGAAGTCGCCGACCTCGGCCGAGAAGGCTGCGGCCAGCGCGAAGGCGCAGCCCTTGATCGACTGGAGGGCGGCCACCTCCGCGGCGATCGGGCTGGCATCCACGGCTGCCCTGTACTCGGAGAGCAGGTCCGCCCGGGCCTCCGCCGCGGCCTCGACCTCGTTCCTCAGGGCGGCGAGCGTCCGGACCCCGCCATCGTCCTCCGGCCTGACCTTGTCGAGCCACCTCAGGAAGTCGTAGGTCCAGTACTTCCTCGGGTTGCCGGCGGGCGTGGTGCCGCCGTAGGCGAACCCTCGCTTTGCGAGGAAGGCGAGCAGCCGCTGCTTGGCGGTCGCCAGGCGCGCGGTCGCCCCGTCGTAGGCGCCGGCGAGGTCCCTGATGCCCTCGACCTCGGGGGAGGGGACCCATACGGGGGAGATGTCGTGGGCGAGTATCGCCTTGGCCATCCTGGCGGCGTCGTTCCTGTCGTTCTTGGAGGCCGAGTCGGCGGCCGACCTGGGGATCTTCGAGACCGCGGCGACGACGCACTCGACGCCGAGCCCGGCGAGCTCCCTTTGCGGGGCGAAGCCGAGGTAGCCGCTCTCGTAGGCCGCGAGCGACGGCCCGGGGAACCCGTCCATCCACCCGGCGATCTCGCCCCAGGGGTTGCCGGGGAACCTCCTCGCCACGGCCTCGCCGGTGTCCGCGTCGAGGGCGCAGACGGTGGTCGACCTCAGGTGGACGTCCATCCCGAACGCGGTAGAATACTTTGGCATGGGAGCCTCCCAACCTCGTTGCGGCGCGGCTGCGCCTATGGCACTTCAGCATCATTGTCGCAGCCCCGACCCGCGGTCACGAGCGGGGGCTCCTATCTTTTCAGTGCCCTCGGATTGGGTCATAGTGTCTGTCCGTCCTCTGCCTGCGGCGCTTTCCATTGTTGGTGCAGGGGCGCTTTGCCTACTCTGGCGGGCTTTCGCTGGCTTATGCTCAACCTGCGACGTTTTCATCGTTGGTGCTGAGTGCCTTGTTTCCCGTTCCAAATGAGCCACCCCGGGTCCCCGGCGGTTGCGGTGGGCGTGTTTGGTTGGTGCCTGTTGATGGCCTGGGCATCGGGGAGGGCAGGCTCCGTTATAATCGCGTAGGAACTTAATTTACGAAACGGGACGGGAGCCATACATGCGCCAGGGTTTCGACAACGCGAAGTATATCGAGCTGCAGGCTGCTCACATTAAGGAGCGCATCTCGCAGTTTGGCGGCAAGCTGTATTTGGAGTTTGGCGGCAAGCTGTTCGATGACTATCATGCCAGCCGCGTGCTACCGGGTTTTGAGCCGGACAGCAAGTTCCGCATGCTCAAAAGCATCGCCGACGATGTCGAGGTTATCATCGCGATCAACGCGAACCACATCGAGAAAAACAAGGCTCGTGGTGACCTTGGCATTACCTATGACGAGGACGTCTTGCGCCTGGTCGACCTGTTCCGCGGCAACGGTTTTGCTGTCGCGGCCGTGGTTATCACGCAGTATGCCGGTCAGCCCGCTGCCGACGTCTTCCGCAATCGTCTGAATGCACTCGGCATTCCCGCCAAGCTGCACTATCCCATTGAGGGCTATCCGCACGACGTCGATCTGATCGTTTCTGACGAAGGCTACGGCAAGAACGAGTTCGTCGAGACCACGCGTCCGCTCGTTGTCGTGACGGCGCCCGGCCCTGGCTCGGGCAAGCTCGCCACTTGCCTCTCGCAGCTGTATCACGAGCATAAGCACGGCACTGCCGCCGGCTATGCCAAGTTTGAGACCTTCCCGGTCTGGAATCTTCCTCTGACGCATCCGGTCAATATTGCCTACGAGGCCGCCACGGCGGACCTCGACGATGCCAACATCATCGATTCCTTCCACCTTGAGGCCTACAACAAGACCACGGTCAACTACAACCGCGACGTCGAGGCCTTCCCGGTGGTCCGTGCCCTGATGGAAAAGATCCTGGGCAAGAGCCCCTACCAGAGCCCCACGGACATGGGCGTCAATATGGTCGGCTTTGCCATCACCGATGACGATGCCTGCCGCGACGCTTCCAAGATGGAGATCGTCCGCCGCTACTTTACCGCGGTCGAAAATGTGCGCCGTACCGGCGTGGGCGATGAGCAAGTCGATCGTCTCAAGATTATTATGAAGAAGGCCGGCATCGATAAGAACTATTCGCCGGCACGCTCGGCCGCCCTTACTAGGGAGCAGCTGACGGGCGGTCCCGTGGGCGCCATGGTCATGCCGGACGGTTCCGTTGTGACCGGTAAAACCTCAACGCGTTTGGGCGCTGCGAGTTCGCTGATCATGAACGCCCTCAAGCATGTCTCGGGCGTCGACCTTGAGCTCGAGGTCATCAGCGACGAGGCGATCGAGCCCATCAGCAAGCTCAAGACGCATTTCCTGGGCAGCAAAAACCCGCGCCTCCACACCGACGAGACGCTTATGGCGCTGTCGATCACCTCGGCTACGAGCGAGACGGCCGCTCGTGTCCTTTCGGGCCTGGAGCAGCTGCGCGGTTGCGATGCCTTCTTTAGCGTGATTATCTCGCCGACGGACGAGACGGTACTGCGCAAGTTGGGCATCAACGTGTGCTGCGAGCCCAAGTTTGAGCGCCGCGGTTTCTTCCATCGCTAAGTTTGAAGCACCGCGGTAATTGCATTGCATTTTGGCCGTATCGGGTTAGCGCCCGGTACGGCTTTTTGATCAATAAAGCGTCTATTTCGGCGAAAAATAGCTGTTTACCTGCCTAGAAACAATTTGAGCGGTATACAATAACCGTAACTGTTTCATCCTTAGCGGGATGCCGCATGATGGATATTACCTGCCATCGTGAGGTGTGTCGGTCGCGCACGGCGCGTTAGATGCTCGTGCTCGGTTTGAGGAGGCTGCTATGGCGGGCAAGGGTCGTGCGAGTGTCAACGATATGAAGCGTGTCGAGGTGCTGGTGTTGATGGAGATCGACCAGCAAACCGAAGACAATGGCGGGCCGTATGGTTTCTCGCGCAAAACGCTTGCCGAGCGCGTGGGGGTTTCGCCGTATCGTGCCCGCGCCGCAATCGATCGCTTGGATTCCGAAGGTATGATTGATGTCGTCTCGCGTTATAGCGACGACGGCGGTCAGCTTGCAAATGGCATTTGCCTCACCGAACGTGGTGAGTGGTATCTTGAGGGCGTCCGTACCGGCATGCTCGTTCAAGAAATGCTTGAGGACGAGGTTGCTGATCGATAGCAGCATGTAACCCTTGCCATAGCGACGCCGCCTGGGAAACCGGGCGGCGTTTTGTTTCAAGATCGAGAAATGCAATCGCACGCGAGAAAAATTGCGGACGGTCCGCGGCGCGAGTATTACAATGAAGACCCGTAAGATGTGGATAAACAACTTCTACGGGAAGCGCAGGTAACTCAATATGACCAAGCATGTGTTCGTAACCGGTGGCGTGGTTTCGTCCCTGGGCAAGGGTATCACCGCGGCCTCGCTGGGCCGTCTGCTCAAGTCGCGTGGCTACAAAGTAACGATGCAGAAGGCCGACCCGTATCTGAACGTCGACCCCGGTACCATGAGCCCGTTCCAGCATGGTGAGGTCTTTGTAACCGAGGATGGTTACGAGTCCGACCTGGACCTGGGTCATTACGAGCGCTTTATTGATGAGAACCTGACCCGCGATTCCAACTTTACGACCGGTGCCATCTACAAAAGCCTCATCGCCCGCGAGCGTCGCGGCGACTTTTTGGGCGGTACCGTGCAGGTGATTCCTCACGTCACCAATGCCATTAAGGATAAGTTCCGCCGCATCGAGGAGCAGACCGGCTCCGATGTAGTCATCACCGAGCTGGGCGGCACGATCGGCGACATCGAGTCCCAACCGTTTGTCGAGGCCATTCGTCAGTACCGCAAGGAGGCCGGCCCCGAGAACGTCTGCTACATCCACGTGTCGCTCGTTCCCTATATCGCCGCCGCCCACGAGGTCAAGACCAAGCCCACGCAGCATTCCGTCAAGGAGCTCCGCAGCTTTGGCATCCAGCCCGATATTATCGTGTTGCGCTCCGACCACCATATCGATGACGCTATCCGCGGAAAGATCGCAAGCTTCTGCGACGTCGACACCGATTGCGTCTTTACCAACGAGGACTGCGCGAGTATTTACGATGTTCCGCAGCTGCTTGCCGAGCAGGACTTTGACCTGCGCATTTGCGAGCGTCTGGGTCTGGACCCGCGTGAGCGCGACATGAGCGAGTGGAACGAGTTCCTGCGCAAACAGAATCACGCCAACCATCACGCCGACAAGGTGAAGATCGCCGTCGTTGGCAAGTACACGCAGCTGCCCGATGCGTACCTGTCGGTTATCGAGGCCCTGCACCATGCGGGCGTCTTCTACGATCGCCATGTGGACGTCCAGCTGGTCGACGGCGAGAGCCTCGACGAGCAGAATGTCTCCGAAGTTCTGGGCGACGCCTCGGGCATCCTGGTCCCCGGCGGCTTTGGCAAGCGCGCCCTGGAGGGCAAGATCCTCGCGGCCGAGTTTGCCCGCGAGCACAAGATTCCGTATCTGGGCATTTGCCTGGGTATGCAGGTGGCCGTGTGCGAGTTCGCCCGCAACGTCGTCGGCCTTGCCGGCGCCAGCTCCTCCGAGTTCGACCCGGACGGTCCGTTTAGCGTCATCGATCTGATGAGCTCGCAGGAGGATGTCACCGAGAAGGGCGGCACCATGCGTCTGGGCGCCTATCCGTGCAAGCTCGCCGCCGATACCCTCGCTCGCGAGGCATATGGCGAGGATCTCGTCTACGAGCGTCACCGTCACCGCTTTGAGTTTAACAACGCCTTCCGCGACCAGCTTGAGGACGCCGGTTTGGTTATCTCGGGTCTGTCGCCCGACGAGCGCCTGGTCGAGATGGTCGAGCTGCCGCGCGACGTGCATCCTTGGTATGTGGCAACCCAGGCCCACCCCGAGTTCAAGAGCCGTCCGACCAACCCGCAGCCGCTGTTCCGAGAGTTCGTGCGTGCCTCGATCGGTCAGCACGAGGGTGTCGATCGCCTGCAGGTGACGCCCATGAACCTCGCTACGGACTAAGGGTGCCGGCGAACAAAGAACATACCGAAGCTACTCCCTCGTCGCTCGCCGTGGCGGCGGGGGAGTATCTCGATTACCTCGCGGTCGAGCGGGGTTTGGCGCGCAACACGATTGCGGCCTATCGTCGTGACCTGACGACGTACTGCGCGTATCTGGAGCGGGCGGGCATCATGTCTTTTGATGAGGTGACTCGTCAGGTCGTGGAGGGCTTTGTCGCCGACCGTCGCGATGGGGGCTATTCCGATGCCTCGGTGGAGCGTGCGCTTGCGGCCGTGAAGGGCCTGCATGCCTTTTTGGTGCGCGATGGGATTGTGGCCCAAAATCCAACGGCGGCGTTGCGCCTGCCTAAAAAGGCTGAGCGTTTGCCGGAGTATCTATCGGTGGAGGATGTCTCGGCGCTGCTCGATCAAGACTTCCCCGAGGGCGAGATGGGCTTGCGCGACCATGCCATCTTGGAAGTGCTCTACGGATGCGGCTTGCGTGTGAGCGAGTTGGTGGGGCTCGATGTGGGCGATATCCATATCGACGATGGCTTTGTGCTCGTTCGCGGTAAGGGCTCAAAGGAACGCCTGTCCCCGTTGGTGGGAAGCGCGGCGCGAGCTCTGACGCGCTATATAACTAAGGGGCGTTCTCGCTTGGCGGCCCATGCCCACGGAACCGAGACCTCGGCGGTCTTTTTAAATAAGAACGGCCGCCGTCTGTCGCGCCAGGGCATCCATGCCATCTGTGAGCGCTACGGGCGCCAGGTGGGGCTGGTGGGACTCCATCCCCATACGCTGCGTCACTCCTTTGCCACCCATATGCTTGCGGGCGGTGCAGACCTCCGTGTGCTACAGGAGATCTTGGGACATGCCGATATATCGACCACGCAGGTCTACACGCATGTCGATCGTACGCAACTGACCGAGGTCTATCTGGCGGCGCACCCGCTGGCACATCGTTAACACATCGCTGGCCTGCATATCTATAGGTATTTGGGGACGGGCCCCAGATTGCCGCGGCGTGCTTTTGCGCGCGCATGGGCAATCTGGGGCCCGTCCCATTTTTTGCCACTTGTCGTCGCGGTGGTGGGCCGCATGTGCCTTGGGTGGGGGAGTTTGGGGGCGATGTGAACGGCATGTAAAGGGGCGCAAAAATCGCCTCAAGGTCAACTTGAAGGTTGAGGTTGAAAGGCGGGGTGCCACAGGTGGCATCCCGCCGTTGCTGTAAACACAACATATTGTGTTTTCGAACATATGATTGGGGGTGTTTTGCAATATATGGTGGGTGGAGTGG
>DXZW01000041.1 GCA_019419455.1 Collinsella sp. | reverse complement strand
CCGAGACGGGCCCGGGCTGACAATTTCGACTGTAATGGACGTTCTTAAACGACTACCCAATGACTACTCTGTGGTGTCATCGTCCTCGGCAAGTTGGGGGAACACGGCGCCCTTGGGCATGGTGACCTTCGTCAGCGAGGTGAGCTTTTTGCTCAGCGACGTGTCCGTCTTGACCAGGTCGCTGAGCGTCACGATCTTGTAGCCATCGGCGACAAGACCGTCGATAATCTGCGGCAGCGCCTCGAGCGTCTGCTCGGCGCATTCGTCTCTATCGGTGAGCAGCACGATATTGCCCGGCGTCACCGAATCGAGCACCGTCGAGACCTGCTCGTCGGCACCGTTGAGCAGCCAGTCGCCCGAGTCAATATTCCACGAGACCACGGCGGAGACCAGGTCCATCGCATCAATCCAGTTTTGCTCGTCAAAGGCAGCGTAGGGAGCACGCAGCAGCATCGTCTTCACGCCGGTCGCCGACTTAATCGCATCGGTGCCTTTCGTGATCTGTTCGCGTACCGTCTCACGGTCCTGACCCTTGAGCGAATCGTCGCTGTAGCTGTTGGATCCGATCTCGCACCCGGCATCGACAATCGCCTTGGCCGTGGCAGACGAGGCCTCGGCCGCATCGCCCGAAAGGAAGAACGTCGCGGTAACGCCCTTTTCCTTGAGCACCTGCAAGATCTGTTTGGTGGCGCCGCTCGGACCCTCGTCAAACGTCAGCGCCACGTACTTTTTGTTGCCCTTGGGCGCCACGCTGGCGCACGCAACGACGCAATCGGTGGCGGGCACAACCTCGCCGCGGTCCTGCGTCTTTTCCGACTGCTCACCAACCCACACCTCGGAGCGGCCCTGGACACCCCATGTCTGCACATACTCGATAGCGCCCGTGCCCTCGACCTTGAGCTTGGGCTCGATAACCGTAGCCTGAACCTCGTGCTTCTCGTAGGTGTTACGGCCATCCTTGACCGTCACCTTCTCGCCGCCCTCAAGTTCGCGGCTATCCCATTTGCCCTGTTTTATGCGCTTGCCGTCCACCTTAACCGACAGCTTTTCGCCGCCATGGCGCTTGAGCACGCTGTCATCGACGGCCAGCAGGTCGCCTGCGTCGTAGGTATCGGTCAACTCCTGGTCGTCGATGAGATTCTGCAGCGTAGAGCCCACGCGCACCGCGGTCTTTTGCCCGTTGAGTTCCACGTCCACGCTGCGGTTGACGTAGCCCACGACGGCAGCGATAAACAGCACGAGCGCACAGCCCACGGCAATGAGCGCATAGGGCAGACGGGACGGTCGGCGCGGCGAGCGCCCGTTGCCGATGCGCGCGCTGCGGTCGCTAAACCCGCGGCTATGGTTGAGGTACATCGCGCCGGGCTTACGGCGGCGACGGCGCTGACCGCTGGGCAGCTGCCCCAGGTCGCGGCGCGCCGTCGGACGCGCACCCGAACGCCCGTTTAAGTTGGATCCGTTTTGGCGCATGTGCCCTCCCCCATAAACACAGCAAGCCGGAGCAACAGGTCTCCGGCTTGCCTCCCATCATTTGGTACGTCGCTATTTTGTAGCTTTTGACGAGCCTCCGCTCGCCTTTTGGTATTCGTCCTTAAAGGCCTTGAACATGCCGCGCGTCTTGCCGAGCTGCTTGCCCAGTGCGCGACTGCCTTTGTCCACGGCGACCGATCCCTTGTCGTCGAGCACCTTGGCGCCCTTTTTGACCTTGTCGCCCACCACGACGCTGGCCTCGGCGGCCTTGGCAGCCGCACCGCCCGAATACCCGAGCGACTTGACCTCGTCCGAGACGACCATCGCGCCGTTCTCGTAGCCGCGCAGCATCGTCGGCGGCACCTGCGTGTCACCAACCAAAACACTCGAAGCAGCACCGGCGGTCACATAGAATGCCTGCACGATGCCCGAGCGCGGCTTGAACTCAACGTCCGAGCAATAGCCCACGACGTCGCCCGATTCCGTGCGCACGTCCATACCGACCCAGATGATGCAATCGTCCAGGTTGATGTCGAGGCGCTTGGCGGCGGCGGCATCGTACGTGTCCTTGACGTCATCGACCGCAATGGCGCCCTCGTAGACACCAATGGCGTCGAGCGCTACGAATCGGTCGGGACGCTCGATCATGCCCGCGATATCGGACTGGCGGACCATAAAGCCGACCACACGCGTACCGCCCGGGGTAAAGACCGGAAAGTGAATCTTTCCGAGCTTTTTAGGGCTGCGCGGCGTGCCGTCCTTTTTGGTGCGCTTGTCCTCGGTAGGCTTGCGATAGATCTTGGCGCCGACAAAATCCCCGGCGCGCATTATGCCTCGGTCGAGGGCTCCACGGCCTCGGTATCAGCCTCGACGGCGTTCTCGACCACGACGTCGGCGGCAGGCGTCACGTTGCCGCCCGAAATGGCGTCGTTGAGCTGTTCGCGCAGCTGGTCCATGCGCTCGCGGGCCAGGTCGACCTTGGCGCGCAGGTCGTCGGTCTTGGCGTCGACCATCGGGCCAAAGTCATTCACCGCGGCACGGGCCTCCTCGGCGCTGTGCTCGTAGGTGTCGCGCATATTGTCCCAGGCGTCGTTGGCGATATCGGCAGCCATGGCGCGGGTTTCGGCGCCCGAGCGCGGGGCCAGAGCAACACCGATAATAGCGCCGGCAGCAGCACCAAAAAGTGCGCCGGAGACAAAGCTGAAAGTCTTACCCATGATCATTCCTCTCCTGCGGGCACGTCGGTGCCCACCGTTTGAATGCTGTCCATTATACCCGCAGCGCATCACTTGCCGCTCCGCTCATCTGCGTACGGCAAAGGTGCAGGTACGTGATGGTGATAAACGCGTAGGCCTACTCCTGAGGCATAGCCGGCATGGCCACCGTGGCACCCGGGTCCTCGCCGGCGCCGTCCACGAGCGGCAGGCCGCCCTCATGCGCAGGTCCTACCGGAACCGTCGCCGCACCGCCAAAGACGGCAGCGGAGGCCTCGTGGTTCTCGGCAACCGCGCCCTCGGTATCAATCGCCACCTGGGGCTCGTCGTCAAAGTTGGGGACGCCCTGGGGCTCGGTGGGAACGGGCTCGGCGGTCGCATCGGCAACGGGCTCGGCGTCGACCGGCACATCGCCCTCGTCAGCGCCCTCGTCCTCGGCAGCATCTTCGCCGTTCGCAGCGGCGACGGCCTCGTGAGGATCCTTGCCCTCGGCCTCGGCGCGCATGCCCAGCACCAGGTTGCGCAGGCCCGCGACCGTGCCTTCCACGTCGGGGGCAGGCTGGTCGGCGTGCAGGTACGCCCAGTCCATCATAAAGGTGGCCGACGACAGCGCACCGATGGCCAGTGCGTCGTCGGGGCACGAAAGCTCGACCTCAAAGACACGCTCGTCATGCTCGCTTACGCGCGTGCGGCCGCACGAGATGCTACCGGCAAGACCGGTCTCGTTCATGAGCTCGACCGTCACGTGCTCCAGCAGGTGGCAAAGCTCGGTCTGGCCCATGCAGTCCTGGAACTCGCGGCCGGAATCGCCCAGGCACAGATGCTTGGCAATCGCCGGCACCAGGTAGTACACGCGCGCCGTGGCCTCGATGTCCTCCGAGGTCATGAGCGGCATGCCGGGGTTCACCAGCACATGCGCGCAGATCTTGTCCTCGCTGACGGTGACCTTAAGGATGTTGAACAGGCCTGCCATAACTCTCCCCTACTCTTTCTTGTCCTACTCGTCGCCGTCGTGCGGATTCGCGGAACCCGCACCCGACGTCGTCGGCTCGTCTGCCGAAGACTCGGAATCCTTCTTATCGGTTTCGGCCGGAGCGATCACGCGAATGAGCGAGATGCGCTGGCCACGCATCGACTGCACTTTAAACTTGTACCCCGCGACCTCAAACACCTCTCCGATGTCGGGCACCGAGTCACAAAGCTCCAAAATCCAGCCGGCGATGGTCTCATAATCATCGCTTTCCTCGAGCGGCCAACCAAGCTCAATCGCGTCATCGCACGAAAAACGCCCATCGACGAGCCACTCGCGGCGTGAGAGGCGCGTGAGGTACTTGTTGTCGGGGTCGAACTCGTCCTCGATCTCGCCGACGATCTCCTCGACGATGTCCTCGATGGTGATAATACCGGCCGTGCCGCCGTACTCGTCCACGACCACTACGATCTGGTCGTGCGAGGTCTGCATCTCGGACAGCAGCGGCAGGATGTCCTTGGTGTCGGGCACAAAGGTGGCGTCGCGCAAAAAGTCGGCGATAGGCTGGTCGCCCTTGCCATCGAGCGAAGGCTGGATCAGGTCCTTGATGTGCGCGATGCCGGCGACGTTGTCGGGATCCTCGTGATAGACGGGGATGCGGCTAAAGCCGGTCTGGCGCATGGTGGACAGCACGTCGGCGACCGTCTCGTCATCCTCGCACATGGTGGTGTCCACGCGCGGCACCATGACCTCGCGGGCAACGGTGTCGCCCAGGTCGAAGATCTCGTGGATCATGCGCTTTTCCTCGTCGAGCAGGTCGTCCTGCTCCGAGACCATGTACTTGATCTCTTCCTCCGAGACGTTCTGGCGGTCGTCGGCGCTCTTGATGCGCAGGATGCGGGCCAGGCCGTCGGAGCAGGCACCGGTCAGCCACACGAGCGGGCGGGCGATCTTTTGGAATACGGAGAGCGGTCCCACGACCTGCTTGGATACGCCCTCGGCGTTAGCAAGGCCGATGCGCTTGGGGACGAGCTCGCCGATCACGATGGACACGAAGGCGACCGCGACGGTGATGATGACCGGCGCCAGGCCACGCGCGATGGCGGAGAGCGGCGCGATGCCAAAGCTCATGAGCCACGTGGCAAGCGGGTCGGACAGGCTCGTCGAGGCGACGGCGGACGAGGCGAAGCCCACGAGCGTGATGGCGACCTGGATGGTGGCCAACAGCTGATCGGAGTCGGCGGCGAGCTGGACGGCGCGCTCGGCGCGCTTATCGCCCTCCTCGGCATCGTGCTCCAACACGGCGCGCTTAGCCGTGGTGAGAGCCATCTCGGACATGGAGAAGTAGCCGTTGATAAGCGTCAGGACGAGCGTGGTGATAAGGGAGATGGTTATGTCCATCGGGAGTTTCTCGAACCTCCAAGATTCGGGACGTTAGGGTAAAACGTTGATGACGGATACGGCAATTGCACCGGCGCCCAAACGAGGACGCGGGCGCGCAGGCGTGGTCGCTAGATTACGAAGAGAATCACCGCCATGAACTGGAAGATGCTGCCGGCGAGCACCCACAGGTGAAACACGCTGTGCAGATAGCGCACGTTTTTGGCGATATAGAACGGCACGCCCACGGTGTAGCACACGCCGCCGACGGCGAGCAGGGCAAGCGCCACGGGGTTGAGCAGCGACACGAGCTCGGGCAGCTTAAAGACGACGAGCCAGCCCATCAGCAGATAGACCAGGCCGCTTACCCAGTGCGGTTGACGCTCGCGCATAAAGCACTCCAGCGCGATGCCGATAATGGCGATGGCCCATACGGCAAAGAACAGCATAGGGCCGCCGTCGTTTGCGAGCGTGATGAGGCAAAACGGCGTATAGCTGCCGGCAATGAGCAGGTAGATGCAGCTGTGGTCGATGATGCGAAACACACGCTTGGCGCCCGCGGGCTGAATCGCGTGGTAGAGCGTGGAGGCTAGGTATTCGAGGATAATGCTGACACCATAGACAATCGCCGCGGCCATGTGGGCCGGGCCTCCGCCGCGCAGGGCAGCGAATACGATCAGGAGCACCAGGCCCGCGATACCCAGCAGGCAGCCGACACCATGGGTGACGGAGTTCATGATCTCCTCGCCCACCGTGTAGTGTGGAACGGCCGCGGTCTTGGGTCGCGGCTTAGAACTGTCGCTCGAATCGGACATGCCGGTTACATCCTCCAACGTAAAGAGTTCTCAACACTATATCAAAGCGTCTAGGTACGTGCGAAATTTGCACCATACGTGACCCTTTGTTTACCCATTCTTTGTCTGTTGACGCATCAACGGCGAACGTCCATAATGCGCTTGCATTAAATGTTGATGTATTAACATCTTATAGGAGAATACCGCATGGCTCAAAACGCACGTTCCCATCGAAAGCTCAAGATAGCCGGCATCGTTGCACTGGTGGCTGTCGTTGCGCTGCTCGGATTTGCCGGCAACTTTCTGTTTGACTTCGCGCTGAATCCCCGCGCGCCATACACCATGAAGATGATGCAGGATAGCAAGAACGACAAAGAAGGTGAGCAGCCGGATGCCGAGGATACCGAGGCGCGGGCATGGTTTAAAGAGATCCGCAAGAGCAGCAGCCTCACCGCAGATGACGGAACCGAGCTCGCCGCTTGGTATTTTGCCGCCTCGGAGAGCACGCACGACTACGCCGTCTGCCTGCATGGATATACCAACGAGCCCATCGGTATGGCCCGATACGTCAAGCGATTCCACGACCGCGGCATGAACGTACTCGCACCCGCCGCCCGCGCCCACGAGCGCTCCGGCGGCGACTATATCGGCATGGGCTGGCCCGAGCGCCTCGACATCGTCGCATGGATCGAGCGAATCGTTCAGGCTGACCCCGAGGCGCGCATCCTGGTCTTTGGCGAGTCGATGGGTGCAGCAACCGCCATGAACGTCGCGGGGGAATCTCTGCCCGCAAACGTGAAATGCATTATCGAGGACTGCGGTTATACGAGTGTTTGGGACGAGTTTTCTCTGCAGCTCAAGGACGTGTTCGGCCTGCCCAGCTTTCCTTTGCTCGATGTAGCAAACTTGGTGTGCAACGTGCGCGCGGGCTACGACTTTCATAAGGCGAGCAGTGTGGAGCAACTCAAACACGCGACGGTTCCCATGCTGTTTATCCACGGCGACCAGGACACCTTTGTGCCGTACAGTATGCTCGACCAAAACTACGAGGCGTGCGCCAGCAAGGTTAAACAGAAGCTCACTATCCACGGCGCCACCCACGCCAAGAGCGCGCAAGTTGACCCCGAGCTCTACTGGAATACGGTCGACGACTTCCTCGATAGGAATTTTTAGGGAAAAAGCGGCGTCTGGGGATTTATCTAACCCCCTATTTTCGGAAGTATGCGGCAAAATCTGGAACTGCCGACCAGACCGCAGTTTTACCAACAATTTATCAGGGGTTTTGTTGCCAAAAAATGTCGTGTGCTCGGCGGTCTCGAAATTTGCCGCATACTTCCGGAAAGCCGCCCGCAAGCGCTGTGCTCACGGGCGGCTTTTGCTAACGTTGCGCTACAAAAGCGCTTGATATGTCCAATAGACAGGTGCTACTTGACCTCGATGAGCTCATACTTGCTCGTGCCCAGGCCGATCTTTTCGGCATGCGCGATGCACGCGCGCCAGTCGGTGTCGGGATGCGTGATGCAGAAGGGGTCCTTGGCCTGCTCGCCCTCCAGATGCTCGTGGTTATGCTCCATCTTGGCCGCGCTATCGGTGAGTTCGGTGTTGGGCAGCGGCTCGGATGCCATGACGGCATCGGCGCAGGCCTGATCGATAGCGACCGGGTCGAAGCTCGCGAACATGCCGATATCGTTAACGATAGGCGTGTCGTTTTCGGGGTGGCAGTCGCAGTTGGGACTGATGTCCATGGCGAGCGAGATGTGGAAGCTCGGACGGTCCTGAACAATGGCCTTCGTGTACTCAGCGATCTTGTAGTTGAGTACGTCGGCCGCGGCATCATAGTCGGGCTTGATGCAGTCCTGGTTGCACGCCGCAATGCAGCGTCCGCAGCCCAGGCAGCGGTCGTGGTCGATGGCGGCCACGTGCACCTCGACGGTCTTGCCGCTCGCAAGCTCGCGCTCGCGGGTGCCATCGAACGAGATGGCGTTGTGCGCACAGATCTTCTCGCAGGCACGGCAGCCAATACAGTGCTCGGTCGCGACACTCGGCTTGCCGGCGGCATGCTGCTCCATCTTGCCGGCACGGCTGCCGCCGCCCATGCCCAGGTTCTTCATGGCGCCGCCAAAGCCGGCCTGCTCATGGCCCTTAAAGTGAGTGAGGCTGATCACGATATCGGCATCCATGAGCGCTTGGCCGATCTTGGCCTCGTGCACGTACTCGCCACCCTCGACAGGAACGAGCGCCTCGTCGGTGCCCTTGAGACCGTCAGCGATGATGACCTGGCAGCCCGTGGCGTACGGGGTAAAGCCGTTCTGGTAGGCGGTGTCGATGTGCTCGAGCGCATTTTTGCGGCTACCCACATAGAGCGTGTTGCAGTCGGTAAGGAAGGGCTTGCCGCCCAGCTCCTTCACGACATCCGCGACGGCGCGGGCGTAGTTGGGACGCAAAAAGCTCAGGTTGCCCAGCTCGCCAAAGTGAATCTTAATGGCGACGAACTTGTTCTCAAAGTCGATCTGCTCAATACCGGCGCGACGGATGAGGCGCTTGAGCTTGTCGAGCTGGCTCTCGCGAGCATGCGTGCGCAGGTTGGTGAAGTACACCTTAGCGGGTGCTGCGGGTGCAGTTGCGGTCATAGATATATCCCCTCGGTCTATATGGCGTTACAGACATAGAGGATGGTACCCGTTAAAGTAGGGTCGAAGTCAAGCACAGCCACTCATTGGGGACAGACTTAAATGAGTGCTTGCCGCCCGGCCGGCGAATCGGCAAAGACTGTCCCCGATGACTACTCCTGCACCTTGAGGGCTTCGGCCAGGCTGACGCGCTTGATGGAGCGCGTGTGTAGCAGCGCCACGACCAGGTAGGTCGCAAAGCCGATGCCGACGCATGCAGCCATGGACCAAGCGGGCACGTAGATCTCGATATTGCCGTTGTAGGCGAGCAGCATCGAGCGGAAGATGGCCGTGAGCGAGCCAATAATGACCGGCAGGCTCAGCACGAGTGACACCGCCACGCACAGCGTGATCGAGCGGATGTACAGATGCGAGATCTCGCTATCGCGATAGCCAAAGACTTTCATGTAGCTGATCGAACGGGCGCTGTGGTCGATCACCGCCTTGGTCAGCAGGTACATAAACAGCAGGAAGATAAACACCGCGAGCCCGACCATCATGCCGATCATTTTGCTCATCATGCCGATAAACTGGTCGCCCACGGCGCGCATGTCGTCGGGCGTGGTGTCGCCGGCAAAGTAGCGCGCGTCGAGGTCGAGCTTCTCGTTGCTCACATAGCCGTTGAAGTAGGCGGCATCGTTGTCGAACAGCTCGTTAAAGTCATCGATGCTCATATAGATATTCATGTCCGACTTTGAGCCCCAGGAGCAGCCCTTGCCCGCGTACTCAAGGGAATAATCCCGAGCCTCGTACTTGTCGCGAAGCTCGACCTTCTGGCCCTCGCTCCAGCCAAACTTGTCGAGCAGGCCGCCGCCAAAGACGACGTGTCCGTCGCCGATGTTGAGGCCCTTCCAGTAGCGCGAATCGGGCGAGATGCCGTAGACGGAAATCGTCTCCTCGCCATTACCATCGCCGCGGTCGTATTGCAGCTGGTAGACGGCATATTTCTCGGCCTGCGCGATTGCGCCCGCGCCGTTGTCGGTCGAATTGACCGGGTGGATATCGTCGTTGTCAGTGTCGATCTTAGAGGCCTTGTCGATCAGGTCGATAGCCTCGTCGCGGTTGCAGCCGAGGGCATCGGCAAGGTCATCGAGGCGCGCATAAAGCGCATCTTTCTTGTCCTGGACCTTGGCGAGCGCGTCCTGCGCCGCGGCCAGGGTCTCGGCAGACGGAACGCTGGTCGCGGCATCGGCTGCCGCCTGCGCCGCATCGGCCGCGTCATCGAGCTCGTCGCTGGCATCCTGAGCGGCGGAGAGCAGCGCACCATCCACCGACTGCAAGCGCTCGAGCGCCGCCCACTGCCCGCGCTCCTCGGCAGTACCCTCAAGCTCTAGCGGAGCCTTGAGCGTGTACTGGTGCTCGGCGACCAGGCTTGTCTCGAGGTTGTCGGCGTAATGCGTCATCGTGGGCAGAATCGCCAGGCCAAAGAGCAGCAGCAGCGAGGCAAACGCGATACCCACAAAAAGCGTGGCGAAGTTGCCCAGGTTGCGCAGGAAGATGCGCAGGCGAAAGCGCGAGACAAAGCCCATGCGCTCCGGCAGCTGCAGGCCGCGCTTGGTGCCCGATTTGCCGCTCGCCTCGTGACGAAGGAACTGCAACGGCGTCTTGCCCATCTTGCGAAGCAGGCCCACCAGCGTGATGAGGATGAGCGCGGCAGCGGGAACCACGGCGCACTTCACAAAGATCTCCCAGCTCCAGTACACCTGGAAGGGCGGCAGGCTGTACGAACCGTAATAGAGACTGCGCATGGGCTCGGTAAAGAACACAATGCCGAGCGCAGTGCCCAAAAGCGCCGCGAGCACGCCCACGATGGCGGGAAGCGCCAGGTAGTGCAGTACGATCTCGCGACGGCGATAGCCGCTGGCGAGCAGCGTGCCGATAATGGCGCTCTCCTCCTCGATGGTGGCGTCGGTGAGCACCACAAAGACAAACGCCATGATCACGATGATAATGTCGAGCAGCGTCATCCACATCATGGAGTCGCCGTCCACGTCGTCGCGCGCATAGCCAATGCCTTGGTTGGAATCGACATCGATCAGATCGTCGACGCGCGCATCGGCATCGGTCAGCGCCTCGACCATATCCTGCTCTGCATCGATGCGATCCGCGGTGGGGAGATCGCGGTCGGTAAAGGTAAAGGAGTAGGTGTAGGCAGGCGCGCCGCCGGCGTCCTCAAGCGCGGCAAAGCCGGCGTCGGTGACCTCGGCCACGCCGTACGTGATGGTGTTCACCGTGAAGTCCGAATTGTTGAGGAACAGCGCCTGGCTATCGGGCTGGGTCATGATGCCGCAGATGGTGTAGGTGCGACCCTCGAGCTCGACCTTATCGCCCACGGCGAGGTCGTTGTTGGTGGCAAAAACGCGGTCGATGGCAACCTCGTCTTCTGCCTTGGGTTCCTTGCCCTCACAGTAGGACGCAATGTCAACTTTGGTGCGATGCGCGTAGGTGCGCAGGGTGCGCTTGGTGCCGTCGTCGCCAGCCGCCTTTTTGATGATGGCGTCGATAGAGAAGTTCTTGTAGAACGTAACGCCGCCGACGTCCTCAGCCGCGTCTTCGGCAGCCTTGAGCTGCTCGTCGGTGGCCTCGAAGGAGGTAGTCACGCGGCCGTCCTCGATCGTGTATGCATCGCGCATGTCGTCAATGAGGCAGCCAATGGAATGCGCCGCGAGCAAAAAGCCCGACGTGAGGGCGATGCTTCCGCACATAAGCAAAAAGATGCCCAGGTACTTGCCGATATTGCGGCGCAGCTCGCGCGGGAGACGTTTTGCGAGAGGTGTCATGGCGCCGCCTACCAATCGAGTTCGGCGGCCGCGACGGGCGACTCGTTGAGCTCATCCTCGACGATGCGCCCGTCGCGCAGGCGCAGCACGCGATTGGCCATGCGCGCGATGGCGGCATTGTGGGTGACAATGATGATGGTGCAGCCGTAGGTGCGGTTGACGTCCTCCATGAGCTGCAGGATTTCCTTGGATGTCTTGTAGTCAAGCGCGCCGGTGGGCTCGTCGCACAGCAGCAGGCCCGGGTTTTTGACGAGTGCGCGGCCGATGGCGCAACGCTGCTGTTGGCCGCCCGAGACCTGACGCGGGAACTTGTTGCGGTGCTCATAGAGGCCCAGCGAACGCAGCAGGTCGTCGACATTGAGCGGGTTTTTGGACAGGTGCGCCGTGACCTCGATGTTCTCCTTGATGGTAAGGTCGGGCACCAGGTTGTAGAACTGGAAGACAAAGCCCAGCTCGCGGCGTCGGTATTCGCCCAAATCGGCAGGCTTGAGCACCGTGAGGTCGCAGCCGTCCACCATGATGGAGCCGCCGTCGGCATCCTCCAGGCCGCCAATGAGGTTGAGAAAGGTCGACTTGCCCGAGCCCGAGGGCCCCAGCATGACGCAGATCTCGCCGCGGTTGATGGACGTGTCGATGCCATCGAGTACCGTCAGGCGCGCGTCACCGTCGCCGTAGTGCTTTTTGAGATCCTTAACCTGGACGTAGGCTTCCTGCGTTGCCATGGTATCCCCCATTGTTAGCCTCGTACTACTTTATGAACGTAATAGTAAACCTTGGCGAACTATTTTGGGGCGAGGCCTAGGATTTATTTCAGACTAGGCGCGGGATTTGGTGCGTGAGAGGGCCAGGCCTGCGGCGGCGATGGCCACGGCAAAGAGCACGGTGACGCCCAGGTCGCAGGCGATGTCGCCCAACATGGCAGACGTCAGGTCCGA
Source organism: Collinsella sp. (assembly GCA_019419455.1). Classification (GTDB taxonomy): domain Bacteria; phylum Actinomycetota; class Coriobacteriia; order Coriobacteriales; family Coriobacteriaceae; genus Collinsella. The sequence continues at coordinate 59,166 of DXZW01000041.1, read as the reverse complement.
CGCGAGCGCCTTGCCGATCGCGTCGTTCACCCAATATGTCGGCACAAAGTGCGCCACGGTCAGCACGGCCGGGCCCATCAGCGACAGCGGCATCCAAGCGCCGCCCAAAAACGTCATGAGCATGCCGAGCAGGTTGCCCACGCCATTGAGCAGCTCCTCGCGCGCACCCAGGCCCGAAAGGGCAAAGCCAACGGCCAGCGGCGTGCACGCCAGGGCAAACGTCGCCGCCAGTGCCAGGCACACACGGCCCACGCCGACCTCGGCGACCGCGCCGGCAAAGCCCACGACGCCCATCATGCTCGACACAAACCAGATGCAGACGGTGAGCACGGCGGCGGCGGCAAACACGGCAAGCGAACGTTGGCGCTCGGAGATTGGGCCGGCATCCATACGACGCACGCGCTCGGGCTCGTTCATGCCCGAGAACACCAACCCCACCGATACGATGACCGACGAGATAATCGCGTACGCGCCAAAGTTGAAGTACGACTCGAGCGTGGCGGCAGCAGCCGAGTCGACCTTGACCCGCTCGATCTGGACCTCCGCGCGCTTTGCAGCGGCATGTTCGGCGGCCTTGGCAACGTCGCCGTTGGAGGCAGTGGGCTCAAGTGCGGCTGCAGCGCCCGCGAGCGAGATCCAGCGCGAAGCCTCGGCAGACGAAAGCGCCGCCGCCATGGTGCCGGCACCGTAGGTCACATCGAGCTTGGGCAGGGACTCCCCCGCGCGGGCAGCCGCGACCAGGTCGTCCTCGAACCCCTCCGGGATAAAGAACACGCAGTCGGCGCTGCCCTTGGCGCTGTTGCTCTTGGAGAGCGCGTCCGCAAGGTCGTACGTGTCATCGCCGACGCCCGTGACCAGGTCAAACCGCGAACCTAGGTGCTTGGTGAGCGCAAGTGAAAGATCACTGCCATCGCGGTCGACCACGATCACGTTGGCGTCGTAGGGCTTGTACTCGGTGAGCTGCGACGAGTTCCAGCTCACAGATGCCGCGATGAATACGCCCATCAGCGAAATGAACACCGTATAGATGAGCAGGTAGAACGGGTGCGCCAGCGCCATGCGAAGCGCGGTCTTAAAGGTGCTCATAGCGGCTCCTTCCAAAAATCAGCGTGGCGGCGGCAACAAACACCAGCGTCATGAGGACCAGCGCGCCCGCGCGAACGGCAAAAGGCCCCAAGTCTTCAAAGAAATACAGGCGGTTGAACATGTCGCAGATAAGCTTGACGGGGTTGAGCCAGCACTCAGCCGGGCAGGCGCGGGCGACGTCGTCGGCAAGCGCCATCGCTGGCTCGCCGTAGAGGCCGGCGAACAGGGCGCACGTAGTGGCAAAGCCCGTGAGGATGCCAGACTTGGACGCCTTGCCGCCCTTAACGGGAAGCGTGCCCACAAAGAGTCCCAAGCCCGTGGCGGCAAGCGCGGAAGCGGCGCCGCCCACCAAACACAGCCCCTCGCGCCCGCCAAAGTCGACGCCCACGACCAGACGCACGTAGCCGATCGCGATCGCCATCGAGGCAAAGGAGACCAGCCACGAGCCCACAAAGATACCGGCCAGCGACGCCGTTTTGGAAAGACCGCCCACGCAGCGACGCGCGCCAAGACCCGACAGATTGGGCTGCAGGTCGATGACGCTCAAGGCGGCAAACTCGGCAGACATCATCGCGACCAGGCCAAAGAGCGCGTAATAGTAGATGACCGTGCCGTCGGGTGTGGTGCGTGTCAGGCTTACGCGGCGGGTGCCGCCCTCGAGCGACAGGGCGCGCGCAACCGCCTCGGGGTCGGCGAGCGCCGCCGGGTTGTCCTGGGCAATCTGGGACATGAGCTCGGCATTTTGTGTATACGAGCTTGCCACCGTCTCCAGGATGCTGCGATCGGTGAGCACCGATGATGCGCGCGAGCTGTCGTAGCTCGATAGCAGTGTGAGCTTGGGCGTGCCCGCAGCGTCGACCGTATAGATACCCGCGACCTCACCGGCCTTGAGCGCACGGTTCGCATCGGCTGCGTCGTCGAGCTCGTGGATCTCGAGCAGCTGGTCGTCGCCTTCCTTGGCAAGCGACGTCGCCACATCCTTAAAGGTCGAAGCGTCCCAGACCTTGTCCGCCACGACGGCAACCGGCACCGGGTCGACCGTGCCGTCGGAGCTCAGGTTCGCAAACATAAACATGAACATCGTGGAAAGCGCGATGGGAAAGAGGGCGCCCCAGACCCACGTGCTCGGCCGGCGCAGCAGCGTTTTGACCGTGATGATAATGGTGTTGAACATGGCTGCCCCCTAGTCGCGCAGCTCGCGGCCGGTGATCTCGAGGAACACGTCGTTGAGGGTCGGCGGCTCGCTCCACACGCGGCCGAGAGCCACATCGGCGGCGCGCAGCGTGTCGAGGATGTCGACCAAATTGTGCGGGCTCGCTTCGCAGGTGCAGACGAGCTCGCCGCCGGACAACTCAACCGAAAGCACGTGCTCGAGGGCGCGCAGCCGCTCGACCGTGGCGGTCTCTACGGCGCTGACCTCGACAGTCACGCGCTCGCCCATTTGAATCATGCGTTTGAGCTCGTCATTGGTGCCCTGCGCCAGCACACGTCCGCCGTCCATGATCATGATGCGGCTGCAAATCTGCTCGACTTCCTCCATGTAATGGCTGGTATACACCACCGTGGCGCCCTCGTCGCGCAGGCGGCAGATGCCCTCCAGGATGGCGTTGCGGCTCTGCGGGTCGACCGCCACCGTGGGCTCGTCAAAGAAGATGAGCTCGGGCTTGTGCGCGATACCGCAGGCGATGTTGAGGCGACGCGCCAGGCCGCCCGAGAGCTTGCCGGGGCGAAACTTGGTAAAGTCGCCCAGCCCGACAAAGTCGATCGCCTCGTCCACCAGCGCGCGGCGGCGCTTGCGGTCGTTGACGTAAAGGCTGCAGAAATAGTCGATGTTCTCGCGCACCGTAAGCTCGTCAAACACCGCCACCTGCTGCGGCACCACACCGATGCGGCGCTTGAGGTCGTAGCGGGCGGGCGTCATGGGCTCGCCGAACAGCTCGATGGTGCCTTTGTCGTAGGCGAGCAGCTGCAGAATGCAGTTGATGGACGTGGTCTTGCCCGAGCCGTTGGGGCCCAGCAGGCCAAAGATCTCGCCGGGGGCGATGCTCAGGCTAAAGTGGTCGAGCGCGATAAGGTCGTCGTAGCGCTTGACGAGGTTTTCGACGTGGACGATGTCTGTCATGAGGCGGCCCTTCTGTTGATTGCGGCCCGGTACGATTGCATCATCGCAGGAGCGAGCGGCGCGCACCAGTGAGCTTTGTCACGAGTGCGGAGCTTGGCCGTGCGGCCTGCCGACGTCCCCGCTTTGCCGCGTGGGAGGAATGTCACGGTTGCGCAGGCGGTCCCTCCACCACGCGCGGCTTCGCGTACAATACCCGTATGAACAGGCTTTTCGACAAATCGATCGTGCTGGCGTGCTGTATTGCGGCCGCCATGGGTCTTGCTGTGGACGCTCGCCTGGTCGCGGCGTTTTGCCTTGGCGTTATAGCCACCTCGGCATCGGAAGTCGCACGAGAAGAGCACGCCCATCGCGCGAGCGAGGCCGCGAGCTACGCTTACATCATCGCTGCCGTCTTCGTGCCGCCATTTATGCCGTTCGCACCCCTTGCCTTCTATGACATCGAGCGACGCGTGCGCCGTGAACGCATCTGGCCCGCGCTGGCGATTGGCGCCGTGTTTGTCTGCGCGCTTGTCGCGGACCTTCGTGGCGGCGTGCTCACCACCCGAACGCTGTTGCTAACCGCCATCCTTTCGATCGCTGCCACGTTGCTGTCGCTGCGCACCGCGCAGCTGGAGCGCGAACAGAAACGCATGCGTCGCACCCGCGACAAGCTGCAAGAACGCGCCCTGGCACTCGAGGCACGCAACCGTGACCTTGCCGACCGCCAGGACTACGAAGTCGAGCTCGCAACGCTCGCCGAACGCGCCCGCATCGCGCGAGATCCACGATAACGTGGGCCACCAGCTCACGCGCGCTTCGCTTCAAACCGAAGCCCTGCGCGTGGTCCATGCCAACGAGCCCGGCGTTGCCGCCGATTTCGCCGACGTCAAATACACCGTTGACGAGGCGCTCCAGCTCGTGCGCGCCAGCGTCCACGCGCTCAACGACAACGCCGTCGACCTTTCCGTGCAGCTCGAACGCATCGTTGAAGGCGCGCGCTCGGACGGCGGTCCGCGGATTGAGCTTGAAGTTATGACCGAACATGCGCCCGCAAACGTCGCGAACTGCTTTGCGGCGGTCCTGCGCGAGGCGCTCTCCAACACCATGCGCCACGCCCATGCCAAAACCATTACCGTGCGGTGCATGGAGCATCCGTCGTTTTACCAGCTCATCGTTACCGATGATGGCGCAGACGCGACCCCGGCGAGCAGCAGCAACGTCGCAGAAGGCATGGGGCTCGTCTCCATGCGCGAGCGCGTCGAGGCGCTTGGCGGAACCTTCACCGCCGGCCTGCGCGCCGGCGCCCCCGGCTGGCGCGTGTTTGCCACCGTCCCCAAACAGCAAGGAGATGACGCCCGATGAGGCTCATAGTTGTCGACGACGACCGCTTGGTAGTCGATTCGTTCAAGATTATCCTGGGCGCCCAGCCGCAGATCGAAGTGGTGGGCACCGGAGCCGACGGCAACGACGCGGTGGCACTCTACGCCGAGCACGCGCCCGATATCGCGCTGCTCGACATTCAGATGCCGGGGCGCGACGGCCTTTCGGCGGCGCGCGAAATCCTTGAGCGCGACCCTTCGGCGCGCGTGGTGTTTCTGACGACATTCTCGGATGACGAGTACATTGTGTCGGCGCTTAAACTGGGCGCCCGCGGCTATCTGATCAAAACCGATGTCTCCGCCATTCCACCGGCGTTGGCGCAGGTCATGGACGGTAAACGCGTGCTCGAGGGCAAGGCGATCGAAGATGTTGACTTTGACGGGATGGGCGACAAGACGGGCACGCCCCGCCGGCCCGCAGCCTTTGCCAGCCTGACCGACCGCGAGTTCGAAGTCGCCGAGCTCATCGCCCGCGGCCTCGATAACAAGGAGATCGCTGCCACCGCCTATATGGGCGAAGGCACCGTGCGCAACCACATTAGCTCGATCCTAGCCAAAATGGGCCTGCGCAACCGCACGCAGATCGCCATCGCCTACCTGCGAGGGTAATTACCCAACAACCGACCACCCCGGCAAAGTAAAATGGCTGCCACCGATTTAATGCCATTTCAAAACTATGCCGGATTACTACGATGAATCGCCCGCCTTCGACCACGGCAAATTGCGCGCTTACAAAACCGCAGGTAGAACGCTTGCATTATTTAGAAAAATGCAGTCATGGTCGGGAATGTCGAATTCATCGTAGTAAACCGGCATAGTTTTGTTCGGGCGGCCCTGCACGAGTGCCTCCGCAAGCCTCGCGGGACCAAAATGATCCATTTTCCTCCACCCGCGGAAACCGGCTGACAGCGCCCGCCACGAAATCGGCCCATCTACTACGTTTGACTCAATATCCCCGACCATACCCGCTTTTCATGAAAAATCGCAGGCGTTCTACCTGCGGTTTTTATTTCGCATTACTTGCCATGGTTGAGGGTAGCGGCTTAAACGTAGTAGATGGGCCCATTTCATGGCAGACGGGTCATTTTCGGGCTGGACGGGTCGCGTGGCGGCCCGCACACGCGTTCACGCGCGGGGCCGGCGGGGCATTTTTGCCCCGCCGGCCCCTATTCCAGCGCTATACCAGCCCCATTCCAGCGCTACTCCGGCTTGGTTTCTACCGTGGGAGTCTTATCCGCCGCAACCGGAGTACGGGCGGTGTCCATAGTCAGGCAGTGCTTGGGGCAGCTTTCGATGCACTCGCCGCACACCACGCAGGCGTACGGGTCAATCAACCAGGTACCGCCCTTGCGATCGACCGCGAGCGCGCCCGCCGGGCAGCGACGCGCGCACATGCCGCAGCAGATGCACACATCCATGTCATTGACGATATGTCCGCGCAGGCGCTCTGGTGCCGTCAGCCCCTCCTGCGGATAGCACACCGTAACCGGCTGCTTGACCATAGAGCCCAAGGCCGTCTTGGCAAATGTCAGCAAACTCATGCCGCGCCTACCTTTCCGTGCAGCTAATGCAGGGGTCGATGGTCAGGATAATCATGGGCACGTTGGCAAGGAGCACGCCCTGCAGCGCATGTGTCAGACCCGCCAGGTTTTGCGACGTCGGCGTTCGCACGCGGAAACGGTCCAGGTTCTTGGTGCCGTTGCCGCGTACATAGTAGTACGCCTCGCCGCGCGGCTGTTCAATCACAACCTCGCCGCGCGCGCCGTCGGCCGGCGTAAGCTTGGTGCGCCCGCCGATGCCGTCGTGTGGAATCTTACCGGCAAGCTCCTTGATGATATCCATGGCCTGCGTGACCTCGGCGCAACGCACCTGGCAGCGGGCATAGCAGTCGCCGTCGGTCGCCACGATGGGCTCAAACGCGGCCAGATCCGCATAGGCGCCGTCGCCAAACATGCGCACGTCGTAATCCACGCCCGAGGCGCGCCCAAACGGACCGACCATCGAAAGCTCCAGCGCGTCTTTCTTGCTGATCACGCCCACGCCATGCAGACGCTCGCCACAGCTGTCGTCGTCCAAAAACGTATGCACCAGGGCCTCGTAGTCGGGGCGCATGGCGTCGAGCGTCTGGACAATGCCGGCCAGCTCGGAGTCCTCAATGTCGTGCTTAAGGCCGCCGATCTCGTTGATCGACAGAATCACGCGACCACCGCACGTGCTCTCAAAGATCTTGAGAATCTGCTCGCGCAGCGTCCACGAACGATAGAACAACGCCTCGAAGCCAAAGGCATCGGCGAGCAGGCCCAGCCACAGCAGGTGCGAGTGAATACGCGAAAGCTCATGCAGAATGGTGCGGATATACTGCACGCGGCCGGGCACCTCGATGTCGAGCATACGCTCGCAGGCGCTGGCATAGCCATAGCTGTGGCCCACGGCGCAGATGCCGCAGATGCGCTCGGCGATGTAGCCAAACTGGTGCATGTCGCGCTTTTCGGTGAGCTTCTCGAGTCCGCGGTGCACAAAGCCGATCTGCGGAATTGCCTCGATGACGCGGTCGTCCTCGATCACCAGGTCCAGATGAAGCGGCTCGGGCAGCACCGGGTGCTGCGGGCCAAACGGAATAACGGAGCGATGTGCCATGGACTTTACGCCTCCTTTTTCTGCTTGTCGCGGGCGGCCTTGGCGGCAAGCGCCGCGCGGACCTTGGCCGCTTTCTCGGGATCCATGGCGGCGAGCTTTGCCTCCATCTCGGCAGCCTTGAGCGCGGCCTTGGCGGCAGCTTCATCGTGCTGAGCATCGGAGCCGGCAGCCGCAGCGGGCTGAGCAGCGGCGCCCGCGGCATCGCCGGCGCTGGCAGCGCCCTCCCCTGCAGCAGCCGCAGCAGCGGCGGCCTTCTCGGCCGCGGCCTTGCGCGCCTTGGCCTCGGCAGCCGCGCGGACTTTCATGGCCTTCTCGCGCGCAGCCTTCACCTCGGGCGTGATAACGCTCATGGGCTCGGCAGTCGAGACCTGGTAGAAAAAGCCCTTAAAGTCGATCTGCATATCGGTGATGGCAAGACCGAATAGGTCGTGCACTTCGTTTTCAAACGGGAATATCGCCGGATAGTACGAGCTGATGGACGGAATCTCCTGGTACCGATCAATTCCCTCAACCACCAGGTTCTCGATCGGATAGCTGCCATCCTGCGCAATATGCTCCTGAGCAGAGCGAACGTTGATAAACGTATAGACCAAGCGATACGAGCCGTCGTCGACGTTGCGCTCGGCGTGCATTTGCACAAAGCGGGCACCGGCGCCCTTGAGCGTCTGGACATGCGACAGGAGCTCGTCGATCCCGACGGTGGTATAGATAGCCTTTTGCATTACTCGGCCTCCTTTGCAGCGACGGACGCGGCGAGCGTCCCAGCAGATGCGTCGCCAGCGGCGGGCACGTCGCCGGCCTCAGCCGCAGCCACAAACCCGTCCTCGCCCAGCTCAACGCCACCGTCCCAGGTTGCGGCGCCGCCCACGGTAAGCGGGTCGCCGCCGGCGCGCATCACGGCCTCCTTCTGGTCCAGGATGCCGCACGCCTCCACGATGGCATCGATCACGGTCTCGGGGCGAATGGCGCATCCGGGCGCGTACACGTCCACGGGAATCGCGCGGTCCACGCCGCCGATCACGTTGTAGGCATCGCGGAACACGCCGCCCGAGCACGCGCAGATGCCGCAGGCCACCACGCACTTGGGCTCGAGCATCTGGTTGTAAATCTGGCGCACGACGGGCAAGTTCTGAGCGTTGACCGAGCCCGTCACCAAAAAGATGTCCGCATGCTTGGGGTTGCCGGTATTGACCACGCCAAAGCGCTCCGCATCGAACAGCGGCGTGAGCGAGGCCAGCACCTCGATATCGCATCCGTTGCAGCTCGAGCCGTCGTAATGAATAACCCACGGCGAGCGCGACATTTTATGATCCATGGATGCCGCCTCCTAAATAAACACGTCGACGAGGATGGGCATAAGGTTGAGCAGGCCAAACACCAGCGCCACGCCCCAGCCGAGCTTAAAGCAGCTGCGCCAGGTACTGCGGGCAAAGGTGTTATCGATCAGCACCTCGACAAAATACGTCGCGACCATCACGACCAGGGCTACGACCCAGCTCACCGGGTTGTCCCAGACAAAGAACATGCCCACCCACATCAAAAACAGCACGGTCTCGCACCAGTGCATAAGGGTCATCTTGGCCAGCGTGCCGCCGCTCATCTCGGTGGCGACGCCCTGGACAATCTCCTGATGCGCGTGATGTGAGTACGAAAGGTCAAACGGCGACTTGCGCAGCTTGATGGTAAGCACCGCGAGCAGTGCGAGGAAAATGGGCGCGCTGTACACGATGATGGGGGCCGACTGCCCCGTCACGGCGATGGAGTCGAAGCTGTCGGTGGCAAGGTACAGGCCCACGCTCATCAGCAGAACGGCGGGCTCGTAACTCATAACCTGCAGCAGCTCGCGGTCGGCGCCAACCTGGGCAAACGGGCTTTGCGTCGAGGCGGACGCCAGCACCACAAAGATCGCGGCGAGCGTCACCATAAAAGCGCACAGCAGCGTGTTGGAACCCGACACAAAAATGCCGCCGCCCACGACGGTGAAGATGAGCGCGCACGCCATGTAGGTATCGTCCATGGTGTTTACGCTGGCAGGGGCCTTGCGCAGCAGCTTGGCAACGTCGTAGAACGGTTGCAGCAGGCGCGGGCCCACGCGGCCCTGCATGCGAGCCGAAAGCTTGCGGTCGATGCCGTCGATCAAGCCGCCCGCAAGCGGCGCCAGCAAGGCAAACGCCACGGTGCCAATAAAGATGCCCACGACGCCCGAACCTTCGAAATACTTGCCGCGCAGCACCGAGGGCGCGCTCATGGCAAGCCGCTCGGGCCCAATCCATGCGCAACACAGCAGCGCAAACAAGATAATGCTGCAGCATACGACGCTACCCGCGGGGCCAATACGCTTCTCGCCAAGGGCGTCCTCCGAGTACCAATTGCGCTTTTCGGCCTTCACCTCGTGTCCCATCGAGCCGCGGAAATGGCGATATTTGTCGGTTCCCACGCCCGAAAGGTACACGTTGACGTGCGGTTTGTTGCTCACGCGGAATGACGTCAGCAGCACCACGGCGATAAAAGCCACGATAACCACCATCAGATACATGGCGTCCTTGCCAATAACGTACGGCACGCGGCCAAACACCATGGCCAAGTAAGGCGACACCAGACCGCTCGAGATAACCGGAAACGCCACGCAGCACAGAATCAGCAGCGCGGCGATGGTGTTGAGGGCCATCCATTCGGTCTTATGGACATTGACCTCAACGTTTTGAGCCGTGGGGTCGACGCCCGAAAGCTTGGCAAGCCACTTGCCCCAGAAGTAAAACGTCGCGGCCGAGCCAAAGGCAAGCACCATGATCATGAGCACGTTGCCGGTCTGCGCAAACGCCACCAGGGCGCCCCACTTGGACACGAGCATGCCAAACGGCGCCACAAACATGCCCATGATACCCAGCATCATCAGGCGCGTCAGGTGCGGCATGCGGCTGAACATACCGTCCATGTCCTCGATATCGCGGCTGCCGATATGATGCTCGGCCGTGCCCACGCACAGGAACAGCAGCGACTTGGCCACCGTGTGGAACAGGATTAGGAAGATGGCCGCCCACACGGCCTCGGGCGCGCCGACACCCAAGCAGGCGCTGATGAGGCCCAAGTTGGAGATGGTGGAGTACGCGAGCACGCGTTTGGCATTACTCTGCGAGATGGCCATGAGGGCAGCGAGCAAAAACGTGATGGCACCCACACTCGTGACCATAAAGCCGGTCACGGGATAGATGGCATAGAGTGGGCTCAGCTTGACCATCAAAAACACGCCGGCTTTGACCATGGTTGACGAGTGCAGCAGGGCGCTCGTGGGAGTGGGGGCAACCATGGCACCCAACAGCCAAGTGTGGAACGGCATCTGTGCGGCCTTGGTGAGTGCGGCGAGCGACAACAGGATGACCGGCATGACCAGCAGCGCGGATTGCGCGATTCCGGCGCCGGAAAGCTCGATCATGCCCGAGATGGTCAGCGGCATGCCGTTGACGTGCAGGAACATGAGTCCGGCCAAAAACGCGATACCGCCCAGCATGTTGAGGATGATCTGGGTGAAGGCGTTCTTGATGGCCTCGGGCGTGCGCGTGTAGCCAATCATAAGGAACGAGCACACGGTGGTGATTTCCCAGCCGCAGAACAGCCACTCAAGGTTGTCGCTCGTCACGATGACGAACATGGCCGAGAGGAACAGGAACATAAGCGCCAGGAACTGCGGGCGACGGTCGGGCGCCGTCTGGCCGCGCAGTGCGGCCTCGTGCTCGTCGTGCGCCTGGAAGTCCTTCATGTAGCCCAGGGCATACACGCAGATTAGACTGCCGACGATGCCGACGGCGAGGACCATGATCACGCTCATGTAGTCCAGGTAGAGTGGCGTTGCCGTGACGGCTTCGGCCGCGGGCAGCGTCATGGCTGCAAAGGCGAGCGAGCCCACCAGCTGGACTATGCCGAGCACCGTGGTGAGCGCGTTCTTATATTTGTACGCGTTGTACAGGATGACGGCGCACAGGATGACATCGATGGCGGAGCTGATGATCGAGAGCACATGCGAGGTACCGGGGGCAACCTCAAAGCTCTGCGGGCCCGTGCCAAAAAACATGACGGCGACTACAACTGTCACCGCCATAATAATGCCGGAGCCTACAAGCCCCACCGCATCGCGGGCGCGGTCACCGCGCGCGAGCAGCATGCCCAGTGCCGGTACCAGCGGAAACAGGGTAAGGAAATACAGTAGCGTCATACCATCACTCCCCCATGCAAAAACGCTGCAATTGTTTAACGTTATAGCTCAGTTGAGGAGTAGCGGCAGCGAGTTTTCGGTCAACTGGGGAGTTTTAGGCGCACGGGGCAAGGAGTCTGTCCGCATTGGAGTAGAGGGGCAGCAAGAAAAATGCGCCCCCGTGGGCGCACCATCCCATTCGCTATTCCGCCTTTTTAACGCGCGGCTTGCGACCGCGCGGCTTATCGACCAGCGCGGACTCACCGCTCTCGCGATACTGGCGGCACCAAGCCTTGACCGAAGACTCGCTGGGGATCTTATGCTTGATCATGGCCTCGCGAACCGTCAGGCCGTTTTCCAAGCGGTCCTTAACCACGGCGAGCTTAACTTCGTACGAATAGGTGCGATGATGCGAACCGGCGTTGAGCACGGCGTCGGCACCGCCCACGGCGTATGCGCGGGCCCACTGACGAGCCGTTGCCTGGGGAATGCCAAGCTCCGCGGCGAGGGCGCGATGACCGACCCCCTCTTGGAGGATCTCGACGGCGCGCTGCCTGACCTCGGGCGCATGCGTGCGAGCCCTTGTTGCTTCTGACATACCTGCCACTTCTTAGCCTTAACCGTTAAACTGCTTTCTTACGTGCATGTTAGATAGTAGCATTTTGCTGTTCGCGCGTAGCAGTTAATTGAAAATAGCAACGGCGTCATCTGGGCATTTGCTATTTATTTGCGACATTTCTTTACGTTTAATTTACGCAGCTAGTTAGCCCGCAGCTCATTGATGGTGTTTTACCAACCAGATTGATATCTTTTTGTTTCGCTTGGTATGGTTTTCATAATTATTAACCCCTCAGCCTCTGAGCTAGCATGTCAGTCTTCCGCTTACTTTCCAGCTTTCTACTTAACTTTCCAGCTTTCCGCTTAACTTTCCAGCTTTCTACCCAGCTTTCCACCTTAGGTGTTAAGTTAAATGGAAAGTTGGAAAGCTTGGTGGAGGGGTCGGGAGAGCTAAAACACCTTTCTCCAACGGCGGCTGGACAGTTAGTTCAGATACGTATTTTTCTATGCTGATAAAGCTGCGCTATGGTCCCCGGAGAGGGTTCTTTGGCGACTCATTGCACGCAAATCGATCCCAGATAGCTACCGAACCCTAGTTTTGAGCCCCTTTCTTCCCCAAAACGAGCGCCGGATGCGCCTGCTGCGGTCTGGAATTATACGTATCTGAACTAACCGTCCAGCGGAGTCCAAGACTGGGATCGCGCAGACTAGAAAGGGGGGGCGGCAACCGGGTGGTTGCCGCCCCCTTTGCGAAGCTAATTGGCTTCGGAACTAGTGGTCGATGCCGTTGAGGTTCACCCTCGTGAGCGTATAGGTCACATAGTCGGGCGATTGAGGCTTTGCGCTCGCCACGTCGCCCTTAACCAGGCTCGCTCTCATTACCAATCGATAGTTCGCGTAGAACTGCTCACGCTGTTCAACCTGCGTGTTGACCTTAACGGTAAAGGGCAGGCTAAACGTAGTGTCACCGTTCTGCGTTTTGAACTTGCCATTCTCCTTCGAGTCAGTGAAGGTGATCGTGCTACCGGAGGGAGCGACCGCGGCAAGCTTACTCTCCGTCACTGTTACGTAGTTTGAGATATCATCCGTTACGCTCTCATACGTGCCGTCGGTTCCGCGGCGCTGCAGCTCGAGCGTGTACACAACAGAGTCGGCATTTGCAATTGCCTCGGCGGCGTTGCTAAGTCCACCCAGTTCATACGTGGCACCCAGACCAATCGTGCCATTCGCGATCGGACGCAGGTCGTCCACGTTAATGCCAAGCTGCGACTTATCTGGCGCAGAAAGCGTAATGGTCGTATCACCCGTGTCCATGCGATAGTACCCGACGTTACCGCGCTTCGTCTGCGTCAGGCTCGAGGTATTAAGGCCTTCCTTACGCGTCGAAAGCTTGGCGGTATAGGACATCTTGGTACAGGCGTCCTCGCCAGACTGCTTGGACAGGGAGATAACCTTGTTGCAGCCGTCCGGCGTAAGGCGAATCTCTTCCACTACCGTACGCACGGTAAAGGATCCGCCCGCTGCACGCTTGCGGATTCCGGCAAGGTCATGGTCGAGCGTGAGCCTCAGTGAGTCATCACCCGTATCCGTCACAATCTGTGTAAACGCAGGCGTCGAAGCGTCATACGGCTCCCAATCGCTGCCACTCCACCTGTAGTTCTGATTGCCGATGGCAACATAGAACTTCGCAATTGCCGAAGTTCCGCTCGGGAAACTGCTTACTCCCATTAGGTTGTTGTTGGCGCCATAGCGACACAGCGATGTATCGAGCTGATAGAACAGATGGTCGCTCTCTGTATAGTATTGGCTCGGGCTAAACGTAACCGTATCCATGACATCGAGAGAAAGAACGTAGGCGGCACCGTCCTCCGACTTCGAAACCGGAATGCACGCCCCATCTTTTTTGTCGACTACATTCTGCTCATAATTGGACAAGATGCTGTATGTCGATGCCGTACTGTTTTGAATATCGTCGCTGCCATCGGTGCGTAAAACATGATGCAGATTCCAAGATATGCGGCCACCCGAAGAATTCGAGTCAATAGACGAAGCCGTAAAACCGTTGATACTAGCTTGCGTCACGCCGTCGCCCGACTTGGGCACGTTGACAACTAGGTAGACGCTCTCCGATGCACGCTTCTCTCTGCCGGTATCCTTCTCCTTGGGTACCTTTAGCGTATAGCGACTGTTGCTGGGAACGTCAGCACCCGCAACCTTAAACAGCGTCCACTTGCCATCGAGTTTCGCTTTAGCGGTCGCCTCTGCCTCGTTATCACACACGGTCCATGTGCCGGCGCCATCCTGCGTGGCCGACACACCCAAGATCTCGCTCAGCCATCGCTCCTGATATGGATTGCCCGCAGAATCCTTAAAGCCGTCGTTTCCGCTCAGGGAAACGCTCGTTGCTCCGCCTTCGCCCACCGTATAGTGATACTCTCTGCCACCGGCCTTGCCATCAGCGTTCGCATCGATGAGCGTAAGCTGGGTGCCCTGGGGAAACCTTCCGTCGGCACCATTGAAGAGGATGTTCTTGCCGAGCCCCTTCATCGAGCCGCCAGCAGCCATATAGCTGTCCCAGCCAAAGTCGACTTCCTTCCCATTGGCAGAATTGTATGTCCAGGTAAGCAGACCCGTCATCGGCTCGCCAAAGCTCGTAAGCACGTGTGCATCTTTTCCAAGGTTAGCGTAGTCTTTTTCTTTAAATTTGGTGCCGTAATCATACGTTGCAGTGAAATCGATCTCGAGCTTGCGTTTAACGATGATCGGCACCTGAACGTTGTAGCTCTGACCCGCCTCAGTAAAGGTAACAGTCAGGAGCGTGAAGCGGCCCTTGCCGTTGTCCCAATCGGAGCTTGGGCTAAACGACATGTTGTTCTTGCCGTTGTTCACCACGCGAAGCGTGGGATTGTTCGACGCGTCATCGTCCTTAACGAACACACCATCCTTGAGTTGGAAAACCTCTGCTTTGGCCGTCACGTGCGGATTGGTGCCATTCTCGTTATTCAATCTGCAAGCGTCGGAGAAGCCGCCGTTCGTGATGATGTTTAGATAGCTCTTGACCGTCGTGTTGTCGGCGCCAGAGATCACCAAAACGGGGAAATCCGTTGCGACCTTGCTGTCGCTTGCATCGTTATTCACATTGAACATGCTCGCCACGGATTTGGCGTTATAGCTCGACGTATTTTGATAGGCTCCGTTGTCATTAATGCCGCCGATATTGGTGTAGGTGTAGCGGCCGGGAACGCGGGCACCCGCCTGGCTTTGGATGGTCGCCGCGGTGTCAATGGCGGCACCGTCGCCAAACAGATAGCGATCAGTGGTGTCGCCGTTGGAGGCACGCACCGCCAGCGTGCTCACGGGGCTCGTGGTCACGTACGGGCTTGCCGCCGTGGTAGCGGTATCGTCCGCACCGTAGAGCGTGATGCCCTTGCCGGGTACGGCGAGCTTGTCGTTGTAGTCTCCGAACGCGATGTAGGTTTTCTTGTTAACCGCAGCCGCATTGGTCGTGTAAACCATCGGCGGCAGGTCGCTCGTGGTCTTGCCGTCGCCAGGCTTTACGTCCACACCTGCTGCGGAGAGGCTGTACCGATTATCCCCTGTGTCAACCTCGCCCAAGAGCACGCCCTGCTTAGCGTCCTTTTTGTAGGTGTTGCCATCCATAAGCACGTTTACCAGATGGAACTGGCCACGTCCGTCGCCCGCAATGCCGCCGTTGGAGGTTCCGCCAAACGTGGTGTTGGATACCCTTGTGTTGGTGACGTTGATGACGTCGGAACCGTTGTGAATCGCACCGAGCAGACCACCGCTCCAGCTGCCCTTGATCGCAGCACCCTCAATCGCGATATTGTTGCAAGTTATACCATCGTTGCTGTAGAAGTAGCCAATCAGCCCACCTGAGCATTGGTTGGTGCCGGCAACGTCGATGTTCTCGACGCTGCAGCCCTCGAACCAGTACACGTTGGATCTATAGATGCTGGTCGTAACCTCGCCAATCAAGCCGCCCGCATTGCGGATGGTCGTGTTCTTTCCGGTCTCATCGCCGATGAGGGCATTCTTGCTGCCGTCTCCGCCATCAATGCGCACGTTGCTCATAGAAATAACTCCGCTATAGGCGCTTCCGAGCACACCGCCGGCGCCCATGCACGTATCGGTGTTCTCCCCGGTAGCAAGCACATTTACCCCAGAGATAACTGCCGTGCTGCTCGACGAGACCGCTTCGGTGGTGCCGACGTTAGTGTTGACCGAGATATCGCTTGATTTGGCATAGCCGAGCACACCGCCCACGTAGGGCGTTGTCCCCGTGGCGGTTATGGTCGAGTTCGCGGCAACAGTCTTCTCGCTTACCCCTGTGCCTGCGGTTGTCCACACACCGCACGCCGAGGCGACCGTACCCACATAGCCACCGACATTCTTCTCGCCCGTGACGTTAAGGCCAGTGTATGAGCAGTCATAGAGATACGCGGGGCCCCACCCGTCCCCGAACTCGACCATATAGGTTCTGTCTTCGCTCGTAGTTCGCCTGGCGCGGCCCGAGCTGCCAAGAAGCCCTCCTACGCTCTTTGCGCCCGACACGGTGCAGTTCTTCATCTGCACGTTGCAGTAGATGCCGCACGTGCCGTCGTCGTAGTTGGCCGTTGCACCCGCCAAAAGGCCGGCACCGGTAAGGTCGTTCGGCGCCCCTCCTGGTTTGGCTTCGCCGTTGGTGTCGATATAGGTGAGCGCTACGTTGCAGTTGCTAAAGGTGAGGTCTTTGACCTGCGCGCCGTCGTTCGCGGTGACGCTGGGGGCGACATAGCTTGAGGTGAACATCACAGTACTGAAAAGGCCGCCCACGCCCGAGACCTTATAGTCGTCATCGGCATATTCGACGACGCCGTAGGCGGCGCCTTTGGTACCCACCGTAATGGTGGCCCCGTTGCCGTCGATCGTGGCCACGTGCGGCGTGATGCGGTCGCGGTCGGTGGCCGCCTCGTTCGAGTTGCAAGCATTGGAATAGTAACGGCCACTGAGGCCCACGTATCCCGTGCCGTAGCCGGTCATATCGTAGGTGTCGCCCTGCTTGAACTCCAAGCTCATGCCGATCGATTTCGACGCGCACACATAGCCCGTTTGGTAGTCGGCAGCATAGGACGCCACCAGGTAGGGCGAATTTACATCGTCATCATGGTCAAGCGGGCCGTGCCACCCCTGCTTGCCGGGGGCCTTCTGGTCGTCGTTTTTGGCGATTTCGAAATCGCCGGCAGCACTCTCAGGCTTGCCCACATTTGCGTAGCTAGCATTCCGTACCTTGCCATATTCCTTGTTGCCAAACAGGTAGCCGCATATCGCCGGGTCTTGCGAATCGCTGCCCCAGTAAGCCTTGGAACCGCGGAACACGCCATTATTGGAGTAGTTGGTATGTGCCGCGCCAGCACCCGCACCCGAGCTGATAATGGCCGAGAGCACCAAAAGGCCCTGGGCGTTTTCTACCATGGTCACAGGAGCCTCGGCGTTAGTGCCAAGGTACTTGTTGTCGGTGCCTGTGGTGGTGACACAGGAGGTTCCTTTTTTTGTGAGCTCGTTGATCTTGTAGTTAGCGTCTCCGTTATCAACGGTACGGGCACAACCTTCGCTAAAGGCATAGCCGTCAATCACACGACCGACGTAGGGGTTGTCGTACAGGCCGTAGTTTGCGCCACCCTCCGCAACGGGTTTGAACTTTTCCTTTGTGCCGCCACGCCACGAGTCGCCCGTGTTGCGGAAGATCACACCGCCGCCCGCAATGGCGCCGACGTAACCGCCGATGGGAACAAGATGCGAGCTACCGGTAACGGTAAAATCGTACGTCGTCGAGCCGTTATTTGGATTGTTTACGACCACGCCATCAATAATGTTATCGCCGCCAAGAATACAGCCGATAACGCCACCGAAAAACGCCGTCGGAACGCCGTCGGAATCCTTGGCAGAATAAGTAATAGTCGCCGACGCGTTCACATAGTTGATGTTGAGGCTGCGCACAACGCTGCCGTAGCTATAGGGAATAAGGCCGCGAAGCGAACCCTTGTTATTCTCTATCTTGATGGTTGCGTTTTTATTATCACTACCAAAGTTGCCAACGATGACGCCCCTAAACGGGTTGGCCCTATTTCCAAAACCGCCAAACGATGCGCCGTCGAGAGTAATCGTATTGCCCTCGGTAGGTTCAATACTGTAGTACGCACTTTGGATATAGCGGTGCATCATATCGTCGGAAAGCGTGGCCGAATGATCAGTGGCGTTATCGCCGGTCCTCTTCTCCCACTTCTCCCCGGCGTCGTTCGCCTGCTTATAGACGTACGTAATCTCATTGTCATTTGAGTTGTTTCTACGGCGATTGCAGAGCGCACTCTGGTCGACGACAATGGTGACCTCCCAGCCGTCGAGCGCGGTTTGGTTGTTGATATAGTTGGCGATGGCGTTCATTTCCGCCGCGTCCTTAACGGCATACGGATCGCCATATGTGCCGCATCCCTCTACCAGCTTTGGAATGCGCTGGTTGACTTTAATTTCGTGATACTGGACGCCATCCTCGGTGGCTTTTCCCTTGTAAACATAAGGAAGGTAGTCACCGAACCAAGGCCTGACGTCACCGTCCTTCTTACCATCAACCGTCACATAGCCGCTCACGGCACCATACGTCGCTTCGTCGTAATACCAAAGCTGCTTGCCCGAGTACTCCTTGTTCTCGGCATCGATTTCGCTTCCGTACGTCACCATTCCGGCATTGGCCTCGACCTTAGTAAAGGTGTAATCCGCAGAGCCCGTGCCCGTACTTTTGTAGCCAAAACTCTCCAGCAGGCTCGCATGGGTGAAAATCGTATTGCTATTTTGGCTGGGCAAGCTGATTCGCTCAAACTTTGCCGTCACCTGATCGGCCTCACTGCCTACACCAAGCTTTCCGAACAGCGACGTAGCCGCCTTGGTGCCACTCGTGTACCCAGTAGTCTTGATATTCTTCGCGTTCAGGCTCACGTACTTCTGCATCTCGTTGATGAGCAGAGGCATATAGGCGTTAGCGTCCGTGGCGCTGTTGGCGCCGTCGACAATCAGATTGTTGAGCGTAAGATCATCAATTGAGATCTTTCTAATCTTGGTGCCACTGCCGTCGCTGGACCCACACACGTAGCGGCACACGAGCGCGCCCGATGAGCTTCCGCCCGCGCCAATAGCGTCAGTAGAGCTCTTTCCGTCATTGATAACGGGCCCAACGGTACCACCCAAAGTGACGTTGCTTACTGTGAGATCGCCGTTTGCCACCGTTCGAAAAAGACCGCAGTGCATGTTCTCGTGCTGGGTAGCATCGGAATTTAGCTTGTTGCCATTCTGCTCGGCCTTGATCTTGGAGTAGTAGAAGGTGATGGCCGCATTATTAACCGTCACCTCTCCGATCGGTTGAGTGGGATAGTAGCTGTAGCCGGCCAAATCGATTGTGCCGGTTATGGTTATGGAGCCATCAAGCCCTGTCGTACCATCGGGAACGATTGTCGAACGAATACCGGCGGGAGCATAGCAGAAAGCAGACCATAAGAGCAGCTTGTCCGCCGTATCGATTTGGCCGCCGCTAAAGCCGCCTTCGCACCTATCATAGGCTCCGTCGAGGTTGTAGAAGTAGCGGGTATTGCCGTTCGTTTTGTGACTTTGGCCGAAAGTCGAGCGGTTCTGGTAGCTGTTACCATTTGTGGCATCGCCGTCCATGTCCAGCTTGTCATTCCGTGTGTGCAGCGAAACGACCGCGTTGCAGCCGGCGTCCATGAGTTTGCTGCCTTTGCTTGGTTTTACACCGCTGCCAACCCATTCATCGAAAGACGTTACGCCCGGTGCAACGATGGCCCCCTCGCCGCTGGGCACCCTATAGGCGGTCTCCCAACAAGCCCTGTCCTCCAAGTACAGACCTATGTAGTTCTCGACGCCATATGTCGTCTTATTATCCACCTTGCAGCCACGACAAACTAGAACGCCGAGCGTCTGAGCGGCGCCCGCTTTAATGGTTGTGCCCGAGAGATCGATGGCATAGTTGTTGATAATCCAATGGCCGCTGGCGGCATATACCAGGCCGCCGACCTCGGTGGAGTCGTTTGCAGTCACGGTCGTGTTGTTGGTCGTTTTGAGGGCGTAGGTGCTGCCGCTGGTGTTTGCAGCAGCACCGCCAATGGTGACGATGGCGTTGCCCCAGCTGTAGCCCAAAAGGCCACCGGCACCGTTGAGCGCATCACCGTTCCTACCGACGTTCATCTTGAACGAATTGAACGAAAGGCCCGAAATGTTCACGTGCTTATCAGCTGAGTTGGCTATTGTCCCTGCATTGTAGGTACTCTGTGCGATGCAGCCGATAAGGCCACCGACTTGGGCAATCTTGCCGCTAGCGCAATTGCCGGTTTCGATTGATCCGCCAACTTCGAGGCGCGTAACATTGAATGTCGAGGTATAGTCGCCCACATAGCCGATGGCGCCGCCAATGCGCATATTGCCGTTAAGCGTTTTAGCTGTAGTGATGGTCGCCTGAGCTCTGCTGTTGCTCTCAAACGCAACCGTGGAAGCCGCCGACACGCTTCCCGCAATACCACCAATGTTCACGTCATTGGCAAACGTATCATCGCACGCGATATTCGTTTTGCACGCTACGCCAGACAATGCCAGGTTGCCGACGATGGAACCCGCAAGCGACCCGGCATCGATAGCCGAACCGTTATCGAACTTCATGGAGCCAGCGATTGTGACGTTGGAGATGGCTGCGCCGTTGACGGCCGCGAACAAGCCTAAGCGGCCGTGGCGGTAGATTTTGCCGTTGCCGTTGCTCGTGTCATTGCCGTCAAGCACAGCTTCACCACGCTTGCCGTACGGCTCGCCGACGGCAAGGTTGATTGTGCCGTTGCCATTTGTGCCGCCGCCGTTCAACGTTCCCGAGAAAACTTGCGAGCCGTCTGCACGATCCTGCGTGAAACCCGTCAGGCCCGTGCCCTTGAGATCAATAGTGCCGTTCACCGTAATGGTCGAGGACTGCAAGATGTTCGGGTTGTTTTCAGAAACGCCCTCGACCATGGAGTAGTAGCCGTTGGTTTGCCAGGTGATTACAAGTTTGGCGAAATCCTCAACAGAGGTTAGGGTGTAGGCACCGTTAGTCAGCGCCAACGATGCCGGCAAGGTCAGCTTGTGAGTGCTGGGGTCAAGCGTAATAAATTTATCGCCCAAGCGAATAACTTCGCCATAGGTCGCGATATCATCCGTCTTCGAGGCCTTGTTGCTGCGCCTATAGGTCCAACCCGTAGCGCCTTCATCGGTTACGTTACCGTTAGAGCCATCGCCGGCAGCGAAAATCAGTGCGTTGTTGTTCTCGTAGACAAGCTGACCCGTCGTGGCGTTCTCGGCAAAGCTTGCGCCCGACAGGTTTGTGATGCCGCTGAACTTGATTACGGCATTCCGTGCGGAGCCCGCAATACCAGCCGCGCGATTGTTTGCTGCACCGCCAATGGCATTATCGCTTGTAAGCGTAAAATCGCGCACGTCGAGCACGCTGCGCGTGTCGATAACACCCACGGCGCCACCGAACTTTCCGGCGTCCGTTCGTGCCGAAGCAACTCCCTTGCACGTAACCGTCACGCCGTCGAGCACAGCGGCGACAGGCTGCGAATTGACAGGCTGCGAATTGGAATCCGCGTTATCGCCAACATAGCCAACAACACCGCCCGTATCGGACAGCTTGCCCGCAAGTTCAAACTCAATTGAGCACGTTTTCTTATCCGCATCCTTTTGGACCACAAAGGCACGCAAAGCGCCTTTGTCGTCCGTTTTCGTCGCGAACACCTTGCCGACAAGGCCGCCGTAGCTGCCGTTGACACTAACATCTTCTGGTAAGGCGAGTTTGCTCTTATACGCCCCGCCTTGCACCACGATGTCTCCATTAGAGATATCGGCCATGCCAAAAAGAGCGCCGGCGCGCTGCGACGCACCAAGTGTCACAAGGTTGCCCAGGTCGAACATATTGGGCTTAACGATAAATCCCTGCGCAAAGCTCACGTCGCCGATAACGCCACCAGAACAAGCGCTGTTCTCATCGCCAATATTTAGAGGACACCTAATCTGCTTATTATCCGCGCCCAGCGTGAGCACGGTCGCTTTGCCAATAAAACCGCCGCTGGCGGTGGTGCCCTTGACGGTGAGCGCGCGTAGGTCGAGAGCTTCCGTGACGTTGACCATGGCACCTGCGCTCGAGCCAACGAGGCCTACGACACCGCCGGCGGAGCCGTTTGTGGACTGGACGGTGGTGGTGGGAACGTTGGTCAGGGCGCCGATACTCAGGGTCGCACCGTCCTTGACTTCGCCTACGAGCAGGCCAGCGTTGCCAGAGCTCGTTTTGACGGTTCCGTCTGAGGCCAGATCGTTGGGGAACGTGACGGACTCAACCGTCAAGGTCCCGCTCTCGACCGTGTTGGCAATCAAGCCAATGTTGCCCGTCGCATTCGCGTTGAGATTCTTTCGGGAACAGG
The DNA here is from genome assembly GCA_019419455.1 of Collinsella sp. Taxonomy (GTDB): domain Bacteria; phylum Actinomycetota; class Coriobacteriia; order Coriobacteriales; family Coriobacteriaceae; genus Collinsella. The sequence continues at coordinate 36,714 of DXZW01000041.1, read as the reverse complement.
TGGGGGTGAGGCTATAGGTAACGTTCGCGGTAAGGTTGCCCGTCGTCGTACCCAGGAGAGGTGCCGTCAAGGCGGAAGTCGTGTCCTTCACATCAGCGTTCACGGGATCCGCGATGTCAACCGACGCGATGAGCGCCTTGCTCTCTTCGCTGTTTTCCGCACCGCTGACCTTCGAAGCGACCATCGGCGCGCTATAGCTAGTCGCGCCCACCCACTTTATCCTGACCCTATTTTTTTGGCCAGACAGCTTGAGGTTATTAAAGACCGTCCGATCAGTCGTAAGCTCGACGGGACTATCATCGTCCAGCGACCTATAGATCCTGCCTTCGAACGGACGCTCATCGCTGCCAAGGCCCTGGAAAGACATGCCGTTATCAGCCGACTCAGTGAGCTTCGCATCGCCCGTGATGATAACCTTGATCTGCGCATCATAGTAAAGCGAAGCGTCGGCGTTAGACAGGACGGCGAACGCTTTCGACAACGTGACATTGAGGCTTTGGATTCCGCTCCTGTCGTCTTTGCACACGATGCTTTCCGCGCCGTTCGCCTTGAGCAGGTCGACAAGCTCATCAAGATTTGTAATCGAAGCATCGGCCTGGGCCTCAGCGTCTTCCGAAACCGCGGCATCGGCATCTTGCTCGGCATCGTCAGCGGCGGCACCCCCTGCCGCATCGTCGCCCTCCGTCTGGTCGCCCGTGGAATCGGAACCCGCGGCGCTATCGGCGGTATCGCCCGTTGCGGTGTCGCCCTTCGTAGCGTCATCCTCAGCACCGTCACCCGCGGCGCCGGTATCACTCGACCCAGACCCGGTCGTGACATCGCTCTTGGTCTCGCCGCTCTCGGCTGCATCCGATGCCTCCGCAGACGCGGCGGCAATCTCGCTCGAAATGTTTTGCCAGCCGGCCGCCACAGCGGCAACCGTGGGCGAGCATGCCTGGAGCACCATGATCACCGTCATGAACTCTGCGAGTATGCGCTTTGCCGTTCTCATCGATTCCGTACCTCTTATCCTAAAAACTCTGCTTCCAGAGTTATTGAGTCTCCGCCGCGTCTGTCAGGGTAGTTCCGCTCACGCTAATGCCCAGGTCGCCCCAGCCATCGGGCGTTTTGCCGTCCGCTCGGTAAAAGTTGACGACCATCGAACCCGGCTCCATGATGAACGTAGCCGTGCGTTTTTCAACATTCACCGTCGCGCCGTGGTTGATCTTGAAGAACGGGTCGATCTCCGCGTTCTCCCCCCACGTGAGCGTGATGTTTGCCGGTGCGCCCGTAACCGTCACGCGGTAGTTGTACGCAGCGTAATCAGCAAACTTGCCAGCCTCATCGACCAGCGCGCCCTCAACCGCAGCGGTCTTGACCTCGGCCTTCTTTGACGGCACGACTTTCGCCGCCAGACAGGCTAGCTCGGTGCCGGGGCTCTGCTCCGATACGACCGTGGCCTTAATCACAAAGTATGCTTGTCCCAACTTACCCTCGGGGAAGGTCACGGTGTAGTCTTTCTTGGTAGGTTGATTCTCCGGAAGTATGACGCTGCCGCTGGGCTGGGGCGCATAACTCCACGTGGCATCATCGAGCCCATGCCCCTCGACCGTTAAGGTGTACGTCACGTTTTTGTCGTTGCAGAAGTTGCTGTTGCCCAGCAAATAGTTGTAAATGCTAAAGGTAAAGCTGCATTGCCCGTTGCTGGGATACACCGTAACGGAGCGCTGGGCACGGGCGAGTTCGTCGTTGCTAGGCGCACTCATATAGCCCGTGAGCAAATTGCTCGCAAACAGGCTCTGCGCGGTGCCCGTTGCGGCGACGGACTTTAGAAATCCGTTGGCGGTGTAGGCGGAATAGGTAAAGTAACCACCCGTCACGAGCGCCACGGCGCAAACAAGTGCGATTGCCGCCACAACCAGCTTATTCTTGACTAGACTTTTGCTTTTTGCCAGCTGCTCGCGCTCGGCATCCTGCTGCCTCCCTTGCTTCTCCATGTGCGCCCCCTCTCCTACTTACCGCTCGTGTTGCGCGCGATCAGGTAGATCACGTCGGCCTCTTTGGTGCTCTCGTCCCACGAAAGCTTGATGATGAAGTTAAGCGTGTCGTTGCCAGTCGAGCCGTCGAGCGTCTTAGCATTGAGCTCGTCTTTGTTGAACACCTTGTATCGGTAGAGCGGGCGCGCGTTGCGCTGGACGTTTTGATAGTCCTTGAATGTAGGGTCGCTTGCGCCCTCGCCCGGCACGGCTGCCAGACCGTCGTTCTCCTTGTTGATATATTCGAAGCTCGTCAGCAGGTTCTCTCCGGTTGCTTTCCAGCTATAAGATTTGCCGCCTGCGGTACCGCGCACGTCGGGCGTCTGGAGCGCAGACGTGTTCTCGGCTCTGTACAGCTCGATAGTGAGACCCGTAATGTTGGTCGTATTCGCAAGCTGCAGCTCAAACCCGTCGCCGCCCGTCTGCACGCAAAACGGGCGCTTGAGCGTCACCGTGTTGCCAGTCTTGGTATCGCCGTATTCGGGGTTGTAGCTCAGGTCGATCTGCTCGGCTGCCGTAGCGTTGGGGCCGAGCACCTTGAGCTCTGCCGGCTCCTTGATCTTGCCGACGGTGGAGCCGCGATTGGCATCGACAAACCATCCGAGCGTCAATCCCAGCAGCACGAGAAGCACGGCCACCAGGCCCATGATGGCAAGGGATTCGCGACGGTGGCCGCTCACCCAAGTCTCGATGCGCTCGATGCGGCCAGCCGGACGCGCTTCGCCGTGCGAGCCGAACCCGTTGCCGCCGGGGTTTGCCGTTCCTTCGTTGTGTTTGATATCGCCCCGCTCGCGGGCATTAAGCTGCTCGTCCATTTATTTATCCGCCTCCTTGGCGGTGAAGCGCACGCGAATGTACTTGACGTTCTTGCCGATAATCTCGTCGGCGTTGTTGTAGTAGCTGGCGCAGGTTTCCACATCCGCAGAGGACATGCCGGCTCCGACAGGCGGAACCGTGCTAGGCGCCTGACCTGGCACGCTCGTGCTATCGGCGCGGAAATAGCGCGCGTGGTTATTGTTGATGTCGCCGACGAGGGCTGCGTATCCCGCGGCGGGGTCCGTGCTCGCAAAAAGGTTGCCACCGTAGCCGGCGTTGCCCGTGCGAACGTAGCTCTTAAACTGCTCCGGCCAAATCCAGTAGAGGGTTTTGGGTACGGTTTTGGTCGTGCTATTTGAGTCCGCAGGGCAAAAGTCCGACGCCGGAATGGTAAAGCTCTGCGTGATGACGGTAACGCTGGCTCCGTCCTGGGTCACCGTGGTTGTCGTGGGGACCAGCGGATTGGAGTAAAAGCCAGAGGTGTCTTTGCCCTGAAAAACCAGGATATGACCGCGCACCAAATCTTTAAGCGAGTTGATGATCTCTTCGTTTTTCGATGCATCCGCAGCGGAGCCCATGCCGGCAGCACTCGTCTGGACGGAAATCTCCCAGGTCATCTCCACCGTGATATCGTGCAGGTCGTTGCAGAGCGGCTTGACGTTGAGCTGGAGCTGACCAGCCGACCCCGGAGAGAGACTGCCATCGGCACTCATGTTATTGAGGTTGAAAAGATTGTTCACGGCAAGGCTTGTACTGTCCGACGCGTAGTTGTCCTGGGCATCGTACTTGCCCGCCGTGCCGTCCTGCGTTCCCGAGAGCACAAACCGCGGACCCTTCGCCGCGATCGTACTCCCCGTGGCGCTCACTCGGTTATTCGCGGCAAACCAGGCCAGGCATGCAAAGATGGCAACGATGGCGGCCAGCACAAACAGACCGCTCACCAGGAAATCCTTCCAGAAATCCTTGAGGGTCCGCACGTGCTCGTCGGCAGCTTGGCGGTACTCGGCCGCCGTCTTGTGCTGCTGGAGCTCGCTATGTCGGTCCATGCCACTCATCGTTTACGTTTGCCCTGCTAGCGGGCGTGCCATCCTTTCCGCTTGGTCGCGATCAATCCGTTGCTCGTAGGTATAGAATTCAGGCAGAATACAACACCATACGATAAGGTAAAAGAATAGCATTGACCTGCGGTTTGCTCCACAACGCAAGCCTTAATGATGTCTTAAAAGTCAAACCCTTGGTGCAAGTGGTCAGGCTACTTCGCGCCAACATGGTGCAAACAAACCTGACCCCCCTTGCACCAATCCGTAGCGCCGGGCAGAGACCACACGGCGTGGCGCCCCTTAACGCCCCAGCGCGCGCACGGGTATCACGTAGATACCGTCCTCGACCTCGCGGGCGTACTCACCCACCCCCACAATCACGGCCATAAACTCCGGTTCGCGTGTGCGTGAACGAGGATTTCCACAGACCTTCTTGCGAACGCGCTTGAGGCTCTCAACGCCGGCGCTCGCCTTATCTTCACTTACCTTAATCTCAAAGGCGGCCCACCGTCCGTCGGCTAGCTGCACGATAGCATCGCACTCAAGGCCCGAATCGTCGCGATAATAGCGCACGGGAGTGCTATCCAGCAGGTCGAGCGAACGCGCGTAAACCGAAAGGTCGCGTATGACCAAATTCTCAAACACCAGACCAAATGTCTGCCAGTCGGCAAGCAGCGCCTGCAAGGACATACCTAGCAAGGCGCAAGCAAGGCTCGGATCTGCCAGATAGCGCTTGGGTTTGACGGTAAAGCGTCGTTTGTCGCGCGCGGCGGGAACCCAACCGGGGACCTCCTCGAGAATGAACATGCCTTTGAGGGCATCCAGGTACCTACGCACCTTGGTCTCGTCGGCAAACGCTGCGGGCTCCTCCTCGGCACCGAACATATCCATAAGAATCGTTTTATACGTGGTTGCCTGTCCCAGATTGCGCGCGATCGATGCAGAGACTCGACGAGCAATATCGGGGTCGAGACCGACCGCCGGGAAGCTGCTCGAAAACGTGGTGTTGAGATATTCGCGGGCGATGAGCTGGGCGTCAGCCGAAACCATATCGATCGCCTCGGGCCAGCCGCCGCGGCAAGCGGCTTCGACAAGCCCCGGTGTATCGCCATTGCACCGGCAGGGCTCAAAACGATGCTCAAACAAGCCCGCCAGGCTCACCTTGCCGTTGGACTCACCTGTCTCGGCGAGCGTCATGGGGTGCATGCGGACGCGGCCGATGCGGCCAGCTCCACTATGCGCGGGCGCCTCCCCCTTTGAGCCAAACGCAGGCGTGACGGAACCCGTGAGGATATAGGCGCCGCGCGTGCCCCGGGTGCGGTCAACCTCGTGTCTAACGTAGTCCCAAATCTGGGGAACGCGCTGCCACTCATCGATAATATGCGGACGGTCTCCCAGCAACATCATCGCCGGGTCGGCACGCGCGAGGTCGAGATTCTCGTCGACATACGAGACGGACGCCCCGTGCTCGAGCGCGGCCCACGTCTTGCCGCACCACTTGGTGCCTGCAATCTCGACCGCGCCAAAGACACGAAGGTAGCGCTCGATTTGCGCATCCACGATACGTGGGATGTATCCGTCCCGATGCAGCCTCTCGCCCGCCATGAGCCACCCCCGCAGATTTACAGGTCCTGCTTTCTGATTCTTCTATTCCACTGTAGCAAATTCGGATTTTCGGGTGGTTGCGATTCGGATTTTCGTGTTCATATAATTCGGATTTTCAGGTGCTCAAGATTCGGATTTTCTGAACCAGCTGGTCAGGGATACTCTATTGGCAAAAAGGCGGGGAGCACCGATACGGCACTCCCCGCCCACTCAATACGCGATAGCTTTCTTGCTTAGAGCTCGTTGGCCGCGTGATACGCCGTGCGAATGGCGCTCGCAATGTCGGCGGTGCGCTCGCCCGAGCAGTCGCCCACGCAGGTCATAGGCACCGTCACGCCGTCCAAGTCAAACGCGTTGGCCTTGGAGCCCACGGCCATCACCACGTAATCGCAGGCGATTTTTACCGGCTCCTCGGTGCCGTCCTCGGTGGTGTGAATGGCCTCCACGCCCTCGTCGGTAATGGCGGTCAGGCGGGTCTTCACGTGCTGCTCCACGTTGTGCTCGGCAAAGTCGCTCATGATCAGCGGCAGAATGGTCTCGGACTCGCCCGCGGCAATCTTGTCGAGCATCTCGACAATCGCCACCTCGCAGCCGTGCTGCAGCAGGTACTCGGCAGTCTCGGTGCCCACCAGGCCGCCGCCGATGACGGCGACGCGGCCCGTAAGCTCCACCTTGCCGGCCAGCACGTCCCAGCTCGAGACGACCTTCTCCGAGTCGGCGCCCGGAACGGGAATGACCACGTCGTGCGCGCCCACAGCCACAATCGCGGCGTCGGCGGCGTTGAGGTCCGCGGGGCTAGCGGCGTGGTTGAGCTCAACCTTCACGCCCAGACCGGGCAGAATCTTCTCGTAATACTCGACCGAACGCATGATCTCGTCCTTGCGCGGGGGCGCAGCCGCCAGCACAATCTGGCCGCCCAGATGATCGCTCGTCTCGTAGACGGTCACGTCGTAGCCGCGCTTGGCCGCCACGCGCGCGGCCTCCAGGCCGGCAATACCGCCGCCCACCACGGCGATCTTCTTGTCGCCCTCGCCCGGCTTAATGGCGATGGTCGCCTCGTCGCCGTTCTCGGCATTGAGCACGCACGAGATGTACTTGCGGTTTTGAATCGCGTCGACGCAGCCCTTGTTGCAGTTGAGGCACTCGCGGATGGGCTCACCCGTGGCGGCCTTCAGCGCAATGTCGGGGTCGCACATGAGCGAGCGGCCATAGGCGATGATGTCGGCCGAGCCGTCTTCCAGAATCTTCTCGCCGGCCTCGACCGAGACAACGCGGCCGACGGTTGCCACCGGCACGGAGACCAGGGCCTTGACGCGCTCTGCCACGGGCAGCGTCCAGTTGTAGGGCATGGCGCCCATGGGCGGAATGGTGTCGCCCATGTTGCCGGTGTGGTTTGCCTGCGCGACCTGGATCATATCGATGCCCGCGTCCTCGAGCAGCTTGGCAAACTCACAGGCCTCGTCGGGCTGCAGGCCGCCCTTGCCGCGCGGCGTGCCGTCGGGGTTCTCCATGATCACGGGGAGCTTGTACTCCACCATCAGCTGCGGCGCGGCCTCCTTAATGGCGGCGACGACCTCGAGCGCATAGCGAACGCGGTTCTCGAACGAGCCGCCGTACTCGTCGGTGCGCTGGTTGAGGATGGCCGAGCACAGAGAACCCACCAGACGGTCGCCGTGGACCTCGATGGCGTCGATGCCGGCCTGCTGCGCGCGGGCGGCCGAGGCGGCGATAGCCTCCTTGATCTGGGTGAGCTGCTCCACGGTGGCCTCGTTCACAAAGTGCTGCATGTCGTGGTGCAGTTTGGCGTAGGCCTGCCTGCGGATCTCGTTGGACTCGGCCATCTTGGCGGCAAAGGTCTCCTCGTCGCCGGCGGCCTTGGCCTCCTGCGCGGCCTTGGCGGCGGCCATGGAACCCATGACCATGCGGCCGACACCGGGCACGTCGTACTCGGGATGGAACAGCTGCAGCGCGACCTTGGCACCGTGCTTGTGGACGGCGTCGGCCAGCGCCTTAAACGTGGGGATCTGGGCATCGGTCGCCAGCTTGGGCGTGGGGCTCGCGGTCATAACGGGAGCGACGTCGCCGATGACGATGTAGCTCACGCCGCCACGGGCCAGACGCTCGTAAAAAGCCAGGCTGCGCTCGCCGATGGAACCGTCGCGCTCCTCGTAGCCGGTGGTCAGCGGCGGGAACATAATGCGGTTCTTGAGCTCAAGGGGGCCAACCGTAATGGGCTGGAGCAGCTTGGATGCAGGTGCGGTCATGGATATTCCTCTCTTGTAGGCGCGGCGGCGATGATGCCGCGTAGTTGTCTAGAGGATATGGCATGGGAGCACAGTGGCGCAACGGAAATCGGCAGACAGCAGGTAACGGCAGGTGGATGGGGCGGGGCGGCCCGTCGGTTTGTCTCAATCTGTAACAGTTGCTCGGCAAAACCGGGTCTTACTGTTACAGATCGAGACAAACGGGACCCGCCTGCTAGAAAATCTCAATCTATAACAACAACTCGGCAAAATCCGTCCCTCGTGTTACAGATTTAGACAAACACGACCCAGCCCACCGGTATATCTCGATCTGTAACACCTAGCCGCCCAAATCGGGTCTAGATGTTACAGATCGAGATTTTGTTTGGGAGGCCGAGAATTGGACCGAAAACACGGTCCCGGAATAACAAAAAAGCTCGCCGGCTAGGCCGACGAGCTGCAAGTTCTTGGTCGCGGGGGCAGGATTTGAACCTACGACCTCCGGGTTATGAGCCCGGCGAGCTACCAGACTGCTCCACCCCGCAATGTCTGGGCGCCTCATGTGCGCAAGAAAGAATATTACGCGGGAGTTCGGTAAACGGCAAGGAAAAGCTCGTAGAGCATAATTCCTTCATATTTAAACCCCTCAGCCCCTATCACCGTAAACGAATCGCGGCCGAGCGCCGTCGACGGCGCGTATACAATGGTGCGCGTCCTTTTATGCCAACACTGGGAGTAGACATGCTGCTCGCTATCGATATGGGAAACACGCAGACGGCCATGGGCCTGTTTGACGGAGACGAGCTGGTGCAGTCGTGGCGCATGCCCACCGACCGCTCCTATACCGCCGACGAGATTCATGTGCGCCTGATGGGTTTCTTTAAGATGTACGGCCTTTCGCTCGACGCGGTTGACGCGATCGCCTTTGCGGGCGTGGTGCCGCAGCTCTCGCGCGAGTGGCACGCCGTGGCCGACCGCATTGCCGCGGACGCCATCGTCATTGGGCCGCAGACGGCTGCCGTGACCAAGCTGCGCGCGGCGCGCCCCCAAGCCGTAGGTGCCGACCGCGTCGCCAACGCCGTTGCGGCCGAGACTTTCTACGGCGCGCCGGCAATCGTGGTGGACTTTGGCACCGCGACCAATATCGACGTCATCGATGAGGACGGTTATTACATTGGCGGGGCGATTGCGCCGGGCATCCGCATCTCCATGGACGCGCTTGCCGCCCGTGCCGCCAAGCTCGCCAGCGTGCCGCTCGAGGCGCCCGAACACGCCATCGGTCGCGACACCGAAGAGTGCATCAAGGTCGGCGCCGTGATGGGCGCCGCCGCCATGGCCGAGGGCCTGGTCGCGCGCATGAAGCGCGAGCTGGGGCGCGAGGACGCCACCGTTATCGCCACGGGCGGCCTCGCCAGCATCGTTGCCGATTCGACCGACGCCTTCGACATAGTCGACGGGCAACTCACCATCAAGGGCATCTGCGAAATCTACCGCCGCATGCAGGAGCTGGGGTAGGACAGGGGCTTAAGTCGAGCATGCCCGATGCCACAGCCCCCGCAAACGTTCGCCAAGCCTATTCCTCAAAACTGAATTATTTTCAATTATGAGGAATAGCGGCTCCTCGAATACACCCAGCACAGCGATATCGTGCATGTTTCCTATTCCTCAAAAACGAAAATTTTTCAGTTTTGAGGAATAGGGCGCTGGCAACCCATTCCCCAGATAGGCGAAACCCTCCCCAGCACAGGCCGAAGAGGGCTTCGTTGTCATCGCTATCTTTGAGCGCGGGCGCCTCGCGTTACAGTCCGCGAATGCGCACGGCCTCGGGCGGAAACTCCTGCTCGCCGGCCTCGGTCTTGATGGTCGCGCGGCCCCAGATGTCCAGGCCCGCGAACACGCCCACCGCGAGCGGCAGGCCGTTGGGCGACACCGCCGCAACCTGGCGTCCCAGCAACGGCACCATGTCGAAGTACTCGCCCAGCACGGGAGCCAGCGGCCCTGCGGCACCCTGCGGCGTGTTGGCGACAACCGCCCAGGCGTCCACGCGGGCCAGCACGGCGGCGGCCAATGCCTCGACCAGCGCTTGATCGGCCACACCCACGCCAAGCTCGCCCAGCGCCGCACGCTCAATATCAACCGTCACGGCACCAAAGATGCCCGCAGCACCGGCGCCGCCGTTAACCGCGACGCGTGCAAACGACGTCTCAAACGTGGGCGCGCCGCACACAATGTCGCTCGGCCACTGAATGCCCACCTTGCCGGCAAGGCCCAGCCCCGGTGCCGCAGCCGTTCCCACGAGCGCGTCCATCATGCCCATCGCGGCCACAAACGGCAGGCCGTGGAAGGCATGCATATTCACGTCGGGGCGAACGACCAGCGAAAATACCAACGATGCGTCGCCCGCGCTCCAAGCGCACCGGCCCGCGGACTTACCCTCGCGGCCCGCATCGCGCGCGGCGTCGAGCTCGGTACCGGCGGCAACAGCGTTCATCTCAATCATCTACATACGCCCCAATTCGCCCACGATATGGCCCACGCGATCCTCGGGCTCCTTGACCTCGACGCCGTTGTAGCGGAAGAACCGCGCCGGGTCGTGCATCAGGTCCTCGAGCGGCACCAGCACAAAGTCGCGCTCGCCGATCAGCGGATGCGGCAGGCGCAGCTTTTTGCCGCCGTGGGTCTCGCCATCCATCCACAGCAGGTCCAGGTCGATGGTGCGCGGGCCGTTTGCCTTGGCCTTTTTGGAGCGGTCGCGGCCCAGCTCGGCCTCGATCTTCATGAGCTCGTCAAGCAGCACCAGCGGCGCCAGCTCGGTCTTAATCTCGATGACGGCGTTGGCGAACGCGTCCTGGCGCGTCTCGTAGGCCGGCTCGCTCTCGTAGATGCGTGAGCAGTTGGACACGCAGGTGAGCGGGATCTCGGCGATCATGTCGCGCGCGGCACGGATGTTGTCGCAGCGATGCCCCAGGTTGGAGCCCACGGCCACAAACGCGCGACGCGGCTGCGGCTTGGCAACAGCCCAGTAACCGTTCAGGAACTGCGCAAACCCCGCGACGTCGTGCACGCGCACGATGTTGGCACCGGCCTGGATAGCGCCCAGGCACACGCCAAACGTGGCGGCATCGCGCTCGGCGGCCTCGGTCACGCCCGAGACGGCGCCCACAAAGCGCTTGCGCGACACGGCGCACATGAGCGGATAGCCCAGCGACGCCATCTTGGCGGTCTCGCGCTGGATGACGATATCCTCGTTGGCCGTCTTGCCAAAGCCCGGGCCCGGATCGATGCAGATGCGGTCGCGCGACACGCCGGCGTGGATGAGCGCGCGGGCCTGATCGGACAGAAAGCCCATGACGCGGCGCATGATGGGCGCCGAATCGGGCAGGGTAAAGCGGCGAAGCTGCGAGGTGGGCACATAAGCCTCCTCGCGGCGAGCGCTGCGGCGCATCATGGCGGCCAGGTGGTCATTGGACTCCGATGCGGCCTCGGTGGCCTCGGGCGCGGGCGCGACGGTCTCGGCGGCAGCAGCCTGCTCGGCGGCAGGCGTCTCCTGCTCGCTTGCGGGCTCGGGCGCGGGCTCCGGATCGCCAAACGGCAGCGAAGGCTGCACCACGCCGCCTGGAAGCTTGGCCTCCGTCTTGGGCTCGCCCAGCAGCTTGCCGCGACGGCGGCGAGCCGGCTTCTCGGCCTCGCGTGCAGCCTCGGCGGCCGCCTCGCGCGCCTTCTCGGCAACAAACGCCGCGGCCGAGGTATCGAGCTGCACCGTTGCATGCGTGCGGGTAGGCGCCGCGACCTCGCCGGCGTGCATCACGATGACGCCGCAGGTGCTTGTCGCGACAAACTCGACCATCTTGGGGTCGGTGAAGCCCGTCACATCGTTGACGATCGAGGCGCCGCAGCGCACGGCAGCCTTGGCAACCGCCACGTGGCGCGTGTCGATCGAGACGATGGCGCCCTCTTTGGCCAGCGCGCGCACCACGGGCAGCACGCGACGAGCCTCCTCGTCGGGGTTGACCGGGGTAAAGCCGGGGCGCGTGGACTCGCCGCCCACGTCGATGATGTCGGCGCCGGCATCGAGCATCGCCAGGCCGTACTCGATAGCGGCATCCGCATCGAAGTGCTCGCCGCCGTCGCTAAACGAATCGGGCGTCACGTTGAGGACGCCCATGATGCGCGGACGGTCAAAGCTGAGCTCGTACTTTCCGCACCGCCATGTCTTGCTATCGTTCGCCATGAACATCCTCCTAAAATGCCCGCGCCGCCGCGCCTGGGCGCTGGCGGCGGGGCCGCTTTGCAATCAGTCTTTCTATTGTATCCGCGCGCGCGGGCTAGAACGCAAACGCAGCCGCGATGTCGCAAGAAATCAGCAGGTCGGCATTTGTATCCTGATCGGTGGGAGCAAGATTGCAAATGGCCAGCGTATCGCCGGTAAAGTAGCGCGTAAGGCCCGCCGCCGGATACACCACGAGCGAGGTTCCGCCCACAATGAGGGCATCGGCCGCGGCGATGGCGGCAACGGCACCGGTAAGTACGCGCTCGTCGAGCGGCTCCTCGTAGAGCACCACATCGGGCTTGATGCGCCCGCCGCACGCAGGACACACGGGCACACCCGCGGCACCCTCGTGCTCGCGCGCGCAAATCCACTCGGCGCTATAGACCGCGCCGCACGCCTGGCAAATGTTGCGGTGGACCGAGCCGTGCAGTTCAAACACGCGCTGCGAGCCTGCCATCTGATGCAGACCGTCGATATTTTGCGTCACCACCGCATCCAGCTTGCCGGCCCGCTCCAGCTCGGCCAGCTTGGTGTGGCAGCGGTTGGGCTTGGCGCCAAGCGCGATCATCTTGGTACGGTAGAAGTCGAAGAACTCGGCCGGATGCGCCTCGTAAAAGCTGTGCGAGAGCATGGTCTCGGGCGGATAGGCAAACTGCTGATGATACAGGCCGTCCACGCTGCGGAAATCGGGAATGCCGCTCGCCGTGGAAACGCCCGCGCCGCCAAAGAAAACCACGCGCTCGTGGGCGTCGAACAGCTCCGCCAGCGCCGCGGAGGCCTGCTTGGGGTCCGATATTGCCTGCGTCATATGAGTCCTCCGTCCTTGTTGGTCGGGCCGCGTCGGGCGATGTCATGCACGCAGCCTTTGAGTCGGCACACGCGGAGCCCGCCGGCGCCCCTGTTGCGCTAATCTTAAGCCTGCCAACCCCGTCGAAAGGACACCATGCCTCAGACTTACACTTTCGCCTCGTGGAACGTCAACGGCCTGCGCGCCGTGCTCAAAAAGGACCCAAGCTTTATCCAGATCGCGCAAGAACTCGACGTCGATATCCTGGCGCTGCAGGAGACCAAGCTGCAGGAGGGCCAGGTCGATATCGACCTGCCCGGCTATCACCAAACTTGGAGCTACGCCGAGCGTAAAGGTTATTCGGGCACTGCGGTCTTTAGCCGCCAGGAACCGCTGCGCGTGCTGCGCGCCGATGCGCTGCTGCCCTACGCCGGCGAGGGTGAGGCAGCTGAGCTCGTTGCCCAAGCCGCGACCGAGGGCCGTGTCTGCGCGCTGGAGTTCGACAAATTCTGGTTTGTCGACGTCTATACGCCCAACGCCCAAAATGAGCTCGCGCGCATCGATGTGCGCATGGCCTGGGACGATGCCTACCGCGGCTTTTTGAACGCACTCGAGCGCGAGACCGGCAAACCCGTCGTGACCTGCGGCGACTTTAACGTGGCGCACGAGGAAATCGACCTTAAGAACCCCAAGTCCAACCGCGGCAACGCCGGCTTTTCGGACGAAGAACGCGGCAAGTTTACCGAGCTGCTCAACGCCGGCTTTACCGATACCTGGCGCACGGCAAACCCCGACGTCGAGGGCGTCTACAGCTGGTGGAGCTATCGCTTTAATGCCCGCAAGAACAACGCAGGCTGGCGCATCGACTACTTCCTGGTAAGCGACGCAATCGCCGACAACGTACGCGACACCGGCATCCGCGGCGACATCTTCGGCAGCGACCACTGCCCCGTCACCCTTACGTTGGAGCTCTAACTCCAGCTGCCCCCGGAGACGAAGGAAAACGGATCATTTTGGGCCTCGTGGGGGTATCCGCGTGACCCATCCGCCACGAAACACGCCCATCTACTACGTTTAAGCCACTACCCTCGACCACAGTGAACAACGCAAAAAGAAAACCGCAGGTAGAAAGCCTACGGTTTTTCATAAAACACGGTTGTGGTTGGGGGTGTCGGGCCAAACGTAGTAGATAGACCGATTTCGTGGCGGGCGGGTTCAGCTGATTCCCTGGGAACGTCTGGAGGCGAAAGAAAACGGATCAATTTGGCTCTCCGAGGGCCACGATGCCCGTCGTATCAGCCGGCTATTTCAAAACTATGCCGGTTTACGGGGCTGAATCGCGAACCCCCAACCATACGCAATTCCGAAATAATAAAACCGCAGGTAAACGGCTTGCTCTATTTCAAAAATAGCCGGCATGGTCTGCTTGTGCCAATCTGGCCCCGTAAACCGGCATAGTTTTAAAATGGCACTTCGGCAGTATTGATTCCCGCCCCGGCGCAACCAGCCCTACAGTCCGTACTTCACGACGACTCGGTTGATGCGGCGACACCAAGGCTTGTACAGGGCGACCAAAAACACGCAGGTCGCAAGGCCGTGCGTGATATCGAACGGTACGGCGGTGGCAAGACGCGCCATGGCACCCGCCCACGTGAGCGGTTGAACAAAACCGATAATGTCGTAGGCGTTGATCACAACGCCGTACAGCAAACCCGAAGCAAAGCCGTAGGTCAGCAGCGCCGGCATACGCACGGTGCCATCGGCGCGATCAAAAGCGCCGGCATGCGCCAGCGCACCGCCAACGTATCCCACGAGCCCCCAGGCATACATCTGCCACGGCGTCCACATGCCCTGTCCAAAAAAGAAATTGCTGGTCAGCGCCGCCAGCGCGCCAACCATAAAACCATTGCGGCGACCAAGCGTCGCCCCCGCGATAATGGCGATGGCACTCACGGGTTTAAAGTCGGGAATGGGGCCAAACAAGATGCGCCCCGCCGCGGCCAACGCCGCCAGAACCAGCGTTGGCATAATCTGGCGCAGGCCCGGTCGCGACGCCTCGTAGCCTGCAAAGAACAGCGCAAGCACCAGCGCCACCACGACAAGCATGGCGAGCGCCGCCTGCTCAACGCCCGCCAGCAACGCCGCAGCCATCACGGCTGGCACCGCCAGCAGCAGCGGTATCTCCAGTTTTGCGAGTAGGCGCACGATGCGATAATCCGCCATCCCATCACGCCCTATAAAACACGTTGTCGGCAAAGAAGTCGGCCGGCGGCTCCATGCAGGCAATCTCGCCATCGAACATCATGGCGATGTCGTCGGCGACCTGCTCAGCAAAGTCCAAATCGTGCGTAGCCATGATGACGGTGCCGCCAGCCTTCGCATGGTCACGCAGGGCGCGGGCGATGATGCGGCGGCTCTCCAGGTCCAAGCCCTTCGTGGGCTCGTCAAGCAGCAGCAGCTCGGGGCCAATCAGCAGCAGCTTTGCCAGCGCGAGCAGCTGGCGCTGTCCGCCCGAGAGGTCGTAGGGGTGACGCGTCTCCAGGCCGTCCAATCCCAGTTGCGCCGCACGCTCCCGCGCCAAGTTCTCGTCATATCCGCAGGTCGAGGCCCATTCCATCAGCTCATCGCGAACCGTCTCGGCAACCAGCAATGCTTTGGGATTCTGAGGCAACAGCGCCGCCGAGGCCGCTCCGCGCACCATGCGGCCGCGCTGCAGCTTGGCGGTCTTGGCCAGCACCGAAAGCATCGTCGACTTGCCGCAGCCGTTTCCGCCCACGACCGCATGCACCGCGCCAGCCGAAAACGACGCATCGAGCCCGCGCAGCACCCAACCGCCCGCGCGATCGTAGCGAAACCAGCCTTCCGACAGGGTGGTAGCCGACCCAGCGTGCATTTTTTGGAGTATTCTGCTTCCATTCGTGCGCGGGAAGGCTTCCGAGCCGTTCTCGAGCGACGTTTGCGCCACAAATTCGGACGATTTGTCCAATTCCGAACTTTTTTTCGCGCTCGATACGTCCCCGGGCGGCTCCAGAGAGTCCAAATTGTCCTCACGCCTGCTGAATTCTCCGTTTTTTGCACATCGGATGGCACCCCACCCCAACATGTCATCGGAAAACAGCGATTCTCGGCGTCCCAAAGAAGCCATATCTGCCACCTCGCGCACGCGACCGTCCTCAATCCGGTACGCACACGTCGCGTATTCGAGCATTGGGCGCGGCTGATGCGTCGCCACAACAACCGTGCAGCCCAGCTCGCGATTCACACGAAACAGCGCGTGCAGGAAATTCTTCTCGGCAACGGGATCGAGCTGAGACGTGGGCTCGTCGAGTAGCAGCACACGCGGACGCAGCGCCAGGACGGCGGCAAGCGACAGCAGCTGCTTGCGGCCGCCCGAAAGCGTATCGGTATCGCGATGAAGCCAGTCCTCCAGACCAAAGAAATAGCTGGTCTCAGCTACGCGACGGCGCATCTCATCACGTGCTAGCCCCAAGTTTTCCAGGCCAAACGCCATCTCGTGCCACACGGTCTCGCACACGATCTGGTTCTCGGGATCCTGAAACACGTAGCCCACGCGCTCCGCGGACGCCCGGACGTCCATATCGGCAACGTTCTCACCCAGCACGCGCGCATCACCAGTGCGCTCGCCCGCCGGAGCGATCTCGGGCTTGAGCAGCGAGAGTAGCGTCGATTTGCCCGACCCAGTACCACCCACCAGCAGTGCAAACGCACCTTGGGGAACACGCCAATCAAGTCCCTCGAGCACCGGTGCCTCGGCCCCGGGATAGGCAAAACTAAGGCCTCGCACCTCAATCGCCGGCGCGGCCGAGCCATATGCCACACCCGCCGCCGAGCTCCTATTAAACCGAGCCATCAGCCAAACCTCTTCTCATCAATCGCATGCAACGCGCAAGGCAGCACCATCCAGGCAGCGTACACGACATAGCCCGGCCACGGCGCCGGCACCGAGAGCTGCGGATAAAACGAATACTGCGTCGTCGCGGTCCACGCCACTGCCGCCGTGGCCACGCCAAACAACGCAAGCCCAGCCAGCGCGGCAACGTCGCTGCGCCCCAGTCGATACCGCGCATACGTCGTACGACGCGTCGCGGCACCCCACCCGCGCGAGCGCATCGCGCCCGCGCGCTCCAGCGAATCTTCCATGCCCCAGCCCATCAACACACTCGATGCCCGCAAACGCGAGCGTACGGGGTCGGCCGGCGCGCTGCCCGGCACATCAATCGCATCCTGCACCGCCAGCACCGTACGACCGCGGCGCAAAAACTGCGGGATAAGCCTCATGCACATCGAGATCATGAGCGCAATCACCGGTGCGGCATTGCCCAGCAGCGCGAGCACCTTGTCGTATTCGAGCATCGACGCCGCCGCCTCAAACCACAGCACGCTCGCCACAAACAGCCCGCCCATGCACAGGCCGTATACCATGCTCTCCAGATACACCGCGCGCATGCCAATACGGAACAGCTCCGTCGAGCCCGAGGCGCTAAACAGCGGATTGAGCACCGCGACGATCAAAATCACCGGCAGCTGCCAGCGGAGCGCGCCCAGCGTGCGGGCAGCCCCACGCGTCGCAAATCCATACGCCAGCCCGCCCGCAAGTGACAGCGCAATCAGTACCGGCTGCATCGAGAACATAGTGAGCCCCAGCGTCAGCACTATATAGAGTGCCGGCACAGCTGGATGCGACATCGAGAATGCCGCGACGGGCTCGCCGCCAAACTCCTCTCGTATGTTGTCCACGGGCACCCCCGTCCCCTCGCTCAAACAACAGCTCCGCAGCACCGCCAACGCCGCACGCAAGCAGTGCAAACGCCACGCCGGCGGCGCAAGCCTCAACCGCCGCAAACCAATCGTTACGCGCTCGTCATATGCCTGCGGTATCATATTGCGCCGTGTATCGTTTCCAAACACACGTCTCTATAACGTAACAGGAGATCACATGGACGCAACCGCAATTATCCTCGCTGCCGGCGAGGGCACCCGCATGAAGTCGAACCACTGCAAGGTTTCGCACAAGATCCTGGGTAAGCCCATGGTCCAGTGGATCGTCGACGCTACCATCAAGGCCGGCTGCAGCCGCGTCGTGGTTGTCATCGGCAGCCACGCCGACGAGATGCGCGCCCTCATCGACGGCGCCTACGCCAACAGCGCCACCAAGGTCGAGTGCGTCGAGCAGACCGAGCGTCTGGGCACCGGTCACGCCGTAAAGGTCGCGCTCGAGGCCTGCGGCATCGCCGAGGGTCCGGTCGTCGTGCTCAACGGCGACCTGCCGCTCATCACCGCCGACACCGTCGCCAAGTTCGCGCAAACCGTCGCCACCGGCGAGCTCGCCTGCACCGTCATGACCATGACCCCGCCCGATCCTTTCGGCTACGGCCGCATCAAGCTGGGCGCCGACGGTCAGATCGAGCGCATCATCGAGCAGAAGGACTGCACGCCCGAGCAGGCCGCCACGCTGCTGGAGTGCAACGCCGGCTGCTACGCCTTCGACGGCGCGCAGCTCGCCGCCCACATTAACGAGATCGGCAACGACAACGCGCAGTCCGAGTACTACCTGCCCGACATGCTCGAAATCCTCAAGGGTCACGGCCAGGCAGTCTCCATCTTCCACTGCGACGACTACCGCGACGGCCTGGGCGTCAACAGCCGCATCCAGCTCGCGCAGCTCACCGCCATCGCGCGCGACCGCATCAACGAGCACTGGATGGCCGAGGGCGTCACGTTCATCGACCCCACGCAAGCCTGGATCGGCCCCGACGCCACCATCGGCCGCGACACCGTCGTGTGGCCGCAGACGCACCTGATCGGCCACGTCACCGTGGGCGAGGAGTGCCAGCTCGGTCCCAACAGCCGCCTCACCGACACCACCGTCGGCAGCGGCTGCACCATCGATGAAACCATCGCCATCGAGGCCGTCATCGAGAACGGCGTCGACTGCGGCCCGCGCGCCTACCTGCGCCCGGGCACCCACATGCTCGACGGCTCCAAGGCCGGCACGCACGTGGAGATCAAGAAGTCCACGATCGGCGAGGGCTCCAAGGTGCCGCACCTGTCCTACATCGGCGACACCACCATGGGCTCCGGCGTCAACGTGGGCGCGGGCTCCATCACCTGCAACTACGATGGCGTGCACAAGCACAAGACCGTCATCGGCAAGGACGCCTTCATTGGCTCCGACACCATGATGGTCGCGCCCGCCCAGATCGGCGACGGTGCACTCGTGGCCGCCGGCTCCGTCATCACCGAGCCGGTCCCGGCCGACGCACTTGGTCTGGGCCGCGCCCGTCAGGTAAATATTGAGGGCTGGGCCGCCGATTACCGCCGCCGTCTGCACGAGGACGACGAGGTATAACGTTTTACCAAGCACAAAAGGAGCTGCTCCATGGGGGCGGCTCCTTTTTCTATCGTGACCTGCGCAACCGGATGAGTGGTCGGTTCGTGTCCGTTGACGGTAAAGACGTTATCAAGACCCGATAAACCCCGCCGCGCGGTTACAATGCAACAAGGCATCTATATGGCATTCGATATAAAGGAGAAGGGTAATGCCGATTAATGATCCCGAGAAGTCGGAGAATATGCGCAAGTCCATCCGCGTGTATTCCGGTTCCTCCAACCGTCCCCTCGCTCAGAAGATCGCTGAGTACCTTGGGGTCGAGCTTTCGGGCCTTACGCTAAAGCAGTTCGCCAATGGTGAGATTTACGCCCGCTACGACGAGACCGTCCGCGGCGCCGACGTCTTCCTGATTCAGTCCGTGGCCGGCGGCAACGTCAACGACATGCTCATGGAGCTGCTCATCGCCACCGACGCTGCCAAGCGCGCATCTGCCCGCTCCATCACCGCCGTCATCACCCACTACGGCTATGCCCGCCAGGACCGCAAGGCCGGCCCGCGCGAGCCCATCACCGCCCGCCTCGTCGCCAACCTGCTCGAGCGCGCCGGTGTCAACCGCATCATCACCCTCGACCTGCACCAGGGCCAGATCCAGGGCTTCTTCGATATCCCGGTTAACCACCTGTCCGCACTGCCGCTGTTCGGCCAGTACTACAACGACATGCACTTCGACACCGACAACCTGGTCGTCGTCTCCCCCGACGTGGGTCGCGCCAAGGCCGCCAAGAAGCTGTCCGACATGCTCGGCTGCGACCTTGCCATCGCCCACAAGGGCCGTCCGCGCCACAACGCCGCCGAGGTCATGGGCATCATCGGTGACATCAAGGGCAAGACCTGCATCATCAACGACGACATGATCGACACCGCTGGCACCCTGTGCGCCAACGTCAAGGAGCTCAAGGCCATGGGCGCCGGCGACATCTACGTCTGCGCCACCCACGGCATCTTCTCCGGCCCAGCCATCGAGCGCCTGAACGACGCCCCCATCGTCGAGTGCGTCGTCACCGACGCCATCCCCGTCGAGGTCGGCGGCAAGATCAAGACTATCTCGGTCGCCGAGGAGTTCGCTCAGGCCATTTCCGCCGTTTACCACGAGGAGCCCGTCTCCACGCTCGTCGGCGGCGACTTCGCGCTGTAATCCAGCGTGCATCTCATCATCTTTGGTGTTTTTAAAGGGTCGGAAGCTCGCTTCCGACCCTTTTTCTATCCCTCGCCAACCTTCCCTGGACAATTGGTTCAGATACGTATTTTTTAAAGCCCCAAAGGGCCGTTCGGAGCCTTCTGAGCTCCCCGGCGGATGCCATGCCGCCCAAAGCTCATCGTTTTCGAGTACAACCGCCGCATATTTACCCTCAAATCACCCTCGAAGGCCCTTAGAAACGCCTCGAATGCCCGTCGCCTTATACGTATCTGAACTAACTGTCCAGTAGCTATCGTCAACCTTCGCGGCAGAGCTCAATTTCCTGCAATCCCCTCAACCGATTCCACCGATTTCATAACACCCAGCCGTTCATGGCGCACAGCGCCCCGCTGAGCGAAAAGAACGGTATGGCGGTCGCATTCTGCCGCCAACTTAGTACGTTATAGCTATGACGACCGTGATTTCACATTTCTCCGCCCTCCGCGCAATTCGTCGCGCACGACGGGCGTACTCTGCCCTACCCTGGGACTCCGTTGATAGTGAACAGCAAGCACAGGCCTTGGCTAGCTGCATTCCCAATAATGACGCGATAGACTTTGGCGCACTTTCGATACTCGACGCCTGGAATGAAGATGATTCCGAACTACTCGATCTTCTCGTTTCAAACGAAGACAACAGACGCCCCGACAAGCGACTTCTTCAGCATATTCTCTCCGCTCCGCTTCCTGAAGGTGCAATTATGCACGTCGAGGCCGACATCTACGCAACGTCTCCTGCCATGACAGCCATGCTTTGTTCTAAAAATGAATCGGTCGCCAAAACCTTGATGCTCCTTATGGAGCTGCTCGGAACCTACTCCCTTCCGCCCGAGGCAACCTACCCCATCGCCTATGACGACATCTGGCCCAAGGGCGATAGCTGCGCAGCGACGGGCGATCTTGATTGCCTGGGCGGCCAGTCGGCAGCCAAACAGCAGAACGAAACCCGCTACGAACAGGCGCACTACAAATGCGAGCCCGCCACGACCATCGAAGATCTCGAGGCGGTCGCGCGCTTCGCCAAAAGTAGCTCATACACCTCGTTTCGCACGGCAGTCAAGCTTGCCCGACCCGGATCTGCATCCCCAGCCGAATCCCTAATGTTAGCCGTTCTCGGAGCGCCCATGCGCTTTGGCGGATTCGGATGTTGCAGCCTGCCCATGGGAGGCCTGCTACTCAACTATCGAATCGACTTCGACACTCTTGCGGTTAACATGTCCTCCGGCATCCCTTGCGCCATCTGCGACCTATATTGCCCGGCCGCCGGAGTCGACAACGAATACAACGGAATTGGGCATGAGCTTCAAAACGCTCGCATCCACGATGGCAATCGAAATAATGGCCTCAAGGCAATGGGCATCCACGTCCTGGTTATCAATCGCGACCAAATGAAAGACCTTGTTGCACTCGAAGCCTTCGCCCAAACGATGCATCGACTCGCAGGAGTCCGATTCCGATATCGCATCAAGGGCTATCGCAAGCGTCAGGCCGCTTGGCTCAACGCTCTGCGGGCCGGAATCGGCCTTGCGCCGGTCTAAACGGCGAATCACCCGTGCGCCGTCGAACAGGGCTGGACAGTTAGTTCAAATACGTATAAATAGACACATTGAATTAGGCTGTTTTGCAGCTATCTCTATACCATTCGCCCTATTTGAAAGCGGGGTAGACTTCAAAACAGCGTCATATGGACTAACTAAAGTTCCAAAACAACGTATCGGCATTGAATTGAGCAATTCGAGTCCTCAGAACTTATACGTATCTGAACTAACTGTCCACCTCGGATTTTGACGGCCGTCCAAACGCCCCCAAACAACCTCAATTGCCCTCCATTTGACAGCGGCAACAGGGTCGCTCACCATAGCAGGCGACAAATCAACGAAAGGATGAACATGGCAGCTGCACAGCCGCTTAAGATTCGCATGGTTGCCGGACTTGGCAACCCTGGCGATGAGTATGCCGAGACCCGCCACAACGCCGGTTTTAAGGCGATCGACGAGCTGGCCCGTCAGGCCGGCGTCACGTACTGGAAAAACCAAGCAGGCGCCGAGGTCGCGCTCATCAACATCAACGATGCCGAGGAAGAGAACGGCAAGCGCCAGATTGTACTGGTCAAGCCGCAGTCGTACATGAACACCTCGGGCGGGCCCATCTCCAAGCTCTGCCGCGAGTACAAGATCAAGGCCGAGGAGCTGCTCGTCATCCACGACGAGCTCGATATTCCCGCCGGCGACGTGCGTGTTAAGGTGGGCGGAGGCCATGCCGGTCACAACGGCCTGCGCTCCATCATCGACAAGATGGGCAGCCGCGACTTTAGCCGTATCCGCACCGGCATCGGCAACCCTCCCGGCAAGATGGCCGTGGCAGACTACGTGCTCAAGCAGCTGCGCGCCCGCGAAGCCGAGGATTTCCAGGACACCTGCGCCCGCGCCGCAGATGCCGCCGGTCTGGCCATCGTCCACGGCGTAATCTACGCCCGCGATCACGTAAACGGCGCCGCTTCCGCCAACGGCAAGCACTAAAACCTACCATTTAGAGATGTTTATTTTGGCAGGTTTCATCTGCGGAAACGCCGCGGCGGCTGCGTCGCAATAAACCCTGTGCCGCTATACATATGCAACGCTCCAAAGGGGGCCGGCCTCACCGAAGCGCGAGGCCGGCCCCCTTTGCCGTTTTGCCTGATAAAACCTGCCAAAATAAACCTCTCCCCCTTTGGCAGGTCGAAGTGGATAAACCCTGCTCCCAACCGCCGAAGACACACGTAAGTGACATGTCCATGAGGGTATAATTTGCACCGTATGTCTGCACAACGCCTGTGCGCGTACGGTTTTATTCGGGCTACCGTCCATTTCCGTGGAGGCACGGTTCGGCGGCCCTAACAAGAGAGGGGTTCTATGTATAAGATCCTGGAGAAGACGCAGTTCTCGGAGAAGGTGTTCAAGTTCCGCATCGAGGCGCCCGCAATCGCCAAGCATGCGCACGCTGGACAGTTCCTCATGGTCCGCGCCAACGAGACGGGCGAGCGCGTCCCGTTTACCCTGGCCGGCTGGAACGGTGACGAGGGCTGGGTCGAGTTCATCTTCATGGTGATCGGCAAGACCACCGAGATGCTGTCCACTTACGAAGCCGGCGAGTCGCTGCGCGACGTCGTGGGCCCGCTGGGCGTTCCCACCGAGATGGCCGAGGGCCCCTGCGCTGTCATTGGCGGCGGCGTCGGCCTGGCAATTGCCTTCCCGGTCGCCAAGCACCTGGTCGAGACCGGCCACGAGGTGCACGCCATCATGGGCGCCCGCACCAAGGACCTCCTGCTCATGGAGGACCAGTTCCGCGAGCTCCTCGACGAGGACCACATCCACATCACCACTGACGACGGCTCCTACGGCGAGCAGGGCGTTGTCACCGCTCCGCTGGAGCGCCTGCTGCAGGACAAGGCCGTGAGCCAGGTCTTCTGCGTCGGCCCCGTTCCGATGATGAAGTTCTCGACCCTCACCGCCCAGAAGTACGATACCCCCATCACCGCGTCGCTCAACCCCATCATGGTTGACGGCACCGGTATGTGCGGCTGCTGCCGCGTCGAGGTGGGCGGCGTGACCAAGTTCGCTTGCGTCGACGGCCCCGACTTCGATGCCACCCTGGTCGACTGGGATGACCTTCGTGCCCGCCAGGCCGCTTACCGTTCCGAAGAGGGCGAGTCCCTCAAGGCCTATGAGGAAAAGAGCTGCGCATGCCACTAGTTAACGGTCGTTTCGTTGCCGATATGAAGTCGCCCCGCACCCCCGATAACGAGGAGCCGGCTGCCGAGCGCGCCTGCGACTTCCGCCCCGTCGACAAGGGCTTCACCGAGGAGATGGCGCTGGCCGAGGCCGAGCGCTGCCTCAACTGCAAGAAGCCGTTCTGTGTTGAGGGCTGCCCCGTCAACATCAACATTCCCCGCTTTATCGAGCAGATCCGCGCGAAGGACTTCGGCGGCGCTCTCGATACCATCCGCGAGGACTCCATGCTTCCCGCCATCTGCGGCCGCGTCTGCCCGCAGGAGAACCAGTGCGAGGGCAAGTGCATCCGTGGTAAGAAGTCCGAGCCCGTGGCCATCGGCCAGCTCGAGCGCTTCCTGGGTGACCGCCCCGAGCTCGCCTCCACGCCCAAGATGGCCCCCAAGAACGGCAAGAAGGTCGCTGTCGTCGGCTCTGGCCCGTCCGGCATCACCTGCGCCGGCGAGCTCGCCCGTAACGGCTTTGACGTCACCGTCTTTGAGGCCTTCTTTACCGGCGGCGGTGTGCTGGTCTACGGCATCCCCGAGTTCCGTCTGCCCAAGGCGGTCGTCAAGCGCGAGATTGACGGCCTGGAGGACATGGGCGTCAAGTTTGAGTACAACTCCGTCGTGGGCAACATGGCCACGGCCGAGGAGCTGTTCGAGCAGGGCTTCGACGCCATCTACGTGGCGACCGGCGCAGGCCTGCCCAAGTTCCTCAACGTCCCCGGCGAGAACCTGCCCAACGTCTTCTTCGCTAACGAGTACCTCACCCGCGTGAACCTGATGAAGGCCAACAAGTTCCCCGAGTACGACACCCCCACCAAGCACGGCAAGAACGTCGTTGTCTTTGGTGGCGGCAACGTGGCTATGGACGCCGTCCGTACCGCCAAGCGTCTGGGCGCCGAGCACGCCATCATCGCCTACCGTCGTACCGAGGACGAGATGCCCTGCCGTCGCGCCGAGCTGCACCATGCTAAGGCCGAGGGCGTCGAGGTTCTGCCGCTCGTTTCCCCGCTCGAGTTTGTCGCTGGCGAGGACGGCTCCGTGTGCGCCGTCAAGGTCCAGAAGATGGAGCTCGGCGAGCCCGACGAGTCCGGCCGTCGTCGCCCGGTGCCCATCGAGGGCGCCATCGAGGAGATCCCCTGCGATGTCGCGATCTCGGCTATCGGCACTAACGCCAACCCCTTCGCTGCCAAGATCGGCGGCAAGATGGAGCTCAACAAGTGGGGCTACATCGTCGCCGACGAGGAGACCGGCCAGACCACCGATCCCCGCATCTGGGCCGGCGGCGACATCGTCACCGGTGCCGCTACGGTCATTCTGGCGATGGGCGCCGGCAAGAAGGCCGCCGCTTCGATCACCAAGAGCCTGCTGGGCGAGTAATCACCTGCAGCACTAGCCATCAAACGGCAAAGTCCCCGTCGAGCACACGCCCGGCGGGGACTTTTTTCTATGCCGGCCAACCCATCACCACAAAGGGGACATGCGCCTTTGTGGTGGTCGGGGACTTGGCCGGCGAACCAATTCCGACGTTTGTCTCAATCTGTAACAGTTAGAGACCAAATTCCTCGCCACGTGTTACAGATCGAGACGTTAGGTTAGCGGCTGAACAGTTCGTCTCAATCTGTAACACCTAGAGCCCAACTATCAGGTTTGGTGTTACAGATCGAGATTTTGTAAAAGCCGAGAATGGGCGCTGCCACCAAAAGCCTAGCGCTTGCGGCGCTTGGTTGCGGCGATGCCGGCAGCGGCAACGGTTGCGCCGGCGATGCCAAGGGCCGCTGCCGCCGTCGCGGCGTTGTCGCCCGTGGCGGCCAGAGTGCCCACGGACTTCTGGGCAGCGGTGGCCTTCGCGGCCGGCTTGGAGGCAGCAGTCGTGGAACTCGCCTGAGTCAGCGTCACGGACGGCGTGCCAGTCTCACTTCCGCCGCCTGGCTGCGGCGTGGGAGCCGGGGTAGGCTCAGGCTGCGGCGTGGGCTCAGGCTCGACCGCATCTCCGGAGCTGATTACCACGCTGCGGGCAACCTCGTCGGAGGTCCTAACATCCTGGATAGTGGACGACCCGGCAGCACCGATGACGAGTCCGTTTCCCGTAGTTTCTCGCACAGTGCCGCCGGCGGGAGTCGTAACTACCGATCCGCCATCAATTGAGAGACAAGGGGCTGCATCACCTTGATTGACAGCGTAGATTGCCGCTGCATTACCCGACACCTCAACATTTGAATTAATGATGTCAATTCGAGGGATGGCGGACTGGGAGCCGGACTGGGAATATATTCCGTAGCCATGTTTACGACTGTGGCCAGTTCCGTCACCGCATCGAACTGTAAGGCTCGAATTCTCGACGAGCACCCGCGACACGCCGTCCTGCGCGCGCATCCAAACACCATCCAAAACCTCGGCACTATCACTCGCCACGAGCGTAACATCCGCCCCGTTGGTAATACTCAAATATGTATCCTTACCCCCGGACGAATACAGGGCGACCGACAACATGTTTGCATTACGCGCCGCCGCATCTAATTTTGCGTTATCCACCGCGATGCAGCCTCCATGCTCGGAGGAGATGTTTTCGGCATAGACTGCAACGGCATTGAGCCCCCCATTCGCCTCCGCCTCAACGTGGACGTCGGCGCCCTCGTTAATGGTTATGTTGCCTGCCCGCGTATGAATGCCGATGGTATGAGGCACTTTGTTCGTTGCCGCCACGTTAACGTTGGCACCGCGGATGTCCACGTCACCGCCGGCCTTACCGTCCCCCGAAACCGCTATCGTATCGGTCCCGGCCGTCGCGTTGAGAGTCACGTCGCCCGAGATGGCGAGGCTACCGCACTCGACCTTAACAGCGCTCCTGCTCTTCTGTGGTTCGGCCGTCGCGTTGAGGGTTCCCTCCCCCGTGATGGCAAGGTTGCCGTCCTTGACCTCGATAGCGCTCTGCAAGGAATCGGCCGTTACGGTGTTGGTGCCCGTCACGCCGATATTGAGGTTGCCCTGAGCGCTGATACCGGCGCCGTTGTAGCCATTGAGCTTCATGTCGTCGGCGCCGTCCCAGGACCACGTTCCGGCCTCGTCGCCGGCGCCCTTGTTGTACTGCGTGCCGCCGACGTTGACCCATTTGGCGGCGAGCGCCACGCTGGGTAGCAGCAGCTGACCGACCATGAGCGCGCAAGCCCCCGCGCAGGCGAGCTTGGCGCCCACGCGACGCCACGTTCCGTGAGAGAGCGCGCACGCGCGGCCGTGGTCGATTGGGTTGTCATGGATTTGCTTTCGCATGTGAGCCTCCTTGTCGTAAGGGGTACCTCCGCTGTTTTATGTTGCGGAAGCTTGCGCTAGCGGTCGCGGCGCTTGGACGCGACGAAGCCGGCGCCGATGACGGACGCACCGGCGATGCCGAGTGCGGCTGCCGCCGTCGCGGCGTTGTCGCCTGTGGCGGCCAGGGCGCCGGAACCGTTTTTGGCGGCAGCAGTCTTGGTCGTAACGGTCTTGGTGACCGTCGTGGTGGTCTTTGCATCCTTGTCTACGGGCTTGAGGTCAGGCTTCTGCTCGGGATTGGGCATGGGATCGGGATCGGGCTCCGGAGCCGGCTCGGGGTCCGGCGTTGGGTCCGGCTCCTGCCCGTCTCCAAAATCAATCGTCACATCATGGGCGACCTCGGCAGAACCGACGATATCCGAAATCGTAGACGAACCGGCAACACCGATGACCTGCCCGTTCTGGGAACTTGGCCATTTCCCCGTATCGACAACCTTTTTCACATCGCGCACGGCACCATCCGTCGGAGTCGCAATCATCGCGTTCCCTCGTAAATCGATCATCGCGGCACGGAACAGTGTCGCATTCGCGGCGTTGCGGTTGATCGCATAGATCCCCGCAGTCGCGCCCGAAGCCTCAATCTTCGATTTGAAAATCTGGATACGAGGCGTTTCAAACCTGGTATTTGCCTCTGCCATGATTCCAAAACTTTGATTGCGAGCGGCGTCGATGCCGCTTGCGGCAGACAGGCTTCGAGACGTGAGGCTCGACTTCTCGACAAGCATCCACACCGCACCGTCTTGCGAGCGTGCGCTGATACCCGCCGAGCGCGAAGCCGCACTACCAGCCGAAAGCGTGACATCGGCTCCGTTGACGATTTTCATGAGGGTATTCTTCTTGATACCAAACGTATTGATGCACAAGGAAGCCCACGAGGCATCGCCAGTCTTAATCAACAGACTGGCGCCATCGATGGTGACATCGGCGCCGTGCTCATAAGCGGAATCCGGCTCTTCCTGCTCGCCTTCCTGGGCAGCGTGTCTGTTTGGAATGTTGTCAGCATGGATACCGCAGATGACCTGCATTGGACGCCAAGATCCTTCAGCCGATTTCGCCTCGATTTTGACATCGGCGCCCTTATCGATTGTCACGCTGCCGGCCGTCGCGCGAATGCCCGTCACGTTGTCCGCTGCGCCCGAAGCCGTCACGTTGAGGTTGGCGCCGCTGATGGTCACATCGCCGCCCGAATTGCCGTCGCCTTCCGCCGCAATCACATCGGTCTGGGCCGTCGCGTTGAGAGTCCCGTCGCCGTTAATGGCAAGGTTGCCGTTCTTGACAGCAATGGCGCTCTGCCCGGCGTCGGCCGTGACGGTGTTGGTGCCCGTCACATCGATGGTGAGGTTGCCCTGAGTGCTGATGCCGGCACCGTCGTAGCCGTTGAGCTTCATGTCGTCGGCGCCGTCCCAGGACCACGTTCCGGCCTCGTCGCCGGCAACCGCGCCCTTGTTGTACTGCGTGCCGCCGACGTTGACCCAGTCGGCGGCGAGTGCCACGCTCGGTAGCAGCAGCTGGCCGGCCATGAGTGCGCAGGCCCCCGCGCAGGCAAGCTTGGCGCCCACACGTCGCCACGTTCCGTGGGAGAGCGCGCACGAGCAGCCGTGGTCGATTGGGTTGTCATGGATTTGCTTTCGCATATGAGCCTCCTTGTCGTAAGGGGTGCTTCTGTAACACCATGTTACGGGAAGATATCCGGATCCCGGGGCACAAATTCTCATGTGGCGCACCTGCCAGCGCAAAAGGCAACGAGCATGCGATTGCCAAGCGCGCCCCCCGAAAGGCCTGCCATCAATCCCTTTGTTGAGCCCTCTCATGCCCTCGCCAAACAGGCATGCTGGAGCATCGCGCTCGTCATGGTTCTTGCCTGCTTGTTCTCGACCCTCGACAACGTTGTCACACTCTCCAACGCCCACGGCACCATTGCCGTACAAACATGGCCGCGCCTCTTTTTGGCGGCGAGCGGCCTTGCCGCCGGTCTTATTTTTGATCTCGCCGAGCGCCGCTACATGGGACTTGTCATGCTCGGCATCGCCGTACTCTCGACCATTTCCATCATGGCCGTGGAGGCCGGGGCCGATCCCAACCTAGGCCTTGTCGTCTTTTACCTGAGCTCAGGCTTTTTTTGTCACGTTCTTTACCGCCACGTTTACTCAGCTGGCACCGCGCATGCACGCACCCGCCCTCTGGGCCGACATGGGACGCGCCGCCAACAATGTATGCGCATTCACCACATCGGGCATCTCGCTTGCTCTCGTGACCTCGGGCAATGTTGCTCTCATCATGATCGGTGCGCTCGTGCTGCTCGTCGCCGCTTGCGCGGCATTTGTGGCGGCCGGCCTATTCCGCCTGCCCCAAACCGAGCAGGAGCGCGAACACCAGCAACGAGCCGAGAAAGCGCTCGCTGCGCCGAGCATCGAAGAGCAACGCCAGGCCTTCATCGCCAGCCACGCTCTCACCCCGCGCGAAGTCGACGTGCTCGTGGCAGTAACCCAGGATGAACGCCCGCTCAAGCAGATCGCCGAGGAGCTCGGCATCTCGATGCGCATGGTACAGCGCCACCTGAGCTCTATCTACCAAAAGACCGACACACAGACGCGCGCCGGTCTCACCAAGGCCTTCCCCTCCGCCTAAAACAAAAACCACCACAAAGGTGCCTGTCCCCTTTGTGGTGGTTTTTGGTCGGTTAGCCTTCGAACTGCGCTACTTTGTAGCGGTAGGCTGCGGCGATGACGTCCTTGCAGCCTTCGCGGCCCAGCTTGGCGCGGTTGACGACGATGTCTTTACCGCTCGTCATCTTCCACTTGCCGGCGCTATAGCGCTTATAGAACGCCTCGCGCGCCTTCTGCTGCTGTTTGACCAGCTTGGCGCCCTTCTTTTTGTTAAGGCCACGCTTCTTGCGCACAATCTCGACGCGGTCCTCAAAGGGTGCGGTCACCAACACGGCAATGTGGTTGGGGTTGTTGCGCAGCAGGTAATCGGACAGACGGCCTTCGATAATGCAGCTCTCGGTCTCGCCCAGATCCAAAATCACCTGGCTCATCTTTTGGAACAACTTATCCGAGTACGAACGCGCATCGTAGCGGTCGGGCAGAAACGCCATGTTCTCCACGGCCAGACGCTCATCATAGGCGGCCATCTTATCAAGCGACTCGCCCGCGCGCAGCGACGCACGTACCAGCAGCTCGTTATCGTACAGCGGAATCCCCAACTCGTCGGCAAGCATGCGGCCAATCTCGTGACCCTCGGCGCCAAAGTCGCGCGCGATGGTAATGACCACAGGATTCTTCTTGTTCTCCAGATCGCTCATCGCGATTCCTTTCTAGCAAATGAGAAATAGGCGATTCCTGATTCCCATTTTGTCACTTACGACCGTCCTGGTTTCCCAAGTGCGGCAGATTGCCCCGAAAGAGGAGCGCCGCGTACTAAATGTACGCAAGCGACGATTGAGGGGCAAGGTGCCGTGCTTGGGGAAGCAGGGCTACGCTGCCACCATTCGCCTCTGATATGCCCTCACCAGCAGCGAGATACCAAAGTTGAGCACAAAGTACATCGCAAACACCAGGCCGTAGAGCATAAGCACCTGCGACAGATCGATCGCGTGGGCCATCACAACGTTGGCCGTGTACATGAGCTCGGCCACGTTAATGCCCGAAAGATACGAGCTGTCCTTAATGACGGTCGTGCACTGGCTAAACAGCGCCGGAATGATCGTCTTAAACGTCTGCGGCAGAATGATGTAGCGCATGGTGGCAAAGAAGCCGAAGCCCTGGCTCTGCGCTGCCTCAAACTGGCCGCGCGGAATCGAGTTGAGGCCACCGCGCACAATCTCGGCCATAACAGCGCTGGTAAACAGCGTAAAGGCGATGGTCGAAATCACAATGTCCAAACCCTGCACCGTAAAGTAGATAAACAGGATCCACAGCAGGTTCGGCGTGCAACGGAACAGCTCGATATAGGCGCTCACCAAAATACGGAACGGGCGGGGCGCATAGCTTTTAACGAGCGCCAGCACCGTGCCAAAGATGAGCGAGAAAAAGATCGACAGCGCCGAGATCTCGATCGTCTTAACAAAGCCGCCCCAAATGTAGAGCAGGTTGGTCGCGTTGAAGATTTCCATGCGCTAGGCCTCCTCTACGTTGTCGAGCCCCAGCTCGGCCAGGCTCACGCCGCGCGGACGCTCCTTGGAGCGGCGCTCGAGCCACTGCACCAGCATGGCGAGCGGAAAGCAGATGATGAAGTACATAAGGCAGCAGACGATGTATCCCTGCAGGTAACCGTACAGACTCACAAAGTTGTCGGAACGGTACATAAGGTCGCCGCCGGCCACAAGTGCCAGCACCGACGTGTTCTTGACCAGGTTGAGCGCCTGGTTACAGAGCGGCGGCAGAATGATCTTGAACGTCTGGGGCAGCACGATGTACCAGTACGCCTGCGCACGGGTAAAGCCCTGGCTCTGGGCCGCCTCCATCTGACCGCGCGGAACCGCCTCGATACCAGTGCGGATGACCTCCGAAATGTAGGCCGCGTGATACAGGCCCACACCCAAGAAGCCCAGCACGAACGGCGCGATGCGCACCGGCTGGTCGGCACCGGTTATGGCCTGCAAAAACTGCGGACCGGCCATGTACATAAAGAGCACCTGCACGGGCAACGGGGTGTTCTGGTAAAACTCCACGTACACGCGGCTTATGGCGCGCAGCACGCGCGAGCGAGTGGTAGAGAACACGCCCAGCAGCGTGCCCAGCACCAGCGACAGCAGCAGACCGGCAACGACCACTTGCAGCGTCACGCCAAAGCCCTCCCAGAAGGGCCCCATGTTTTGAAATGTCGTCGACCAACGGTCGGCGTCAAATAATCCTTCGAGCATTTGATTCCTTCCTTGGACGATGCGCCTATACAAGACCCCAGGTCTTGACCTCTTGGTCGAGCCAGCCGTCGGCCAGGCGATCGCAAATCACCTGATCGACCACGGCCGAAAGGTCGCAGCCCTTCTTGGTCGCCACGCCGTAGCCCTGCTCGCCAAACTTGACCTCGGGCTGCAGCAGCTCAACGGTCTCGTTCATGTAACCGGCCAGTGTGGAGCGGTCCATGGCAAAGACGTCGATATTGCCGGCGTCGAGCGAACTCTTGATGATGGGGTAGCCGCTAAAGGCCCTAAACTCAGGCTTGCAGCTAAAGCCGTTGTCCTTGATCATCTGCTCGATCAGGCCCTGCGTGGTGGCACCCTGGCTCACACCGATGACCTTGCCGTCCAGGTCCTCAATCGAGGTAAAGCCCGAACGCTTCTTGACCATGAGTCCCACGTAGTCGGTGCGGTACGGCGTCGAGAAATCCCAGCTCTTCTTGCGCTCGTCGGTGATGGTGTAGGTCGCCGCGACCACGTCGAGTTGGCCGTTATCGATCAGCGGGCCGCGTGTCTTGGGCGTTACGTCGGTAAACTCGACAAGCTCCTGGGCGCGGGCCTCCTTATAGCTCACGCCAAAGACGGCAGCGGCAATCTGGTAGCACAAATCAACTTCCATGCCCTCAAAGCGACCCTTGGCGGTGTCGTAATAGCCATAGCCGGGAACGTCCTTCTTAACGCCGGCATTCAGATGGCCACGCGACTTGATGGCCGCAAGCTTGGACCCCTTGTCGGAGCCCTCGCCGCTGGCGGAGTTGCCGCAACCGGTAAGCGCGGTCCCTGTCAGCGCAAGCATGCCGGCACCAGCCAGCCGCAAAAAGTGACGGCGCGACACGGCCGCCCTCGTCATATCCGTCATGTCCATCACCGTGCCTAGTGCAGAATCTTGGACAGGAACTCGCGGCAGCGCGGGTTCTCGGGGTTATCGAAGAAGTGCTCGGGCGTGCCCTCCTCCAGGATGCGGCCGTCCTCCATAAAGATGACGCGGTCGGCCACCTGGCGCGCAAAGCCCATCTCGTGCGTCACGCAGATCATGGTGATGTCCTCCTGCGCGAGCTCAATCATAACGTCCAGAACTTCCTGGACCATTTCGGGGTCGAGCGCCGAGGTCGGCTCGTCAAACAGGATGATGGGCTGCTTGGTGCACAGGGCACGGGCGATGGCAATGCGCTGCTGCTGACCGCCCGAGAGATTCTGCGGATACTCGCCGGCCTTATGCGCCATGCCGACGCGCTTGAGCGCGGCGATGGCGATCTCGGTCGCCTCCTCCTTGCTCTTCTTTTGCAGCTTGATGGGCGCGAGCGTCAGGTTGCCCAGCACCGTCATGTTGGGATACAGGTTGAACTGCTGAAACACCATGGAGCTGTACTTGCGAGCCATCTCCAGGTGATTCTTTTTGGTGAGCGGCGTACCGTCGATGACGACCTCGCCCGACGTAGGCTCCTCCAGATAATCGACGCAACGGATGAGTGTCGACTTACCCGAGCCGGAAGGCCCGATCATTACGAGCTTCTCGCCGCGCTTGACGGTGAGATTGATATCTTTGAGCACATGCAGGTCGCCAAAGTACTTGTTGAGATGCTTGATCTCGATCATGTCTGCCATGAATGTCCCTTCCCTGCGTTTACACGAGTTGAACTATTGTACGGAAAGAACCACGTTTCCGCAGCCCACACTACATTCCCGTAAAGAACCCGCAACCTTCCACCCACTCATTGGGCACTCATTGGGGACAGACTTAAATGAGTACCCGGGGAGTGGGCACTCATTTAAGTCTGTCCCCAATGAGTGCCCTTCAGCTGCCATCAAAAAAGGGGCGCGACCGCAATGGTCACGCCCCCTCAACATCAACTATATGCCGCTCGGTCCCTACGCGAGTTTGGCTCCAACGATCTTTGCTGCTGCCGGCTTATCGAAGTTGCCGCCAGTGGCCTTACCCAGAGCGCCCATGACCTGGCCCATCTGCTTCTTGGACGTGGCGCCCAGCTCGGCGATGACCTGCTCGATCAGAGCCTCGAGCTCCTCGCCCGAAACCTGCGCGGGCAGCAGGCTCTCCAGAATCTTGACCTGCTCGGTCAGGTTGTCGGTACGCTCCTGGTCGGTGCCGGCCTTGATGGACATCTCCAGTGTCTCGCTCGTCTGCTTGATCAGACGCTTGATCATGCTGTTGACGTCTTCCTCGGTCACATCGCGGCGCTCATTGACCTCGATATTCTTCACCTCGGCCTTAACCTGGCGAATGATGGACAGGCGAACCTTGTCCTTGGCCTTCATGGCCGCGATCATTTCCTTCTGCAGCTCTTCGTTGGTCATCTGCAAATCCTCTCTAATAGCGTGGGCGGCACTCGCGCGAGCACCGCCCCATGATTACTCAGTCGTCGACGAATCGTCGGTCGAACTCTTGGTGATGCCCTTCAGACTCACGTTATAGGGTACGTCCTTGGGCATGGGGTTGACGGTAATGTCGGCGTCCTTCTTGTACTGCTCCAGCCACTCACTGTACGCGGTACTGGCCGCCTGCGTCTTCACCACGTTGGAGACGTACTTCTTGATGGCCTTGGGCACCTGGTTGATGTCATCAACCTGATTATCGACATGGAAGTAGTCGGTGCACTTGATGATGTGGTAGCCATGGGTCGACTCGATGACTTCGCTCACGTCGCCCTTGTTGAGCCCCTCGAGCGCCGTCTGGTAGCTGTCGACAAAGGTGGTGAGCTTATCCCAGCCCACATCGCCCTTCTTCTCCTTGGAACCGGTGTCCTCGGAGTACTGCTCAACGGCGTCCTCAAAGCTCAGCTCACCGGAGTTGATCTTGTCCAGGCACTCCTGCGCCTTGGCCTTGGCGGCAGCCTTGTCCTCGTCGGAAGCGTCGGAATCAACCTTGATCAGGATGTTCGACGAGCGACGGGCGTCGTTGTAGCTGGACAGGTTTTCGTTGATGTAATCGACAATCTCGCTGTCCTTGGGTTTGCTCGTGGGCGCGACGGCATCCTTGAGTTTCTGCTGCGCCAGACTCTCCTTGAGCGAATCCTTGTAGGTATCCTCGGTATAGCCGTAGGTCTTGAGGGTCTTCTTAAAGGCCTTGGCACCGCCCGCGCTCTTGCACGCGTCCTTCCAAGCCTTCTCGACCTCCTCGTCCGACACCGTCACGCCGTTCTCCTTCTGTGCCTGTTGAAGCAGAATCTGCTGCGTGTAGGAGTCGATGAGTTGCTTGCGATACTTCTTGGGCGTGAGGTCGTTGTCGACCAGATACTGCGCCCAGTCCTTGTCCTTGGTGTAGCCGTAGGACGTGCGCATGCTCATGATCTGCTTGGTCACGGTGTCCTCGGTGAGGTTGGTGCCGTTGATAGTAGCAGCAACACCGCCGGTCAGCTTGTAGCCCGAGGTGTCCTCGGCCTGCGACATAAGGCCGGAGCACGCCATCGCCGAGACGGAAAGCAGCATCGCCAGCACGCCGATGACCACCAGAACGATCTTGACGGTCTTGGACACGCGGGTCTTGCGCTGCTTCTTGCGAGAGTTGGAGGCGGCGCGAGCCTGCTGCTCGGGCGTCGGCTCGAGTGCGGGGTTCTTTTTCTTATTTGCCATAGTTGGCCTTTCGCATAACGAATCGAACAAACGCCATTGTGTCACAACGCAGCCCCCGCGGCACGCTTGGTGCATTGGGGACAGGTTAATCTGCACCATTTTGGTGCAAAGGGGACAGCTCTGGCAGCCGGCAGTTAGGGACGTTCCTTTTCTGCCGGCAGTTAGGGACAGTCCCCAAGTGCCGGCACATAAGGAACGTCCCTAGGTGCCGGCTTAGCCCCACCTTAGAAGTGGCGGCGGATGGCGTCGACCATGCCCTGCGGCGTGGTCTGGCCGAGCACGTCGGCTGCGGCATCGGCGTCCATAAAGATGTTCATGAGCGCCTGCAGAGCCTCGACCTGGCCGCCCGGCTCGGCGATGCCCAGATTGATGACGATCTGCGCCGGCACCGGAGCGCCCATGCCAGCCATAGCGTTAAATGTCACGGGCGCGGAGGGCTTCACCACCGCGATATAGGGCTTGGCCACAAACCCCGGATCGGTATGCGGAATGGCAATGTTTGCCGCCGGCATGGCAAGACCCGTGGGATAGGCATCCTCGCGCGTGCGAACGGCGTCAAGCCAACCGTCGGCAATGTAGCCGCGCGGAGCAAGCTCACTCTCGAGTTGCGCAAACACCTCACCCGGCGTCGCACACTCCCAATCAAAAAACACCAGCTCAGGCGTAAACAACGCTTCGTTATCCGCCATGCGCTCACCTCTCTCACCTAGTCATTCAGGAACGTCCCCGATGACTACCCAAAACAAAAGGCTCTGTTAGACCAAATTTGACACGATCGGCTGTTCGTCGAACCGGAAAATAA
>DXZW01000040.1 GCA_019419455.1 Collinsella sp. | reverse complement strand
GCAGGAAGCTTGGATACGCCTAGGCGCGGTCCAAGAAATCGTCCGCACCCCCTTTCGTAATAAAAACATAGCGATGTGCTACACATTTTTCAATGTTTTGTCGCTAAATGCTACTAATTTTGGCGTAAGTGGTCATTTATCCCCAAATTAGTCTGCTTTATCCAATATCTGTGACTAACCCCCTACGCAACTTCCCCATAGAGGGATCGATTTTTTGCGGAACTAAAATAATGGTACCCCCCCCCACATTAAAAGAAATTGCTGGAAGTGCCCTTTATTTCCGACCCCTTTTACTGGAGTTTTATGACAGCCCCATCTAGTTCGCAGCCCATAACCCTCTGAAAACCGTGTCCCAGAATTCCCGTCCGGAGTGGGATGCGGCTACCGCTTGTGGCCCCGTTGGGAAGCCGTATCCCGCTTCGATCACAAATTCCGGGTCGCACTTTCCGCCAAGACCCTCAACCGGAAACGGCATCCCATTCCAAAGGCAAATTCCGGGACGCAGCTTCCGCAACTCCACCCATCCGGAAATCCCATCCCACTCCGCACACATCCGGGCATAGAGCAATCAGCTTATTAGGCCTTCCATCAATAAAGGGGCGCCCTCGTGTCACGAAAAAAGCCTCGAGAACTTCGAGGCTTTCACATTTGTATTGTTTTGCACGAAGGACCACGAACGGCGAAGCTACTCTCCCAGCACGGCCTTCTTGGCGGCTGCAGCCATGTTGTCCAGGTCTTCCTTGGTGGGATGGTCCTTTGCGGCAACCCAGTTGTCGAGCAGCATCTTGAAGCGAGCATTGTCGGGATCTTGCTCGAGCATCGCCTCGTAGCGCTGCTTAACCGCGGGGCCCATCTTGCCCTGGCACATCGCCCAGCCCGCAAGCTCGGCATCCTCGGCCTGATTGGAAGTTACGCGGTCGACAATCTGCTGGTAATAGCTCCGGTCGGCCCCAAAGCCGCAGGTGCCAAACAGGAACACGCGCTTGCCGTGCAAGGCAGAGAGCAACGCCGCGACCGAAGGCGTGCACGCGCCCTTGTCGCACCAAAAACCGACGAGCACCGTGTCGGCCGCGCAGGCGCCCTGCGCCTCGAGCGCAACCTGATCTGCATCCGCATCGTCGCTCAACGCCGCGGCATGGACAAACTCAACGCCCGCAGCCTGCAGAGCGCGCTTGATCGCGCCCGAAACCATCCTGGTATTACCGCTCTTGCTGTTAACCACCAAAGCGCACGTCATAGTCACGTTGCCTCGTTTCCCCCAAAACTATAGCCACTAATGCAATTAATTAAAAGCATATCTTAGTACTATCGACGCAGATGTAAACCATCTGCCGCTAATCGGCAGCCCCTACTGGGCCCTACTGGGCAAACTGGCTACGATAAAGCTCGGCATAGAAGCCGTCAGCCGCCAGCAGCTCGTCGTGCGTGCCGCGCTCGATAATCTCGCCATCGCGCATTACCAAGATGCAATCGGCGTTGCGAATCGTCGACAGGCGGTGTGCCACGACAAAGCTCGTGCGGCCAGCCATGAGCTCGTCGAATGCCGCCTGCACCTGCAGCTCGGTACGCGTATCGATGCTCGACGTTGCCTCGTCCAGCAGCAGAATCGCCGGATCGGTGAGCATGACGCGCGCGATGCACAGCAGCTGTTTTTGACCTTGGCTAAACGTGCCGCCGTCCTCGCCGATCACCGTATCGTAGCCGCCTGGCAGCTGCACGATAAACTTGTGCGCATGCGCGCGCTTGGCAGCCTCGATAACCTGCTCGCGCGTGGCATCCGGGCAACCGTAAGCGATGTTGTCCGCCACCGTGCCCTCGAACAGCCAGGTGTCCTGCAGCACCATGCCAAAGGCGCGGCGCAGGCTCGCCCGTGTGTAGTCACGCGAGGACTTGCCATCGACCATGATGCGTCCGGCATCGATATCGTAAAAGCGCAGCAGCAGGTTGATGAGCGTCGTCTTGCCGCAGCCCGTGGGGCCGACCAGGGCAAAGCGCATGCCGGGTTTGGCGTCAATGCAAATGTCCTGCAGCAGCTTGCGGTCGGGCACGTAGCTAAAGTCCACATGCTCAAAGGCGACCTCGCCCTGCGGGGCGGCAAGCTCTACGGCGTCCGACGCGTCGGGCTCCTGCTCGCGTGCATCGAGCAGCGCGAACATGCGGCGCGCCGAGGCATACGCCGTCTGGATCTGCGTAATGACGTTGGTGACCTCGTTGAACGGCTTGGTGTACTGGTTGGCATAGGACAAAAAGATCTGCACGCCACCCACCGTGAGCGCCGCCGGCACGCCCGTGATCACGCCCACGCAGCCGATCACAGCGACCACGGCATAGATGATGTTATTGATAAAGCGCGTGCTGGGGTTGGAGAGCGAACCCATAAACTGCGCGCGCTCACCCGCGGTGTAGAGCTCAGCATTGAGGGCATCGAAGCGCTGCTGAGCGTGCGCGCCGTAGGCAAAGGCGTCGACAAGCTTCTGCTCGCCCACGTATTCCTCGATATGGCCGCCAAGTTGGCCCTGAATGCGCTGCTGTGCCGTAAAGCTCTTGTTGGAAAGCTTGGCGATGGCGCCGGCTGCAAAAATGGAAAGCGGCGTGACGAGCACCACCACAAGCGTCATGGTCAGGTTGATGGAGAGCATAAACGCGAGCGTGCCCACGATGGTAATAACGCCGGTGAAGAGCTGCGTGAAGCCCTGCAGCAGACCGTCGCCCACCTGATCGGCGTCGTTGACCACGCGGCTCATAAGGTCGCCGTGGGCATGGCTGTCGATAAAGCTGAGCGGCATGCGGCTGAGCTTGTCGCTCGCCTCCACACGCATGTCGCGCACCGTCTCGTAGGACAGGCGGTTGACGCAATAGCCCTGCAG
Source organism: Collinsella sp. (assembly GCA_019419455.1). GTDB lineage: Bacteria > Actinomycetota > Coriobacteriia > Coriobacteriales > Coriobacteriaceae > Collinsella. The sequence goes on along the minus strand of DXZW01000040.1, from coordinate 40,267 downwards.
CCACTGGAAGGCCGCGGCACCTACGACGACAATCGCGAGCTTGGTAACGAGCGGCAGCAGCGCGTCAAAGTCCACCTGCCTGGCGGCAACGATGAGGTCGATGCCCTCGCCGATGAGAATAGGTGTGTAGAGCTGCAAAATCACGGAGATGGCGGCGCTCACAAACGACGCCGTAAACGAAATGCGATGCGGGCGGACGTAGCCCAGCAGACGGCGAGTCACCGCGCCGGCGGGATAGCGCTCGGGGTCGCCGGGCTGGCGCGGACCGTCTCCCAGGTCGTTGAGGTTATCGTTGCCGGACACATTGGCCGCCATCGTGGCGACCGAACCGGAAGAAGTGTACGGATTCATTTAGCAGCCCTCCTTTGCGCAGACAGATGCGGAGGCGATTGAGGCGGACGCGGCGCCTGGGGCGGACGTGGGCGCCGCACTCCCCTGCTGGCCCTCGATCTCCTCGCGACGAAGCTGCGATTGGCAAATCTCGCGGTAGAGTTGGCAGGTCGCATACAGCTCGTCGTGCGTGCCCAGGCCCGCAACCGATCCGTGGTCAAGCACGCAGATCATGTCGGCATCGCGCACGGTCGAGACGCGCTGGCTCACGATGACGGTCGTGAGCGGCAGCCCGCCCTCGGCGGCACCGCGCACGCTACGCTCGCGGATGGCATGGCGAAGCGCCGCGTCGGTCTTAAAGTCGAGCGCCGAGGCAGAATCGTCCATGATCAGGACCTGTGGCGAGCCCACCAAGGCACGCGCGATAGTCAGGCGCTGGCGCTGACCGCCGCTAAAGTTCTTGCCGCCCGCCTCGACCGGGGCATCGAGCCCCTGGGGCTTGTTGCGCACGAACTCGCTGGCCTGCGCCATATCGAGCGCCGCCCAGAGCTCGTCGTCGGTCGCGGCTTCATCGCGCCAGTTCAGGTTGCTGCGAATAGTGCCGCTCACCAGCGACGCACGCTGTGGGACGGTCGCGACCACGTGGCGCAGCTGGTCGAGCGGCCAGGTGCGCACGTCGGCACCCATCACGCTCACGCTGCCGGTGCTCGCATCGTACAGGCGCGGAATAAGCGAGACGAGCGTGGACTTACCACTGCCCGTACCGCCAATAATGCCGAGCGTCTTGCCCAGCGGGAGCTCCAGGGTCACATCGCTCACGGCATTAGCCGCGCCCGCGCCAAACGAAAAGCTCACATGGTCAAAGCTCAGCGCGGGGACCGGAACAGCGCCACCCGCCAGTTCGCTCGGCTCGGGCAGCGCGACTGGCTGGTTGCCCCCGTCCGTGATGCTCGGTTCACAATTGAGCACCTCGTTGATACGCGACGCGCTGGCGCTCGCCTTGGTAAAGACCACGACCAGATTGGCAACGTACACGATGGAGGTCAGGGTCTGCGTCATGTAGTTCACAAACGCCATGACCTGGCCCTGCGTGAGCTCGCCCACGTTGACCTGGATGCCGCCCACCCACAGGATGGCGCACACGCCTAGGTTCATCACCAAAAACGTGACGGGGTTGAGAATCGACGAGAGCTTGCCCACCGCGATGGCAGTATTGGCCTGGTCGTCGGCGGCCTGGGCAAAGCGCTCGCGCTCGTGATCTTCGCGCACAAACGCGCGGACCACGCGGGCGCCCGAAAGGCCCTCGCGGCAAATGAGCGCGATGCGATCGAGCTTTGCCTGCAGCTGCTTGTAGTACGGGATGCAGCGCGCCATGACAAACCAAAACACCAGGCCGATGGCGGGCGTGCAAATCAAAAAGATGATGCCGAGCTTAAGGTCGATGGCGAGGGCCGCGCACATAGAGCCCACCGCCAGGAAAGGCCAGCGGATGAGCATGCGCACGCCCAGCGCCACGGCGAGCTGCACCTGGTTGACATCGTTGGTAATGCGCGTGATGAGCGACGGCGTGCCGAAGCGGTCGAGTTCGGCATAGCTCAGTTTGTTGATGTGCTCGTAGAGCGCGCCGCGAATGTCGGTGCCCATGCCCTGCGAGGTCAGCGCCGCCATCTTTTGGCAGACGAGCGTAAACGAGATGCCGATCACAGCCATGGCGCCAAGTACCATGCCGTAGTGGATAACGGCGTTGACATCGTGTGCGCCAATACCCTTATCGATCATCTGGGCAATCACCAGCGGCGTAAGCAGGTCAAAGATCACTTCGATCAGCTTGCACGCAGGGCCAATCACCATATATCGGCGAAACTTACCACCAAAACGCCTGAGCAGCTCAATCATAAAAAGGCGCTCCCTATCATCATCTCTCTTCAATCTGATTCATGATAGTACGGAGAGCCCTGAAGATACGTAAGCAACTCGTTACAGAAGAATCTTGGATGGTGGTAAAAACCGTCACTGTTTTGACGCAGTCAGCGAGCGACATAACGCCAGGGATTCAATTATCAGATAAATGTGACCCTTCAGGCGGTTTTGGTCGGCTACCCGCGAGTGCCGGCAGGGCGCTTGGTAGTCGAGCGATCCCGCAGGCGAAGCCGAGGACCAGCGAGACACCAAGCGCCCTGCCGGCACTCGCGGGTAGCCGCGGCACCAAAAAGCGCCTGCGCACTCGATGGATCCGGATGCCCGACAGAGGCTCCTTATGGCTGCTTCCTTCCGGACCTGACCAGATTCGGAACATGTCGTCATCCGAACCCATCGAACGCGCTAGGCGCTCGGTATATCTTACCCGCTCCAGCCCGATGGGGCAAGGTAGCTAATTTTGGACGGGGCTTTTTTGACTGCTTTTTGACCGGTGGGGCATCAGGGTGGCGAAAGTAGTCAAAAAAGCCCCGTCCAAAAAGACAGGTCTGACGCTATGCCACGAAAGGGGCCTATCTACTACGTTTAAGCCGCAGGAGCCAACCATAGCCGGCTTTTTCGAAAATCGGCAAGCCGTCTACCTGCGGTTTTATTTTCGCATATTCCGGGATGGTCAGAGGTGCTCGGCTAAACGTAGTAGATGGCCGCATTTCATGGCGGACGGTCCGACCCAAGGCCCAAGGCGGCCAGCCTCGGATAGCCATTCTCGAAGTTGCGGTGGAATACGGACTGAATTGGCACCTTAAAGGCAAAAACACTCCGTATTTCACCGCAACTTATCGAGGGGATGGGTTTTAGATACGGCCAAGGTCGTAGGCTTGGGCGGCGGCTTCACCGGCGCAGATGAGGTTGGTTGTGGCTTCTTGCGGATCGAGTGCCTGCTCCAGATCCATGGGCTTGCGGCAGACCGGCAAAACCAAGTCGACGCCCTGCCCGTACACCGCATCCAGGTTGTCAGCGCGACCGCCAACGACGGCGACCACCGGCTTGCCATATCGCTTCGCACGACGAGCCACGCCCACCGGCGCCTTGCCGGCAGCGGATTGCTCGTCCATATTGCCCTCGCCCGTTATGACCAGGTCGGCATCGCGCACGCGCTCCTCAAACCCAATCAGATCAAGCACCGTCTCCACGCCCGAGCGCAGCTCCGCACCGAGCGCTAGCAGCGCGGCGCCCAGGCCGCCGGCGGCACCGGCACCGGGCACACCGAGCACCGAGCCAAATGTCCGTGCACCCTCGGGCACGCGCAGCAGCTTCTGGGCTCGCATCTCGAAAATCGCCGTATCGAGCAGACGACCGTAGCCGACCATCCAACTGTCGTACCTGCGCAGCGCTTCGGCATCACCCGTCGGCAAACCCTTCTGCCCGCCGAACACCGCCAATGCGCCGCGACGCCCCACGAGTGGGTTCTCGACATCGGAAAGCACAACGACACGCGTGCCATTCAGCGCCCGAAGCGCCGGCGCCAAATCGATACTCACCACCTGCTCAAGTCCCGCAAGCCCGGGAGCGATATCGCGGCCGTGCTCATCGACAACGCGCGCGCCCAGCGCCTGCAGCATGCCGGCGCCACCGTCGTTGGTGGCGCTGCCGCCCAAGCCAATATAGATAGTCTTTGCGCCCGTGCGAACCGCGCGAAGCATGAGCTCGCCCACGCCATAGGTTGTAGCGGCCAGCGCCGACGACTCCGTGCAAGGCGAGTACCCGATGCCGGCCGCCTCGGCCATCTCGATGACCGCGGACTCGCGCTCGACATCAACCAGCATCCGGGCAGGCACACGCTTGTCCAAGGGGCCTGCCACCTCGCAGGTCACAATCTCACCGCCGCACGCGGCAACGGCATCGAGCGTCCCCTCACCGCCATCCGCCAGCGGCAACGTGTCCACCTCGGCATCGGGCCAAACGCGGCGCACGCCTTCGGCAACCGCCGTCTCCGCCTGCGCGCTCGAAACGCTACCTTTAAAGGAATCAATCGCCAACAGCACACGGCGGGGCCGGCGGCACGCGGCACCAAAATCGACCGCCTCAACGACGATATCTTCGGCACACGCGAGCGCCTCAGCGTGAGCGGCATGTGCCTCAAGATCGGCCCCACAACCGCAGCCAGCACCATCGGCACCACGCAGCCCACAAAAATACCCGCTCAACACCTCACGACACTCATCCGCCAGCACGCCGGTGGTCACATTAAACCGATGGTTCAGACGCGAATCGGCATTCAGGTCATACAGCGAACCCAGTGCGCCGGCCTTGGCATCAGCCGCGCCATACACGCAGCGCCCCACGCGCGCGTTGACCATAAGCCCCGCGCACATGCAGCAGGGTTCAAGCGTCACGTAGACCGTACAGTTGGAAAGGCGCCAGCGGCCAAGCGCCCGGGCAGCGGTGCACAGGGCCGCGAACTCCGCATGCGCCGAAGGGTCCTGGTCGAGCTCGCGACGATTATGCGCCCTCGCGACGATCTTGCCGTCGCGCACCACTACGGCTCCGATGGGCACCTCGCCCACCGCCGCGGCGGCTCGCGCCTCCGCCAACGCCTCGCGCATGAACTTCTCGTCGATTTCGGTGATCGTCATCGTTCGCCTTCCCTGTTGCAAATTCAAAACGATGCTATCATTACGACTCACGGAGAGATGGCAGAGCGGTTGAATGCGGCGGTCTTGAAAACCGTTGAGCGCGAGAGCGTTCCGGGGGTTCGAATCCCCCTCTCTCCGCCACTTCTAGTGATGCACCGGTGTCATGGTCCGCTCAAACAGCGCATCGACCACGTCGGCCATCTCGGGTCGACGCTCAAGATCGTGGCCCGATTCCCACCATATCGTGAAAAGTCGAATAATACCGCCGGCGACAAACTCAGACGTCGTCTCGAGTGACACGGGGGCCAGGGCATCCTCGGCAAGCACGTTCATCACACGCTCGCGGATGGAGCGGGCAATACGGTCGCAAATAACGTTGGTCAGCATTCCCGACATGCTGCTCGCCAAAATGTTGTCCATGAGCTGCTCATGGGCCAGAATCAGGTCCATGGCATCGTCCAAAATCGCGTGCCGAAGCGCGCGCACGTCCTCGGCAGACACTGTGCCGGCCTCATCGGGCTGTTTTTGCGGCAAGCCGGACATGAGCTCATCGATATAAAAGGCAAAGTAATCGTTCTTGTCGCGAAAGTGCTTGTAGAACGTCGTGCGGCGAATCATGGCGCGGTCGCACAGCATGGCAACCGTCAGGTCCTCAAAACGATGCTCCTCGAGAAGCTCGGTGAAAGCATCGAACAGGGCACGGTAGGTTTTCTTAATGCGAAGGTCCACTGGTATCGCCATCCTCAGGGCAAAGACAACACTCGTCAATCTGTCGCATATCTTACACCTGTACCTCGCGCGTTTTACCCCGGTGCCGACCCCGCCGAAAACATAACGCTTACCGGAAAGTTCGGCACGGCAAAACGTTGCGGGTATACTAGTAGCGTTATACCAACGGCAGCTGGCGCATGCCGCCGCGGCCATTCGAAACGGAGACATCATGATTACCGTCATCATCGGCATCGTTGTTGTCATTGTGATTGCCTGCGCCATCGCCGGCATCTACAACAACATGGTCACCAAGCGTAACCGCATCGATAACGCCTGGCAGAACATCGATACGCAGCTGCAGCGCCGCAACGACCTGATCCCCAACCTGGTCGAGACCGTCAAGGGCTACGCCAAGCACGAGCAAGAGACGCTCTCCGCCGTGATCAGCGCGCGTAACACCGCCGTCAAGGCCACCACGCCCGAGGCCAAGATGGAGGCCGACAACGTGCTGACCGGTGCGCTACGCCAGCTCTTCGCCGTAGCCGAGGCCTATCCCGACCTTAAGGCAAACACCAACTTTACGCAGCTGCAGGCGTCGCTCGAGGATACCGAGAACAAGATTAGCTATGCACGCCAGAGCTACAACGACTGCGTGCTCAGCTACAACAACGCCATTCAGACGTTCCCGGCTGTCATCTTTGCCGGCATCTTCCAGTTTAAGGAGCGCCAGGGCTTCGAGGCCGCCGAAGCAGCCCGCCAGGCCCCGACCGTCAAGTTCTAGTAGTTTGGCAGCGCATCCTTAATCGGCCAAATGCATAAACCGCCCCGTCGAATGCATACTTCGACGGGGCGGTTTCCTTTTTCGCGAAAGTCCCCCTCTCGGCGCACTCCGCAGGACGAAAGAACCCCCCGCCGCACGTAGTGCGCAGCGGGGGGTTCTTTCATGTCCGAGGACGCGCCGGAAAGGAAGGTCGCCCTCGGACCGGACATACAAGACAGCTTACGCGACGGTGTAAACCCAGTTGTGCTTATCCTCGACAGCACCGGACTGAATACCAGTCAGGGTCTCGCGAAGCTTCTTCATCACGGGGCCGATCTCGGTGCAGCCAGCCGGGAAGGTCACGGTCTCATCGGCACCGTAGACCTTGTTGTCGATCTCGCCCACCGGGGAGATGACGGCAGCGGTGCCGCACAGGCCGCATTCCACAAAGGTGCCGGCCTTGACCTCGGCCCACTCGACGGGACGCTGGTCGACGGTCATGCCCAAATCCTCGGCAACCTGAACGAGCGAGCGACGGGTGATGGAGGGCAGGATGGAGTCGGTGTGCGACTGAGGAACGACGAGGGTGCCGTTCTCCTTCACGAACAGAACGTTCGCGCCACCGGTCTCCTCGACATAGGTGCGGGACTCGGAGTCGAGATACAGGTTCTCGGCATAACCCTCGCGATGGGCCTCCATCGTGGGCTTGAGGGACATGGCGTAGTTCAGGCCGGCCTTGATATTGCCGGTGCCGTGCGGTGCGGCGCGGTCGTACTCGGAAACGCGCAGCTTGACGGGCTTGAGGCCGCCCTTAAAGTACGGACCGACCGGGGTCACGAGAATGCGGAACGTGTACTCAGGAGCGGGAGCCACGCCGATCACGTCACCGGAGCCGATCATAAACGGACGCACGTACAGGGTCGCACCGGAGCCGAAGGGCGGAACCCAGGCGGCGTTGGCAGAAACGACCTGCTTGACGGCCTCGACAAACTTGTCCTTGGGGAACGGGGGCATCTCGAGGCGCTGGGCAGAGTTATACATACGCTCAGCGTTCATGTCGGGACGGAAGCAGACGATGCTGCCGTCCTCGGCGGTGTAGGCCTTCAGGCCCTCAAAGACCTCCTGGCAGTAATGGAAGATGCCGCCGCACTCGGAAACATGCAGGGTGTGGTCGGTGGTCAGGCCACCCTCGTCCCACTCGCCATCCTTCCAATGAGCCTCGTAGCTGTAATCGGTTTTCATGTAGCCAAAGCCGAGGCTACCCCAATCGATATCCTTCTTCTCGACAGTCATATGTCGCTCCTTACATACACAGTTGCATACTCGCGAACCCGCACGCAAAGACCGAAGCCGACCGCGTCGCAACGTCGCACGCCCGGAGCGTAGAGCCGGACGGGACACGCGAACGGCATCAAAGCCGATGGCACGTCGATTCGCATGCACGAGATTGTACTCCCCGTACGCGTCTGATAAAACGCTTTTCTTTAACTAAGTAAAGTATTTTCATTTGACCGAAGCAGAAAGGCCCGCCACCGTAAAGGGTGACGGGCCTCAACGGCACGGTTTGCGCGCTGGCTCGAGCTACGCGTTCTTTTTGCCCAGCTTAGCCTTAACCAGACCGACCACGGTCGGGATGATCGACACGGCGACGATGCCGATAATCAGCAGCTCAAAGTGCTCCTGCACAAAGGGAATGCCGCCAAAGAAGTAGCCCAGCAGCGTAAAGACCGTCGACCAGGTAATGCCGCCCAGCACGTTAAAGATGACAAAGTTGCGCCAGTGCATGCCGCCCATGCCGGCGATAAAAGGCACAAAGGTGCGAATAAACGGGAAGAAGCGACCCAGGAAGATGGCCAGGTGACCCCACTTGTCCAGGAAGTCCTCGGACTTTTTAATGCGCTCGGGCGTCATGGCCTTGACCTTGCCCGAGGCGATGATCTTTTGGCCAAAGAAATGACCGATCATAAAGTTGCACTGATCGCCCAGGATGGCTGCGGCCCATGCGGTGGCCAGAAGCGCCACGATGTTAAAGCCGCCGTTGTGGGCAAAGAAGCCCGAGGCGAACAACAGCGAGTCGCCGGGAAGGAACGGGAAGAACACCACGCCCGTCTCGACAAAGATAATCAGGAACACACAGCCGTAGGCCATAAGCGGGCCGGCGGCGATCCAGCTGGCGATCGCGGTGCGCGGATCCTTAAGCAGCTCGGCGATAAAATTGATGAAACCCATGAAGTAAAACCTCTCAGTTGTGGGCGCGGATACGTCCAAGTTGACCAGTATACGGTTGCGGCGCCCCCTCGTGCGCAACCCCACAAAAGCATGACTCCATTACCAGCAAGTTTGCATAACTGACACCTGTCGCGCAAAGCCGTGAAAGATTGCTCTTCCTAATCCCTAGTGAATCGCTATACTTTATTGAATCGCATTGCCATGGCGCTAAGGGAGGGCGGCCGGTGAGCTTTATCAATACCATTCGCGAGGACATCAGGACCGTCCAGGCACAGGATCCCGCTGCGCAAAACGGCCTGGTCATCTTCCTCTCCTATCCCGGCCTACACGCCAAGTGGAACCATGTGCCCGAGCACTGGCTCTGGGAGCACGGCCATCGCTCACTCGCCCGCGTGCTCTCGCAAATCACCCGCCACATCACCGGCGTCGAGATTCATCCCGCTGCACAGATCGGCAAACATTTCTTTATCGACCACGCCATGGGCGTTGTCATCGGCGAGACCACCATTGTGGGCGACAACTGCGTGCTCTACCAAGGCGTCACGCTCGGCGGTACCGGTAACGAGACCGGCAAACGCCACCCCACCCTGGGCAACAATGTCACGGTGGGCACGGGCGCCAAGGTGCTTGGCAACATCCACATTGGCGACAACGTCAAGATCGGCGGCAACTCGGTCGTCGTCAAGGACGTGCCCGACAACTGCACCGTCGTGGGCGTGCCCGGGCGCATCATCAAGCGCAACGGCTGCCGCGTGTTCGAGGAGAGCTTCGACGCCAAGCAGCATCGCGAGTACATGCCCGATGACGCCGCCGAGCAGAGTGCTCTCAACCGTCAGGGCATCACCGAAAACGCCCGTCGCGTCAAGGAACTCGAGCGAGAGGTGGCCGAGCTCAAGGCCCTCGTCGCCAAGCTCGTGGACGAGCGTTAGGACCGCGGGCAACCGCCACGGCATTAACGCCAACACAAAAGGCGCGCCGGGGAATCAATCCCCCGGCGCGCCTTCTTTTCGATGTGACATGCGGGACTGTCCCTTTGCCACATTAAGCAAACTGGCTCAGATAGAGGTCGGCGTAAGCGCCCTCGGCAGCCAGCAGCTCCTTGTGCGTACCCTGCTCGATGATATTGCCGTGATCCATGACCAGGATAAGGTCGGCATCGACGATCGTCGACAGACGGTGCGCGATCACAAAGCTCGTGCGCCCACGCATGAGCGCATCCATAGCACGGCCGATGGCGAGCTCGGTGCGCGTGTCCACGCTCGACGTCGCCTCGTCCAGGATGAGGATCGCCGGGTTGTTGAGCAGCACGCGCGCGATGGTCAGCAGCTGACGCTGACCCTGGCTGATGCTCTCGGCATCGTTAGCCACACGCGTGTCGTAGCCCTGCGGCATAGTGCGCACAAAGAAGTCGACCTGAGCGGCACGTGCGGCCGCCACAACCTCGTCGCGCGTTGCCCCGGGGCAACCATAGGCAATGTTCTCGGCGATCGTGCCATCGAACAGCCAGGCGTCCTGCAACACCATTCCAAACTGCCGGCGCAGCTCGCCGCGATCCATACGACTCGTATCCACGCCGTCAAGCGTAATGCGCCCGCCGTCAATCTCGTAAAAGCGCATGAGCAGGTTGATGAGCGTGGTCTTGCCCGCGCCCGTGGTTCCCACCACGGCGATCTTCTGGCCCGGCTCAGCGGTAAACGACACATCGCGCATGAGCGGCTTATCGGGCGCATAGCCAAAGCGCACATGCTCAAAGGCGACGCGGCCTTCCACGCGACCCGGCAGCTTGGCAGCCTCGCCCGGCTGCGGATCGGCCTCCATCTCGGGCTCATCGAGCAGGTCGAACACGCGCTCCGCGCTCGCCAGCGCGCTCTGCAGCGAGTTGAAGGTAAACGAGAGCTGCGTCATGGGCTCGGAAGCCTCGTAGATAAACTGGAAGAACGCCTGGAACACGCCGACGGTCATATGACCGGCAACCAGCATGCTGCAACCCACGAGCGCGATCACGATCTGCGCCAGGCGACCGATAAAGCGAACCGCGGGGCCGACGGCGTTAATCATAAAGTCGGCCTTGGTGCTCACGCGCGCCAACTCGTTCGAAGCCTCATGCACCTCGGCCGAGCTCTGGCGCTCGCGGTTGAACGCGCGAATCACCAGGCGGCCCGAATAGCCCTCCTCGACCGCACTCGTAATCTTGGACACCCACTCCTGGCGCTCGCCCGTCACGTCATGCGTGCGGCGCGAAACTACCTTGGTCACCAGCAGCGACACCGCCGTAAAGCCCAAAAAGACGAGCGTGAGCTCGACGCTGAACACAAACATCATGCTCACAGCGCCCACAACCGTACCGATCGACACGAGCAGCTGCAACAAGCCGCGCTGCATGCTCTCGGACATCTTGTCCAGGTCGTTGGTCGCACGGCTGACCACCTCACCGGGACGATGCGCGTCAAAGTAGGCGAGCGGCAGGCGACTGAGCTTTTGCGCGATGCGGTTGCGTAGACGCAGGTTGAGACGCTCGGCAACGCTCGACATCAAAAAGCTCTGGAGTGCGTAGAACGAGGCGGCGGCGGTCCAGATCATAAAGTAGATGAAGATGGTCCTGCCGCAGTTCTCCCAGGTAATGCTGAAGGTAGTGTTGTTGGCAAACGCCACCTTCATGTGCCCCCACAGTTCATCGATCACGCGGGCGCTGTAGGCCGGCGCCGCGGTGTTAAAGATGGCATAGAACACGATGCTCGCGAACACGATATAGAAACGCCAATGGTCGCCGGCGGCCTCGCTCCACAGGCGGCGCACCGTCGCCCAGGTGTCGCGGGGCGTCTCGTCCTCGTCCTCGTCGTCAACGTCGCGCATGCGCTCTGCCTCGGCGCGGGCGCGCTCGTCCTCGGCGCGCTCGTTTTCCTCGTAGAGCGCCTGGCGGCGAGCCTCGCGCTCCGCCGCCTTGGCGGCTTCGTCCAGGCCGGGCGTGGCGCCCGCCTCCTCGACTGTCTCTGCAACCGCGGCGTCATCGGTGATGCCCTGCTTCTTGAGCTCCTCGGTCATGCTACTCACCTCCCTTCATCTGCGATTCCGCGATAGCGCGGTACACCTCGCAGGTTTCCATGAGCTCGTCGTGCGTGCCCAGGCCCACGATCTCGCCGTCCTTGAGCACCACGATCTGATCGGCATGCAAAATAGTCGAGATGCGCTGGGCGATGATGAGCACCGCGGCATCGCACGTCTCGTCCTGCAGCGCATGGCGCAGTGCCGCATCGGTCTTAAAGTCCAGGGCCGAAAAACTGTCGTCGAAGATATACAGGTCGGCGCGCTTCATGAGTGCGCGGGCGATTGCCAAACGCTGGCGCTGGCCGCCCGAAAAGTTCGTACCGCCCTGCGCCACCGGAGTGTCGAGCCCCTGCGGTTGATCGAGTACAAAGGTGCTCTGGGCAACCTGGAGCGCATGGAGCATGTCAGCCTCGGTCGCACCCTCGTTACCAAAGCGCAGGTTGCTCGCCACGGTACCCGAGAACAGCCATGCCTTCTGCGGCACATAGGCGATACGCCCGCGGATGTCGTCTTGCGAAAGGTCGCGCAGGTCGACGCCGTTCAGGCGAATGGCGCCCTTCGTGGCATCGTGGAAGCGAAGCAAGAGCTTGGCCACCGTTGACTTGCCCGAGCCCGTTGAGCCCACGATCGCGGTCGTCTGTCCACGGCGGCAGGCAAAACTCAGGTTGCACAGGGTGTCCTCGTCGGCATCGTCAAAACGGAACGACATGTGGTCGAACACGGCCACCGCGTCGGCGCCGTCTGCGGACTCAGGCGCCCCGTCGCCCAGCGTAGCCTTGCCGTCCACAATGCTCGGCTCGATTTCGAGCACCTGCTGCGCGCGGTTGAGACACGCCGCGGCGCGCGGGAGCGTCAGCACCACCATCTGCGCCATCATCACAAAGAACAGGATCAGGATCGCGTACTCCAGCACGGCCGAGATGCTGCCGATTTGCATGGCATGGACGCCCACGCGGTTGCCGCCCACCCACAGCACCGCCACCTCGGCGATGTTCATCAAAAAGAAGCTGGAGCTGTCGAGACCCACAAACAGGTGGTTGACCTTGATGGCATTGGCCGCGTAATCGCTAAACACCTCGTCCAGGCGCTGCTCCTCGTGGCGCTCCTTGTTAAATGCGCGGATGACGCGCACGCCCACGATGTTCTCGCGCAGCACCACGTTCATGCGGTCGATAAAGCTCTGCAGGCGCATAAAGATCGGCGCGGCGTTGGCAACGGTAAAGACCGCCGCCACCAGCACGATCGCAACGACCACGCCCAGCAGCGTGCCCATGGCAGGATCGATAAACCAGGCAAAGATGATGCCCGCCACGGCCAAGAACGGTACCGGCAGCACCAGCTGAATCGTCTGCAGGATCGCTTGCTGGATCACGTTGATGTCGTTGAGCGAGCGCGTGATCATCGAACCCGTGCCAAAGCGCTCAAAGTCGCTGGCGGACAGCTCGAGCGATTTGTCGTACACGGCGTTGCGGATATCGCAGGCCACGTTGGCCGCCAGGCGGGCCGAAAGATAACAGCCCAGCACCGCACCACCGCTGGCCATGCCGGTCGCGATAAACATGTACAGGCCGTTGCGCAGGATGTAGTCGACATCACCCGTCGTGATACCGGTATTGACCATATTCGCCAACATTGTAGGCACCAACAGCGTGCCGACGTTATCTATCAGCAGCACAAACATCGTCACCGCAATCAGCCCGCGATACGGCCTCATAAACCTCATTAAGAGTCGCATGTCTCCCCCTCGCCCTTATCGTCAGCCTCGTTCTCGGCGGCAACTTGCCGTTTAAATGCCTCGCACTCTTCGTTAAGAACATGGGAGAACTTACCGACCAAGCGCATGATCTCGCGCTGTTCCCACGGCTCGAGCGCCTCGAATGCCTGCTGCTCGGCCTTTTGCGCCGGCAACGCGTAGCGCTTGGCAAACTGCATACCTTCTGCGGTCAGTCGCACAACCTTGTTCTTACGACTGCCCTCGGCAAACTCCAACGTCGCAAGCCCTCGCGCCCTAAGCGTCTTGATTGCCGAATTGATGGTCTGCTTGCTATAGAACCATTCGCTTGTCAGACGACTCACGGCGATGCTGCCGTCCGCCGTGCTGGTGTCGACGAGCATCCAATAGGCGCAATCCGAAAGACCGCAGGTGCGCGAGAACTCCGAATAGATATGGTCGAGTCCATTGAGCATCCGGTCGAAATCGACCAGCGTAACCGCACTATTCATCTATCCCACCATTCGATTGTCCGAGTTTTGACCAATTTACATCTCTACATTAGTCCGAGTTTTGACTATCGTCAATAAGCTCGTTATATATGGTCAGCTCTACATAGGCATGTCGACAAAAAAGACCGCCGGCGCGGGGGCGGCGCCGGCGGTTGCGAGAGAATATCGATTGTTGGCTGTTACGCAGCGACGGCCTCGTAGACCGTGGCGCCCGAGAAGCTGTCGTGCAGGCTCTTGCCACAGATCCACGGCAGTTCGACGACCTCGCAGACCGTGTTGACCAGCTCGGAGCAGTCAGTAAAGTGGCCCTTATCGTTGAGGGCCTCGCAATCCTGAACACGCCAATAGCCATCGGTGTGCGTGATGTAGTACTCGTGATCGTTGATCGACACGAAAGCGCGCGTCTTGGAACGCAGCAGCTTCAGAAATCCTTCGAAGTCGGTCTCGACGACATCTCCAGCCTGGAACATGATGTTACCTCCTGGCCCGGCGCCACCATGGCGCGCTGATAAACGTTGGTACTCCTTTAGTAAAACCTTTATCAGAGCTTATGCGCGCATCATTTAGGCAAGTGGTAAAAAACCGCAGGGTAGACGGGATAAAACGTTTAATCATCCCACCGGTTTGTCACATTCTGGCTGAAGTTTTATGCAAACCAACTTTTCCACTTGGTAGCTTGCATTGTTTGAGGCCGACGGCGCGATTACGGTTTTGGTTCGGCGGGTAAGAACGAGGCATCGAAACCAACGTCAGGAGGACACATGGAGACCATCGAAGCGCTCATCCATCGCCGCAGCTGCCGTAACTACAGCGATCGCCCCGTCGAGGCAGAAAAGCTCGCACGCATTATCGAGGCAGGCCAGTACGCGCCCAGCGGCATGGGACGTCAGCCGGTCACGTTCGTCGCCGTTACCGACCCCGCAACCGTCGAGCGCCTCTCGCAGCTCAACGCCCAAGTTATGGGCAGCGAGGGAGATCCCTTCTACGGCGCCAAAACCGTTGTGGTGGTGCTCGTCGACCGCAGTGTGCCCACACACCTGGAAGACGGCTCGCTCGCCATGGGCAACCTGCTCAACGCAGCCTATGCGCTGGGCGTCGATTCGTGTTGGATCCACCGCGCGCACGAGGTCTTTGACTCACCCGAGGGACTGGAACTGCTGGCCAAGTGGGGTCTACCCACCGACGGAAGTCTGCGCGGTGTGGGCAACTGCATTCTGGGCTACGCCGAGAGCACGCTTCCCGAGGCAAAGCCGCGCCGCGACAACGTGGTGTATGTTCCGCCGTTCTAACGAACGGCGGACCCGTTGACGCTGCGCGGGCCGCATTCACGCCAATCTGACGTTCAATTTCGAGGGCGCGACCAAAAGGTCAGCGCCCTCTCATTTCACGTCACCTTGGCGCAAATGCGGCTCGCTCGCTGTTGATGACTGACATCGACCGCGTCACTGTTGGCATCTGGCACTTGGGCAGCTAAAAGGCCCCGTCCCAAATTTGCTGCCCCGCTCGCAACTTATCTTGCCGATGGAGTTGTCGTCGTTTCGTTCGTACGAGTCGTTTCGGCGCCGTCGCCTTGTTCGTCCTCGTTCTTATGCGCATCGGCGATGGTGGAGGCCGCCGCAACGATACCGCGCTGGGGCGCGACGCCCGTCTGGATCTGAGCACCCTCGACAACTTCTGTGCCTGCATGCGCGAGCTCGGGCGATTTGAACATTGCGTCCAAGTTGGCACCGCCGCCAGCATATCCGAGTGCCGCGAGTGCGATGACGATTATCGCGGCAACGACCACGATCGGCACATATCGATGCCAGCCAGCAGGATTGAGCCCACTGCGGCGAGCCGCCCCGCGGCTGATGTAGCCGAGCGTTCCGTCGTGCTTGAGCTTAGAGCCCACCACGCGCTTGCGCCCCCGCAGCGACGACTCGGCCTGCATGGCCAAGCGAGCGCTTGCCGAAGGATAGCCGTATTTGGTGCGCTTGAACGAACCGTCGAACCCCGACGCGTGCTTGCCCCACGTCCGGGACGTCGTGCGGCGGTTAACTGGAGCCGCGCTCCGTCTATTCCGGTTTGATTTTGAAGTCTCCGCCATACGCCCCCGCACGCCGTAACGCAATCGAAACATTACTGCTTTGGACTGTAGCACACGCGCCGCACGCGGTCACGGGTGCCTCGCTCAGCGGTCGTCGTCCTTCAGCAAGCGCCACAGAGTCGTGCGGCTTATCCCCAGCACCTCGGCTGCGCGGGTCCGGTTGCCCTGGAGGTAGCCTACGACCAGCCGCGCGATGTCGCGTTCGGTATCGGCCAGTGGACGCAGGATATACAGGTCGCTGTCGAGCGTCGGGGCGCCAAAAGTTGCGGTTTTGATGACATCCTCCTGGGCGAGCACCTCCTCCGCCACCGCGCGCTCCGCCACACCCGACCCTACTAATATATACAGTCGTTCCGATACCTCGCGAAGCTGCAGATAGTTTCGTGGCCAGCGATAGCCGTTGAGCGTCGAGGCGGCCTCCTCGGACATACTCGGAGCGGCAGTTCCAAAGACATCTGACAGATACGACAAATACTGCGCAACCTTTTTCGATGCGCCACCCTGCTCGGCAATCGCAGGCGCCACACTTACTGCGCACGCCAAGCGCTCGGTTACAAAAGCGGCCTGATCGCTTTCGCCACCGCCCGGCATATCGTTTGCCGTCAGAACCACATGGCAACGCGTGGCCAGCGCCGTGTCGGTCATCGTAGAGACAAGCTCGCGCAGACGCTGCGGCGAAAGTGCATGCCAGCCGCCAATACAAAGGGTCAGCCTTGCCTGGAACAGCGGCGATTCCGAGCTTTTGAGCAGATGGCGCCAGCCGCGATCCGTGAGCTCGTCAAGTGCCACGGACACAAAGGGTTCGTCAGCATAAGGCCCATCCAGATAGAGGCGTTTTGCAATCTCTGCCTGGCCAGCACCCAGCTCGCCCTCCAACATGAGGGGCACGCCGCGGGCATAGCTTTCGCAGACGGGGCCAGCGACCGCAGCGGCACCCTCGACAATGCCGTACGCGCTTGCCTCGTAGCGCGCCTCGACCTCATCTGCGTTAAGCCACTCAATACCCGCGTGCGCCGCCACGCCGCGCACCTCGCGGACCACGACCACCCAAAGCGCGCCGTATTCCTTGGCGACCGGACGCACCGTGAGGCTCAAGCGCCCTCCCGCATGCCCCATCACCAGGCGCGTGCCGTTGCCCACGCGCCCCAGGCGCTCGGCGACAAATGCCGCGACATCTTGCTCGAGCGCGGCATCACCCATGGTCGATATCGCCACATGTCCATGCCCATCGATTGCCAACGCCGAGGCCCCGGCAGCAGCCAAGGCCTCGATCAAGATTTGCAGCTTGGCGTCACTGTTCATATTGCGCCCCGTCCTCGGCGCCACGCCGCCACCGACGGCCGCGCGGGCGAGTGTTTCAAAATTGAACGATATTGCTCACCAAACACTATAGGGCAGAAGCCGCCGTCCTGCGAGTATATGAGTTGCCCCGCATCGCCATCCTGGCGGGGCGATAAGAGCTCTTCGGGACCTATAAACCTGCGGACAAGCCATACCCGCAAGAGCTCCTATCGCTCCACCGCGAGGATGCGCTCGCCAGCACGCAGCACGCAAATAAGCTGCTTCTCTACCAGATTCCCAGCACGTGCTGCATTCCCAAACTCATGCACGCAATGCCAATCCAGCAGCAAAAGCCCAATGCGATGGGCTTGCCGCCCTTTTTGACCAGCTCGACGATATCGGTATTAAAGCCAATAGCCGCCATAGCCATCACGATAAAGAACTTCGACAGCTCCTTGATAGGCGCCGTAACGGATGCAGGAAGCTGAAGAACCGTGGTGATTACGCTCGCCAGCACAAAGAACAGCACGAACATGGGAAACGCGCGTTTAAGCGAGAACGTGCTTTTGGCGTCGCCGCCGGCCTTGCGCGCCAGATGTATCTGCCAGCATGCGAGCACCAACGTAATGGGAATAATGGCCAGCGTCCTGGTGAGCTTGACCACTGTGGCGCTCTCGAGCACATTGGCGCCGGGATGCATGCTGTCCCAGGCGCTCGCCGCAGCCGTTACCGACGAGGTGTCGTTGATGGCGGTGCCGGCAAACAGGCCAAAGCCCTCGTTGGTCAGCCCGAGCATGCCGCCGAGCGTCGGAAACACGAGCGCCGCGATAACGTTAAACAGGAAGATGACCGAAATAGCCTGGGCAATCTCGCGATCGTCGGCATCAATGACGGGCGCGGTCGCGGCGATGGCAGAACCGCCGCAAATCGACGAACCCACACCCACAAGCGTCGCGATCTTGCCCGGCACGTTCATAACGCGGCAGAGCACGAAGGCGATGACAAGCGAGGTCGAAATCGTCGCCACGATAATCGGCAGCGACTGAGCGCCTTTGGACAGAATCTGCGAGAGGTTCATGCCAAAGCCAAGCAGGATTACCGCGTACTGCAAGACTTTTTTAGACGTATAGGTGACGCCGGCGGCGAGCTGTTCGCGACGATTCTTGGGAAAGACGAGCGCCAGGACCATGCCAAAGAGGATGGCAAACACCGGCCCGCCGACCACCTCAACCTGTTTGCCGAGCAACGTCGCGGGGATGGCGACGATCAGGCAGAACAATACGCCCTTCCAGCGCTCGCGTACGATATTCGCCAGTTGCATATGGGATTCCTTCTTTCTATTTCACGTTTGCGACGGCTTATGATACGGCAACATTGAGCACAGCCATGCGTAAACACAGACCAAGATGCCGCAATAGTTCTTGGGCAACAGTCGAATTACCCACCGCGGAGAGCCGATTCGCGGCATAATTAACAGCTGACATATCAGTGTGATAGAACGGTTGCGAGGCACTATGGAAGAATCGATGCACGTCGGCGAGCAGGAAACGAGCCTACAGGACCAGTCCTACCACACCATTCGACGCAAAATCGTCTACCTGGACTACAAACCGGGCGAAAAACTGGGTGTCAAGCAGCTTTGTGACGACCTGGATATGGGGCGCACCCCTGTGCGCGAGGCGCTGGTGCGTCTGGCGCAAGAGGGCCTGGTGCGTACCGTGCCCCAAAGCGGCACCTATGTCTCGCCCATCAACCTCACTCTTGCCGAGAGCGCCTGCTACATTCGCGAGCACCTGGAAAAGCAGGTGATTGTAGAGTGCTGCGCCCGTGCCACCTCGGCAGGCATCGAGCAGCTCGACCGAGCCATCGCGCTGCAGGAAAAGACCATGGCCGAGGAGGATCGCATCGGCTTCTTTTTAAGCGACAACCTCATGCACCGCATGATCTTTAACATCGCGTGCCGCAGCACCGTGTGGTCGTGGCTCGAGGCGACCAATGCCGACCTGGAGCGCTTCCGCTGGCTGCGCGCCACCACGCAGAGGCTCGACAATCAGGAGATTGTTAACGAGCACAAGAAAATCCGCCGCGCTATCGCCGGTCGCGACCCCATCGAGGCGAGCTTTTTGGTCAGCAAGCACCTGCATATGATGTTCCGCAACCAGACCGAGGTCCTGGACCAATATCCCAAGTACTTCGAGACCAGCAAGCTCCGCTAACCTGCCAAAACCACCACAAAGGGGACAGGCACCTTTGTGGTGGTTTTTCCGCACAAAAAGGCCCGGCTCCGTCTGACGCGGAGCCGGGCCTTAGTTGTTAGAACGGCGGAACCAACTACTCCACGGTCACACTCTTAGCGAGGTTTCGGGGCTGGTCGACGTCGCAGCCGCGCAGGATGGCGACCTCGCGGGCGAGCAGCTGCAGCGGAACGCTCGCCGTGATGGGGCTGAACACGTCGCGGACGGCCGGCACGCGAATGATGCAGTCGGCGATCTTGTTGATCTCCTCGTCGCCCTCAGTGGCAACGACGATGACCTTGGCACCGCGCGCCTTGCACTCCATAAGGTTCGACACGGTCTTGTCGTAGGTAGCGCTCTTGGTGGCCACGGCGATGACGGGGAAGCCCGGATCGATCAGCGCGATGGGGCCATGCTTCATCTCGCCGGCAGCATACGCCTCGGCGTGCAGGTAGCTGACCTCCTTGAGCTTGAGCGCGCCCTCGTAGGAAATAGCGGCACCCATGCCACGGCCCACGAACAGTGCGGACTGCGCGTCCTTGCACAGCAGGGCGGCCTCATGCACGGCCTCGGTCTGCGTATCCAAAATCCACTGGATCTGCTCGGCCGTATCGGAAAGCTCGCGGAACATCATGCGCGTCTGCTTAGTGGTCAGACGGTACTTGACCTGCGCCAGCAGCAGAGCCAGCAGCGTCAGGCTCACAACCTGGCCGATGAAGCTCTTGGTCGAGGCGACCGCGATCTCCTTGTTGGCCTTGGTATAAATGACGCCGTCGCTCTCACGCGCCACGGGGCTGCCCACCACGTTGGTGATGCCAAAGACCTTGGCGCCCTTGATACGCGCGTCGCGAATGGCGGCGAGGGTATCGGCCGTCTCGCCCGACTGGGACACGGCAACGACGAGCGTCGTCGGCGTGATGATGGGGTTGCGATAGCGGAACTCGCTGGCAGCCTCAACCTCGGTGGGAATGCGAGCCCAGCCCTCAATAAGGTTCTTTGCGATGAGTCCTGCGTGATAGCTGGTGCCGCAGGCGATCACGTAGACACGGTCGATGTCGTTGAGCTCCTCGAGGGACAGGCCCAGCTCATCGATATCGAGCTCGCCGGCAGGCGTCATACGGCCAACCAGCGTGTCGCGCACGACGCGCGGCTGCTCGTGAATCTCCTTGAGCATAAAGTCGGGATAGCCGCCCTTTTCGGCCATGTCCAGATCCCAATCGATGTGGGTGACCTTGGGCTCGATGACATTGCCGGCCTCGTCGGTGTACTCGACGCCCGCAGGCGTAAGCTTGGCAAACTGACCGTCCTCGAGCACCACGACATCGCGGGTGGCGTCGATGAGCGCGATGACGTCGGAAGCAACGTAGGAGCCGGTCTCGCCCACGCCGACCACAATCGGGGAGTCCTTGCGGGCAACGGCGATCACGCCAGGCTCGTCGGCGCACACGGCGGCCAAGCCATAGGCGCCTACCACGTGGGTGCAAGCCTCGCGCACGGAGGCCATCAGGTCGTGCGTCTCGGCATAGGCCTCTTCGATCAGATGCGCGAAGACCTCCGTATCGGTCTCGCTCTTAAAGTGATGGCCGCGGCCCTCCAGCTCCTCGCGCAGTTCGGCGAAGTTCTCGATAATGCCGTTGTGGACGATGGCGATGCGACCGTCGCAGCTGGTGTGGGGATGAGCGTTAACGACGGAAGGCTTGCCGTGAGTGGCCCAACGGGTGTGACCGATACCGCAGGTTGCGTCGCTATCGATATTGGAAAGCTCGCTCTCCAGACCCGCGACCTTACCCACGCGGCGGATAACGTCGAGGTGCGCCGCGGCGCCCTCGCCCACCTCGAGCGCGACGCCCGAGGAGTCATAGCCGCGATACTCCATGCGCTTAAGGCCTGTGACCAGAATGTTCTTTGCAATATCAGAGCCGGTGTAGCCGACAATTCCGCACATAGGATAAATCCCTTCGCTCGCGTGACTGCAAGACGTCCACGCACAGGGGGCGCTGAGACGTATAACGTTCGAGTATTGTACTCACGCAAGCGCAAGCTGATATACCAGAAGTGGTACCTCAACTTAGATACCACTCGATGCACACATGCCCAAACCACCACGATGGGTACAGGCGCCTTTGTGGTGGCCTGGGCTCCAGCGTTTGCCCAGATAAAACCTGCCAAAATAAACCTGTCCCTAATTGGCAGGTTTTGACACCTCAAAGGCGGGCGATGCTACAATCTGGCTTGTACTTGAAACGCATCAAAGGGGCCGCTATGGCAAAGGTAAAAATCAGCGACGTCGCGCGCGAGGCCGGGGTTTCGTTGGGCACGGTTTCCAACGCGCTCAACCATCCCGAAAAGCTGCGCCCCGAGACCCTCAAGCTCATTAACGAGACCATCAATCGCCTTGGCTACCTGCCCAACCAAAGCGCTCGTCAGCTCGCGGGCGGCGCCACCAAGTCCTTTGGCTTGGTGCTCCCCCGTCTCGACCACGGTTTTTCGCTCCAAATTGCCAGCGGCGCCCATAACGAGGCCCGCAAGCACGGTTACTACCTACTCATCGCCAACGCCGATAACGACGATATTCTCCAGGACCATTACCTGCGCTACTTTATGGGCACGCAAATGTCCGGCGTCATGGTTCAGCCCATGGCATCCCCCGACTGGCACCCCGCTATGACCAAGATGCCCGTGCCAATCGTCCATCTGGACATCCATTGCTCCGAGCCCGGTTACTACGTAGCGGCCGACAACGAGGCACAGGGGCGCATTATCGCCGAGCTCGCCATCGCCCGCGGCGCGCATCATATTGTCGTCGTCGGCCGAGCAGCATTTATGCAGCTCACCCTGCGCGTACTTGGCATTCACAAGGCCCTCGCCCTGCATCCCGATATCAAAATTGAGGTCATTGACGCCGGAGAGTGGCATACCGCAGCCGACGGCTACAGCATTGGCGCTCAGATTGCCGGGCGCCCCGCCAACGAACGCCCCGATTTTGTCGTCGGTCTGACCGACGTGTTGGCCTCGGGCGTTATCTCGGCATTGGTCGACAAAGGCATCTCCGTCCCCGAGCAGGTTCGCGTGGCCGGATGCGACGGCAACCCGCTCGCTTGGAGCGGATCGGTCCCGCTCACTACGGTAGCGCCCCCGGGCTACGAGATTGGCCGCAAGGGTGTCCAACTGCTCATGGAGCAAATCGAGAACAAGGTCCCGACAAAGACCAGGCATATCCACGTCGGCTCTGCAGTGCGCACTGTCACCGCAGCCACCACCGCGGAGGACATCAACCGCCAAGAACTCGTGCGGCCGTTCCTACTGGAGCGCGCCAGCACCCAGGCAAACACCCAGACCGACGCTACGGCCATCAACCTCGGTGCGTATCTATAGCACGCCCGCAAGTATGCTAAGTCGCCGCTTAAGCAAAAGAGGCCCGACCATTGCCGGGCCTCTTTTGCTTAAGCGCAAAGACGGCCAATTGCTCGCTTCAACGCCGCAATTGCCTAGCGTACGGCCTTGACCGCCGCCGCCAGATCGAACAACGTGTCGAGCACGGCCTCGCAGCCATCCACTACGTCCTGCGGCAGCGGCACGATATCGGGCACGGCAAAGACATGGCAACCCGCCGTGATGCCCGAGACACAGCCGTTGCGCGAATCCTCGACCACGGCGCACTCCTCGGGGGCAAAGCCCGCGCGCTCGCAGGCGAGCAGATACATCTCGGGGTCGGGCTTGCCGTGCACGACGTCCTCGCCACAGGTCACCGTCTCAAACTTGTCAAAGAGGCCGACCATCTTAAGGTTGCGTTCGGCCGTAGCGAGGCGCGACGACGTCGCAAGGTCCACGTGATAGCCCGCAGCCAGCAGCTCGTCTATGCACTCGGCGGCGCCGGCCTTAAGCTCCAGTTCGGTCTTGACCATCTCGTCGCGAATCTCCTTGTGGCGGGCATAGACCGCCTCGGTGGTTTCGTGGCTGCCGTAATGCTTATCAAGGATGTCCATGACATCGGGTAGGGTGCGACCGATAAACTGATGGATCAGCGCTTCATCAATCGCGACCCCCAGCTCGGCAGCGCCCGCCTTCCATGCCTTAATGCCCAAACGCTCGGTATCGACCAGCGTTCCGTCCATGTCAAAAATTACAGCCTTGATCATATCGGTCCCCCATCGGCTCTCGCTATCGCATTACCGCAACTCTACCGCATTTGGCAACTTGTATATAACGTATATGCCATATTGCACTTTCGTTACATAGGTAGAAGTATTATGACAAGCAGCCCGGTAGGATTATAGTTTTTGACCGAGTACATATTGGTAAGGATCGATTCATGTTTTCAGACACCACCGCACCTGCAAAGGAGCTTCAGGACAAACTCGCAGAGCTCGAGCAGCTGCTTTTGGCATACGGACGCGTTGCCATCGGCTTTTCCGGCGGCGTCGACAGCAGCTTTTTGGCCGCGGTCTGCGCCCGCATCATGCCTGCCAGCACGCTTCTCGTCCACCTCACCACGCCGCTCATCGGCACGCCCGAACAGGCCTCGTTTGAGCGGTCCGTTGATGGACAAGCCAATGAAGGGGCGCATTTTAAGCTCCCCGTGCTCAATCTTTCGGTCGATCAGCTGCAGCTCCCCCAGGTAGCCTGCAACGATGCCGACCGCTGCTACCACTGCAAGCGCGCCGGCTTTACCGCTATCGTCAACCACGCCAAGTCGCTAGGCTTTCCCACCGTCATCGATGGCAGCAATGCAAGCGATCGCGGTGACTACCGCCCCGGCATGCGTGCGGCAGAAGAGCTCGGTGTACGCTCACCCCTTATGGAGGTCGGCTTTACCAAGGACGAAGAGCGCGAGCTGCTGCGCGCATGGGGCTACCCCGTCTGGAACCTGCCGGCAGGCGCCTGCTTGGCCACGCGCATTCCCACGGGCGAGGAGCTTACGCGCGAGAAGGTCGATTTAATCCGCGCCTGCGAGGATTATCTGCACGATCTTGACCTGGCGCAGGTCCGCGCACGCCTGGTCGGCGGCTGCATGCATATCGAAGCCGCCCCGGCAGATGTCGCCAAGATCGCCGCCCTCGGCGGTACCGTGGTCAACGACGAGGGAAAGACCCCGCTGCCCGCCGCCATCGAGTCCGCGCTGCGCAACCTAGGCTGCGGACACATCTCCCCCGAGGTCGCCCCCTACATCCACGGCAACATGAATCTTTAAGTTACGCCGTTTTACAAACGGCGTAACCGCTCGGCGCTGCGCAGGCCCCGGGCACGGCAATCTGCTCGCTCGCGCATGCTCAACCTGAACCACATAAATTGTTGCCGACCTTCTAAAAGGGGACAGGTTTATTTTGGCAGGTTTTATCTGGGGAAACGTCGAGCCCCACACGTCCCAACCATCGCAACCCCTTCTAGGGCAAATGGATCGGTAGCGCCCCCAATCTTTAAGAATCTGTTCGGCAAAACTGCCTGCGGCGGCACCTGCTAGACTGGTAGATTCCCAACCGTCTAGCCAGGAGCCTCAATGTCGCGCAAGTCCGCCTACAAGCAAGTACTTTCCATCGGCACCGCCGTGGTGCTGGGGTTTGCGCTGTTCACAGGGTCGCTCGACGGAGCGCCCAAGCTGCTCTCGCCGCAAAGCGATGAGCAGGCGGCTGCTCTGGCCGAGAAGCAAAGCGAGAGCCCCAACCGCACCGACGACGAAGCAGACCTGGTTGCCCGGCTCGAATCGGGAACAGCGAGCTCCACGGACTCCGAAGATGATCAGGACTCCGGCGATGGCTCTGAATCCGCCACGACCGACACCGCTGACGATGCCTCTTCAAACGTCACCCCCATCGACGAGGTCGAAAACCCCGACCTCAACCGCGCCCGCGGTGTATATCTCAGCAGCATTCCCGACTACGCCGGCAACCCCTACGTTGCCCTCCGCGCCGACGGCACGCGTCCGCTCGGCACGCCGTCATTCACACTCGATGAATACGATCGTGCCACCGAAGAGGGCTGCTTTAAGAAATTCTCCAAGCTCGACAGCCTGGGCCGCACTCGCAAGGCGCTCGCCTGCGTGGGCCCCGAATCGCTCGGTCAGGGCAAGCGCGGCGATATCTCGCGTATCCATCCTGCCGGTTGGCACCAGCAGCGCTACGACTTTATTCCAGGCCAGAGCCTCTACAACCGCTGCCACCTCATCGCCTGGTCACTCTGCGGCGAAAACGCCAACCGCAAGAATCTCCTCACCGGCACGCGCTATCTCAACGAGACGGGCATGCTGCCGTTTGAAGAGCAGATCCTCGACTACGTCCGCGACACGGGCAACCACGTGCTCTATCGCGTCACGCCTATGTACAACGAGGAGGAGCTCGTCTGTCGTGGCATTCGTCTGGAAGCACAATCGATCGAAGACCACGGCAAAACCCTGTGCTTCCACGTATATTGCTACAATCTGCAGCCGCACGTGCAGATCGACTACGCCACCGGCCGCAATCAGGCCTCGGGGGACTAGGGCCGACCAAGCTGCCCCAAAACCTAACATGGTCCGTTTCCCCCGTCCCCCAGGAATCAAAAAAGGGCCGCCCCGGATTGCCCAGAGCGGCCCTTGCATCGGCATGTATGTTGCAGGCAACGCCACACGCTACTTGGCGCGGCCCTCCTCATAGCGCTCGACCAGCTTGGCCTGAACGTCATAAGGCACCTGCTCGTAGCCGGCGGGCTTCATGGTAAAGTCGCCCGTGCCGCGCGTGATGGAGCGCAGACGCGTCGAATAATCCGTCAGCTCGGCCAGCGGCGCCTGGGCAATAACAACGGTGTCGCCGCGTTCATCGGTCTCCATGCCCGTCACGCGACCGCGCGAGGCCGAGATATCGCCCATCACGGCGCCGGCGTAGCTCTCGGGGATGGTCACCGTGATTTCCTCGATGGGCTCCAGCACCACCGGGTCGGCATCGGCGCATGCCTTGCGCAGGCCGATGCGAGCCGCCGCGCGGAACGCCATCTCGTTGGAGTCGACGCTGTGATACGAGCCGTCGTACACAGCCACGCGGATGCCAGTAAGCGGGTAGCCGGCAATAATGCCGTCCTTCATGGTCTCCTGAACGCCCTTGTCCACGGCGGGAATGAGCGAACGCGGAATGCGACCGCCCACGACCTCGTCTACAAACTCATAGCCATCGCTCGTGCCGTCGGGCCCAATGAGTGGCTCAACGCGCAGCCAGCAGTCGCCATACTGACCGGCACCGCCAGTCTGCTTCTTGTGGCGACCCTGGGCACTTGCCGTGCGGCGAATGGTCTCGCGATACGGAATACGGATCGGCACGCTCTTGGCCACGACCTTGGTGCGATCCTCAAGGCGATTGAGCAGGACCGAAACCTGCGCCTCACCCACGGCGGAGATGATAGTCTGGCCGGTCTCCTCGTCACGATCGATGCTCATGGTCGGATCGGCCTTGCACGCCTTCTCGATAAACGTGTATAGCTTCTCCTCGTCACCGCGGTTCTCGGCCTCGATGGCGATGCGGTACTGCGAGTTGGGGAACTTAAACGCCGCAGCCTCGACCTTGCCGGTAATCGAGAGTGTATCGCCCGTCTCGGCCGCCAGCTTGGGCGCCACGATGATGTCGCCGGCATAGGCGTGACCGACCTCGGTCATGTCGCGACCGCACATCACATACAGGTGAGCCAGACGGTCGCCCTTGCGCGTGCGCGCGTTGATCAGCTCAAGACCCGGCTCAAGCGTACCCGTCAGCACCTTGATAAAGCTGATGCGACCCTGCTGCGGATCGGCCAGCGTCTTAAACACAAACGCCACCGGACGGTCATCGTCACTCGAGATCTTAAGCGAATCGCCGTCGATGAGCGGCATCTCGCCGTAGTCGGTCGGCGCCGGGAAGTACGTCGCGATGTCGTCCATCAGCGAGTTGACGCCCTGCTCCTTAATGCAATCGCCCGCAAAGACCGGCACAAAGATGCGCTCGGCAATCGCCTTCGACAGCAGGCCTTCAAGCTCCTCCTGCGTCAGCGTCTCCTCGCCTTCCAAGTACTTCATCATCAGTTCGTCGTCGGCCTCGGCCACCAGCTCGCACAGATGGTCATGGGCCTCCTCGGCCTGGGCACGATACTCCTCGGGAATCTCCGACTCAACGGCCTCGGCGCCGTTGCAGTGGCGCGCCTTCATGCGCACCAGGTCGATGATGCCGTCAAAGTCCTCGCCCTCGCCCCAGGGAAGAGTCACGGCGCCCAGGCGCGTACCAAAGCGCTCCTGCAGCAGGTCCATTGTGGTCGCAAAGCTGGCCTCGGAGCGCGACAGGCGGTTTACGAACACCGCACGCGCCAGGCGCAGGTCCTCGGCGGCATACCAGAGCTTAACCGTCGTAGGCTGCGGGCCGGCCTCGGCGTCGACCACAAACAGAGCCGTCTCGCAGACGCTCATCGCGGCAAAGGCGTCGCCGATAAAATCGGGATAGCACGGGGCATCGAGCACATTGATGCGAGCGCCCTTCCAGTCGATCGGCGCAATGGTCGTCGAGATGGAAAACGCACGCTTGACCTCTTCGGGGTCATAGTCGAGCGTGGGCTTGGTGCCGTCGTGGCCGCCCAGGCGGGCGGTCTTGCCGGAAAGGTGGAGCATGGCTTCGGCGAGTGAAGTCTTGCCCACCCCGCCTTGGCCTACGAGCACCACGTTCCTTACGTTACCGGTCTTGGGAGCACCCATGATGACCTCCTTGCAGGGCCGCGCGCAATGCGCGACGCCAACGGGGAGAGTTCGCGGTCGGTGCCGTCCCGGGAGCAGCATGGTCGGCAGCCGAGCCGACTCACCCTCCAAATGTCCTATGCCACCACCCTACCCTCACGGGCGGCTGTCCATGCATACCTTTCGGCACACGTATGAATACAGGCGGCGAGAGGAAGAGACAAGCTTGTGAGGCAATTATTGAACCCCGTCGATGCAAATAAAAGCCGCCGCAGACCATTAGACCTGCGGCGGCTTCATCTCAATATTTAGTTGAGCCTACCCCTCGATACGGCTCAAGAACTCACGGGTGCGCTGCTCGCGCGGATGGTCGATAACCTGCTCGGCAGGACCCTCCTCGACAATACGACCGCCATCCATAAAGACCACGCGGTCGGCAACATCGCGCGCAAACTGCATTGCGTGGGTCACGATCACCATCGTCATGTTCTGCGCAGCGAGGTCCTTAATGACACGCAGCACCTCGGCCGTCAGCTCGGGATCGAGCGCCGAGGTCGGCTCGTCAAAGAATAAGATTTCCGGATCGAGCGCCAGGGCGCGGGCAATACTCACGCGCTGCTGCTGACCGCCCGAAAGCTCACACGGCACCTTGTTCTCGTTGCCCGTAAGCCCCATCTGCGCGATCAACTCACGCGCACGCGCCTCCGCCTGCTCGCGCGGGCGCTTAAGCACGCGGATCGGCGCGTCGATGATGTTTTTCATCACCGTATAGTGCGGGAACAGATTGTAGTTCTGGAACACCAGACCAAACCGCGAGCGCGCCTGTTTGGGCACGTCGCCTTTCGCATAGACCGCACCCGGCCCCGCGTCCGTCGCAACGGCAAGGTCGCCAAACGAGAGAGAGCCTCCGTCGAGTGTCTCGAGCAGCGTGGCACACCGCAGCAGCGTAGACTTACCGCCGCCCGAAGGTCCGATAATCGCCACGACCTCACCGCGCTTGACTTCGAGTGAGATATCCTTGAGCACCTCATTGCCGCCAAACGCCTTGCGCGCGTTCGCTATATTCATTACCGTTCCGGACACGGGAACCTCCATGTGTTTAAAAAGACAGCGAGCGTGTGACTGGCGAGACAATGTGCTCCGAAAGAGGAGCGCCGCGTACTTCTGTACGCAAGCGACGGTTTGAGGAGCAGATTGGCCGTCAGGCACACGCGCAGCGTCGAGCAGTCCGCCGTTCGTTAGAACGGCGGAACGATCTAGTCATGATAATAGTCCAGCTTCTTTTCGGCGGCGCCCAGCAGCATCTCGACCACAAAGTTAAAGACCCAGTAAATCAGCGCCGCGATCGCAAACGGCACCATACTCACTTGCGAGGCAACCAGCGCCTTGGCCGTCGAGAACATCTCCCCCACGCCGATGGCAAACGCCAGCGATGTGTCCTTGACCAGCGTGATGATCTCGTTGCCCATCGCCGGCAAAATGCGTTTGGCAACTTGCGGCATCACGATGTACAAAAATGTCTGCAGACGCGAGTAGCCCAGCACCTCGGCGGCCTCATATTGACCACGCGGAATCGACTGCAGGCCCGAGCGATAGATCTCGGCAAAGTAGCCGGCGTAGTTGATGATGAACGCCACAACGCACGCCGTCCACTTGGAATCGGGCGTGAGCGAGATGCCGAACACGTAGTACGGGGCGAAGTAGATGGCAAACATCTGTAGCATGAGCGGCGTGCCGCGCATGACCGAAATATAGATGCGCGCGATCCAGCGAAGCGGCGCAATTTTGCTCATGCGCATAAACACCACGGGAATTCCCAGCGGAATCGACCCGAGCAACGTCAGCACAAACAGCTGCAAGCTGACCAAGAATCCCTGGCCAAGCATCTGCATCATGACCTGAATAGACAACCCAAGCTCTCTTTCACAGTAACGGAACAGCGAACCCAATGCTAAAGCGGGTTTTCCAGGTGCCCGAGTTTGCCGTGAAAGAGGAGCGCCGCGTACTAAATGTACGCAAGCGACGGTTTGAACGGCAAAATCGGGTGCCTGGGAAAGCCGCTATTTGAGCACCCAGTTGTCGAAGGAAAGACCATAGCTTGAATACTTATCGCACAGGTCCTTGACCGTGCCGTCCTCGTAGAGCGCCTTGAGCGACTCGGTCACGGCATCGGCGGACTTGGTGTCGCCCTTCTTAAAGCCGACGGCGTAGTGCTCGCTGGACAGCGGCTTGTCGAGCTGCGTATAGGCATCGGGCTTGGCGGCAAGCTGATACTGGGCAATCGAAAGGTCGCAAGCCACGGCATCGACCGCGCCGCTCTCGAGCTGCATAAAGGCCGTGTTGTACTCGCCGATCGTGTCGAGCGTGGCAAACGTCGCCGCCAGATCCTTCTGGTCACCCTCGAGTACATCCTGCGCAGCGGAATCGGTCTGGGTAATCACGGTCTTGCCGGCAAGATCGTCCCAGCTCTTGATGCCCGCATCCTTCTTTACCACCAGCACCTGCTCGTTGAGCATGTACGGCTCGGAGAACGTGTAGTCGTCCTCACGGCCCTCCATGGTAAAGCCGTTCCAGATGCAGTTGATGGCGCCGGAGTTGAGCAGCGTATCCTTGGCGTCCCAGTCGATGGCCTCGTATTTGACCTCCCAGCCCTGCTTATCGGCAACAGCCTTGGCCAGATCGAGATCAAAGCCGGTGCACTCGCCATCGTCGCCCACAAAGCCGTACGGAGGATAGGACTTATCAAAGCCCACCACGAGCTTCTTGGACTCCGCGGCGCCCTTCACATCCTTGGCCGCGGCAGAGCCAGCAGCGGAGCCCTTGCCAGCACCACCGCCGCAACCGACAAGACCAAGGCCAAGCACCGCGGCGAGCGAGCCGGCTAGACCAACAAACTGACGACGAGACATATCGGTATTCATGGTATTCCCCCTTGATGGCACTTTAGTTAGGTAAAGTGAGTCATGCAACGTTCAGAATCATACACTTTAGTGAAATGGAGTACAAGGGAGGGCTTGCCCGGCGCGGGCGGGGGGCGGCGCGGAATTAAGTTTATCGCGAGTTCCGCACGCAAAGGAAAGCACTAAATGTGCTTTCCGTCTTGCGCAGGGCTGTAGAGCAGGAAACTTAATTCCGCGCCGCTCCCCGCCCGCGCCGGGCAAACGTCGTTGGACTTATCGCTGACATGAAATGGCCGCTTGCATATCGTCCACTAGCTTGGCACGGTACAATTGCTTCGGACTTTTCTTTTTCTTTAATAGTGGGGTTAATTCATGGCAGAATCTCGTGCGGAGCGTAGGGCTCGTCGTGCTTTGATCGAGGCGGCTGAGGGGTCGGAGGAGAAAAAATCTTCTAAGAAATCCAAGTCGTCTCAGGATGCGAAGGGTAAGTCAGCCAAGGGCAAGGCTAAGGCCAAGCGCCCCAGTTCTCGTCGGAACGAGGACAAGGCATCTCAGACTCGCTCCAAGCGCTCGCATAAAGATCCGGTTTCGTCTGCGCGTAAGGCTGTGGACCCCAAGTCTCCCTGTTCGATCATGAAAGCTTGCGGTGGGTGTACGGCGCTCAATCGTCCTTATAAGAAGCAGTTGGCGGCCAAGCAGGCTGCTATGGAGGAGCTGTTTGCTGAGCTCTGCGAGCGCGAGGGCATTAGCGTCGACCCCATTCGCGGTATGGGAGTCACCCTGGGAGACCCGGGCAAATATCCTGCGCCGCGTGGTTTTCGTCATAAGGCTGCCACTCCGTTTGCTCCCGGCAAAGAGGGCGCTGTCCGCTGCGGCTTTTTTGAACGTGGGACACACAGAATCGTTGCTGTTCCTGAATGCCCTGTCGAGGCGCCGGGCGCTCGTCAGATTCTCAACGGCATCGCTCGCGAGGCCGAACGTCTGCATATTCCCGCCTTTAACGAAGACAAGCATCTGGGGCTGCTTCGCTATGCCGTCGTTCGCTGCGGCTGGCGCACCGACCAGATTATGGTCACCCTCGTGACCGCTCAGCGCGACCTGCCGCATGCGCAGGAGTTCTTTGAAGCCGTCGCGGCGCTTGATCCGCATATCGTCACCGTCGCTCAGAACATCAACGGTCGCCCCGGCAATGCCATCTTGGGTGAGGAGACTCGTATCGTCTATGGCGCCGAATGCATGCGCGACCAGCTGCTCGGCTGCGAGTTCGATATCTCCCCCACCGCGTTCTACCAGACCAATCCGCAGCAGACCGAGTTGCTCTATCAGCTCGCGATTGACGGCATGGACCTGCAGCAGGGTGACATTCTTATGGACGCTTACTGTGGTAGCGGCACCATCGGTCTGTGCGCCGCGAAGGATGCCCAGGACAAGGGCATCGGCATTATGCTGCTCGGCGTGGAGCGCAACCCGGCGGGCATTGCCGACGCACGTCGCAATGCCGAGCTCAACGGCCTCACCCGCAGCGCTTGGTTTATGGCCGACGACGCCACCGATTACATCCTGGACGCCGCCGACAACAACGAGCGGATCGATGTCCTTTCCATCGACCCGCCGCGCGCCGGCTCCACCCCCGAGTTCCTCGAAGCCGCCTGCGCACTCAAGCCGCGCCGCATCACCTATATCAGCTGCAACCCTGTGACCCAAGAGCGCGACCTGCACCAGCTCCTCGACGGAGGCTATCGCCTGCTCAAGATCACGCCCGTCGACATGTTCCCCCATACCGACCACACCGAAACCGTAGCGGTCCTCGAGCGCCGCTAATCCACCCCGGTAGATTTTCGAGACAAGAAAGGGGGCGGCCCGTCTGGACCGCCCCCTTCGCTTGGTTTATGAACTCCGCTACATCCCCTTGCGCAGGTCACACACGCCGGCTGCCGCCATCTCGCGCAGCAGCGTCTCGCGGTCGCGCGTCACGATCAAATCCAGCGGGAAGTGAATCTCGTCGAGCATCTTGCGCGCGTGATCGAGCTTGCCAATGGCCATGCCAATGTGGGCATCGGTCGACACGCCAATACCCACGCCCAGCTCGGCGCAGCGCTCGGCGATCTTGCGGCATACGGCCCAATGCTCAGTGTCGACACCGTGTTCAAGACTATGGTTGTTGATCTCGATGATCTTGTGCTTGGCCTTGGCCGCCAACAGCACCTCATCGATATCGAACGGCACGCCCGAACGACCCGCATGCCCAAGCATGAACACCTTGGGGTGCTCCAGGGCATTGATGTACATCTGGGTCGTTTGGGCGAGCGTCGCGCCTTCGGCAAACTGCGGGTTATGCACGCTTGCCACCAAATAATCCAAATTACGCGTCACCAAATCGAACAGCGAATGCTCACGACTATACGGATCGCCGGCGATATCGAGCGAAACGGGAATGTCTTCGCCAAACAAGCTGCCGTCCAGCGAAACGATATCAGCCTCGGCACCACGCAGCACCAGCACGCCGCTCCAAATGCGCGGCCAGATATCCTGGTTAATAAAGAATTGGAAACTGCGCAGGTCATTGGGACAAGGCGTAACCATCGAGCTTAAATGATCGGCGGAACCGAGCACCTGAAGGCCGCGCTCCGCCGCCCAATAGATGTTCTCCTCGATGGTTGAGTACGCATGCGCAGAGAACATCGTATGAGTATGAATATCACAAGAAAGAAGGTAGGGCATCGGGTCTCCTTGTCCAGTATGGCCGTCGCGTATATTCATTGTACGCATAGCTTTCGGCAGTCGTAAAACTGCTTCATCCCAATCACACAACGGCATAGACAACGGGGTCTGGCTTAAAACCAAACCCCGTTTCACGTAAAACATTGTAAGCAGAGCGCTTTACTTTCGACGATATTCGTCGGCCAGCTGCTTCCAGGCAGGCAGAGAGTTGACGATTGTCTCATAGCTCACGCAGTAGCCCAGGCGGAACCAGCCCGGCATGCCAAAGCTATCCGAAGGCACCGCGAGCAGCTCATGCTTCTTCGCGCGCTCACAGAACGCATTCGCATCGGACTCCAGCGCTTTCACCCATAGGTAGAACGCGCCATCCGGCTCAACATAGGTGTAGCCGTACTCCGCTAGTGCATCGGTAAGCGCGGTGCGGTTGCGAGCATAGGCCTCGACATCGCTCGGTTCATCAATGCAGTCGATGATTACACGCTGGAAGAGCGCCGGTGCACACACGAAGCCCAGCGTACGGGCGGCACCGGCAACGGCGGGCATTAGACGAGCTGCCTGAGGATTCGTATTGGGAACCAGGATCCACCCGACGCGCTCGCCCGGTAGCGAAAGCGACTTGGAATACGAGTAGCACACGATGGTGTGCTCGTAGATCGAAGGCACCCAAGGCACCTCGGCGCCATAGACAATCTCGCGATACGGCTCATCAGAGATGAGCATAATCGGATTCTCGGGATCGCGCTGAGCGTTGGCCTCGCGCAGAACATTGGCCAGTCGCGTCAGCGTGTCGCGTGTATATACGGCACCGGTCGGATTGTTGGGCGAGTCGATGATGACGGCAGCCGTCTTATCGGTAATCGCCTTGAGCACGTTACTCACGCTCAGCTGGAACGTATCTTCATCGGCGAGCGCCTCAACACACGTGCAGCCGGCCTTCTCAATCCACACGCGATACTCCGGAAAGTACGGGGCGATAACAACAACCTCATCGCCCGGGTTCGTAACGGCGTTGAGCGTGCAGGTGAGCGAAGCCGCGGCACCCACCGTCATAAAGACGTCCTTGCCCTCATAGCTCGTGCCAAAGCGACGGTTGAGCGAGTCGGCGACGGCCGCTCGACATTGTGGCAGACCCGGCGCAGGCGTGTATCCATGCAGCTGGTCGCTCGGCAGCTCCAATGCCTTCTTAATGGACTCAGCAACAGCAGCGGGCGCCGGAACACTCGGGTTGCCCAGCGAAAAATCGAATACGTTCTCCGCACCGATCTGTGCCTTGCGCTCAAGGCCATAGCTAAAAATCTCACGGATGATGGAGCTTTCCGCACCGCGAGCATACATAGTTTCGTTGATCATCTGTTCCCCTTTCGCATAGGCGCTATTGTACGCTTTAGCTGAGCAAAGTGCCGCAGCAATGTTGATTGGGGACAGACTTAAATGCGTGAAAACGCTCATTTAAGTCTGTCCCCAATCAACATATCGCTCAAAAGAAAGAGCCTCCACAGGTTTCCCCGCGGAGGCTTTCGCTACAAGAACTATTTGTCGGCGTCGATGTTGCCGTCAGCGTTGGCAGCATTGCCATCTCCGGCATCATCGGATGCGGCTTCGGC
This sequence comes from Collinsella sp., assembly GCA_019419455.1. Lineage (GTDB taxonomy): Bacteria > Actinomycetota > Coriobacteriia > Coriobacteriales > Coriobacteriaceae > Collinsella. The sequence goes on along the minus strand of DXZW01000040.1, from coordinate 4,931 downwards.
ATCCTCCTGCATGGCCGCCTGCGCAAAGGCCGCGGCATCAGCCGCCAACTCCTCCTCGCTCATGCGAAGCGAGCGCTTCTTGGTCGGCATGCCAGCCGCCTTGGCGTTGCGCTCCTCCTTGGCCGCCAGGATATCGCCCTCGCGCTCAAGGTAAGCGTCCCACTCGTTGTCGAGCAGGGCGTTCACGGCGTCACCCTCGACGGTCTCGCGCTCAAGCAGCACCTTGGCCATCAGATCGAGTTGATCGCGGCGGGCATCCAAAATCTCGACCGCACGACGATGGGCCTCACGCATAATGCGCTGGACCTCGATGTCGATGCGACGCGCCGTCTCCTCGGAGTAATCCTGGTGATCGGCATAGTCGCGACCCAGGAACACCTGATGCTGCGCCTCGCCAAACACTTGCGTGCCCAACTCCTCGCTCATGCCCAAGCGCGTGACCATCTCGCGCGCCATCTTAGTCGCGCGCTCCAGATCGTTGCTCGCGCCCGACGTGATGTCGTCGCACATGAGCTCCTCGGCAACGCGACCGCCCAAGAACACGGCGAGCTCGTCGAGCATCTCGTTCTTGGTCTTGAGGAAGTGATCCTCCTGCGGAAGCTGCAGTGTGTAGCCCAGGGCCTGACCGCGGCTGACGATCGAGATCTTATGAACCGGATCGGAGTGCTCCAGGATGTGGCCCACCAAAGCGTGACCGCTCTCATGGTAGGCAATCGTGGTGCGCTCGGCTTCGGTCATCACGCGACCCTTGCGTTGCGGTCCGGCAATCACGCGCTCCATCGACTCCTCGACCTCGTCCATCGAGATCACAGAACGATGACGGCGAGCGGCCAGCAACGCAGACTCGTTGAGCAGGTTCGCCAAATCGGCACCAGTAAAGCCAACGGTCATCTGGGCGAGCTTCTCAAACTTAACGTCCTCGTCCATCGGCTTGTTCTCGGCATGCACGCGCAAGATCCGCTCGCGGCCCTTCACATCCGGACGGTCGACCGTAACCTGACGGTCAAAACGGCCGGGACGCAGCAATGCCGGATCCAGGATGTCAGGACGGTTGGTCGCAGCGATCAGGATGACCGACTCGCTTTCCTCAAAGCCGTCCATCTCGACCAGCAGCTGGTTGAGCGTTTGCTCGCGCTCGTCGTGACCGCCGCCCAAGCCAGCTCCGCGCTGACGTCCCACGGCATCGATCTCGTCAATAAAGATGATTGACGGAGCCTGAGACTTGGCCTCCTTAAAAAGGTCGCGCACGCGGCTGGCGCCGACACCCACGAACATCTCGACAAAGTCGGAACCCGAGATGCTAAAGAACGGCACGCCCGCCTCGCCGGCAACGGCCTTGGCCAGCAGGGTTTTACCGGTACCCGGAGGGCCAACCAGCAGCACGCCGCGCGGAATCTTGGCGCCCAGCTTGCGATAGCGGTCCGGATCGCTCAAAAAGTCGCGAATCTCCTCGAGCTCCTCGACTGCCTCGTCCACACCGGCAACATCCTCAAACTTGACCTTGGGGCGCGTTGCCTCGTTGGTCTTGGCGTTGGTCTTGTCAAACTGCATGTTCCTGTTGTTGGCGCCCATCATCTGGCGCATAAAGTAGAACATGATGGCGATCAAGGCAATCGTCGGAAGCACACTCATCGCCAAGTCGCCCCAAAAATCGGGATCGTTGGTGTTGACGATGTACTTGGTATCGGGGTGCTCCGCCATGAGCTCGGCAAGCGAATCGGAACCGACATAGGTCGAGGAAAAGCTCTTGAGCTCGCTCGTGTCGCCCTTGTCCTTTTTCGTCTTCCAGTAATGACCCGTCACGCTTCCGTCCTGAACCGTATAGGTCAGATCTTCGACGCGATCCTGCTTGATGGCGCTGACCATCTCACTCGTCGCGAGCTTAACGGTATTGCTGGAGTTGGCAAAGCCGGAGCCCATGTTAAAGAAGGCGTAGCCCAGAAGCGCGCAAGCCAAAATAAAATACAGCCAGCCCGTACGCGTGGGCTTCTTGCCTCCGGGCATCCCCGGGATCTTAGGCTCCCGGGGAGTCTGGGAATTGTTGTCGTTACGGTCGTCGGGCATCTTACGAATAAACCTCCGGTTTCAAAATGCCCAGATACGGAAGGTTGCGATAGCGCTCGGCATAGTCGAGGCCGTAGCCCACCACAAAGGCATCGGGGCAATGGGTTCCAACATACTTGGGCGTGACGGCCGAGGTACGGTCCTCAACGTCCTTCCATAGGAAGGCGGCGACCTCCAGAGAAGCGGGCTTGCGGCTCTCGAGGTTCTTCATCAGGTACTTGAGGGTCAGGCCCGAGTCCAGAATGTCCTCGACGATCAGCACGTCGCGACCACGGATGTCGATATCCAGGTCCTTAATGATACGCACGATACCCGAAGACTTCACACCGTCGCCATAGCTCGAAACAGCCATGAAATCGATGTTGGTCGGCAGCTCGATCTTGCGCATCAGGTCGCCCATAAAGACCACGGCGCCGCGCAGGACCGCAATCAGCACCAGATCCTTACCCGCGTAGTCGCGAGTAATCTGCTCGCCTAGGCGAGAGACGATACCGTCGATATCCTCCTGCGTAAACAGAACCTTCTCGATATCCGGATGTTGAGAAGCCATGACAACCCTTTCTTGTGCTTATCGCCCACGCACCGCCGCATGGACGCGAACTACACATTCTAGCAGCGCACGGGGTATATTTACCAGCACGTGCGCCATCAGCGCGGGAATACCGTCAACGTCGCACAGAATAGCTGGCGCGAAGCGCTATTCCGCATCGACCACACGAAGCAGATATGCCACGCGCGTTGCGGCCGTGCATTTAAAACGCTCGTCCGCGCGAACGCCCGCGACCCATACTACGGCACCTCCCGGAGCCGTTCTTACCACGGGTACGCCAGAGCGGTCTGAAACAGGAATGCGCGCCTCGTTCAACAGGTCTGACACTTTCTTGCTTCGGCCGTTCATCCCCAACGGGCACATCACGTCTCCCGGCACAGGGCTATCCACCCACAGGCGCGCCAATCGCGCCTCGGCGGGAATCTCCCCGCGCGAGCCGGCTAGCATCCGCTCGCTATCGCGGTCGGCGAACCCCAGGGCCGCCGCATCCACCAAGGCCGCAACCTCTCCGGCAGCAGCAAGCTCGCGGGCACGGTGCACGATATCGCGTCCCGGCTCCACAGCCATCGGCTCTGCTGTCAGCATACGCCCCGCCCCCAGCGGCAGACGACCGGGAACGGAGATCCAGTCGGCCACTAAGTCCTCGCGCGCCGCCGGGGCCTTGAACGCCAGCATGCCAAACTCCACACGGGCATCAATTCCCGCAGGAAGCGTTACCGAGCCCGAGCCCGCAGCGACGCAGGCGAGCACGCGCTCCACGTGCCGCATCTCCGGTCGCGCGTCGGGATCGATGCGCTTAATCGCCAACCGTACGATACGCCGTGCAATCACAACCTCAGCGGCGGCAAGACGGCGCGCATCGAGCACCAGTGCGCCCGCCGCTTCCTTGCGCAGGCAGCTTCGAAACGCCTGTGCCGAAAGCTGAGAAAGAAAGGCATCCTCATCGCCTAAGATCTCGCAGGCGGCGCCAATCGTCTTGCAGACGCTCGCATTGCGCTGCGCCACCACTGGCATCACTCTATGGCGCACGTAGTTTCGCAGATACGAGACATCCTCATTGCTCTCATCTTCACGCCACGGCTGACCATGTACCTGTAGATAGCCCACGAGCTCGCCATGAGTTAGGTCAAGCAAGGGGCGCACCACGATATTCCTTCGACGGGGAATGCTCGAAAGCCCAGCCGGGCCCGACCCCTTAATGGCGTTCATCAAAAATGTTTCCGCGCGGTCCGACGAAGTATGCGCGGTACAGATACGAGCCGCCGTCCGCGGTGCGCCCGATTCGGCACAAAGTTCGCGAACATATCTCCGTGCCGCGGCATAGCGCACCTCGCGAGCCGCAGCCTCGATATTGCCCGATTCGTCATCAAAATAGGCATGCTCAACACACAGCGGCAAGCCGTATTGCGCGCACAGGTCACGTACAAAGGCCTCGTCGCCATCGGATGTCTCCCCGCGCAGATGATGGTTTACATGCAGCACGTGCAATCGCTCGCGCGCAATGGGAGCGACGCCGCGCCCGTCCTGGATATCCAGCTTTGATGTGCAAGCCATAAGGAGCAGCGCCGTCGAGTCCGCACCGCCTGATACCATGAGCACTACGGGGGCAGCGGCCTGCCGCGTTGCCAGGGCGCTCTTATCCGTCCTCGGCGCGGCATGATGTCCATAGTGCTGAGATACCGTTGGCATTCGCTTCCTCCTCTATTCATCCGCACCCATTGTATCCTTTGGAATCTTATGTCTCGCCTGCACCTTCATATCCTCGGCAGCGGCTCAAAAGGCAACTGCGCACTCGTCGAGGGGCCTCAGGGGCTCATCATGATCGACAACGGCCTGTCCCGCCGCGAGACACTTAAACGCATGGCGGAGCTTGGCCTCTCGGCAGACGACGTCGCCGCTCTAGTAATCACCCATGAGCATGGTGACCATATCAAGGGGCTCGATGTATGGTGCAAGCACTGGCATGGTCCCCTCTTTGCCAGCAGGGACACCCTTTCATGCAAAGAAAACCTCGCGCACCTGCCCGTAGAGGAATTTGACCCCGGCGACACGCTCCCCATTGCCGGCATCCACGTGCAAACCTACTCAACATCGCACGATGTCATCAATCCTGTCGGCTATCGATTTAATGCTCTCGATGATTCCATTGGGTTTGCCACCGACACCGGAGAGCTATCGAGCCAAGCCATGAACATCCTCAAAGATTGTCGAGTCCTCGCGCTCGAAAGCAACCACGATGTGACCATGCTGCGCGAGGGAGAAGGGGGTGCGGACAGAAAGTTGGACCGCGGGGCGGTCCGGACTGGAGGTTCGCATG
>DXZW01000004.1 GCA_019419455.1 Collinsella sp. | reverse complement strand
AATTTCAAAAAGATGATTGAGGCAGAATGTCAATTCTGGTCTAACAGAGCCTTAATTAATCCCCGTCCTAGAAAAATCATTTGGGCGAACATTCGGACAAAAGTAGTCATAAGAGGCCCGTCCCAAATGGGCTTGTTTCAAAAGTATGGCGGATTACGGGGCTGGACCTGTATTACATGACCATGGGAAAAATCGCGAAATTAAAACCGCAGGTAGAGAGCGTATCAAAAATCGATAATTGCCGGTATGGATGGGGGTCACCGAATCAGCCCCGTAATCCGGCATAGTTTTGAAATGGCACTAAAGTAGGCACAGGCTAAATACCGATTCCAAGGATAGTTGCGGTGGAATAGTTCCTGGATGCCGGGGTTTTGGCGGAAATCAGGAACTATTTCACCGCAATTGAGGAGGGGCGGGGTGGATGGCGGGGTAGCTAAAAGAGCCCCGTCCTAAATGAGCTGCTTAGGCTGGGTCGATGTCCATACTGGCGATTAGGTCGATTTTGGTGTTGAGGAGGTTCCCCAGCACGACGTCGCCCATGCGGATGGGGGCGTTGACGACTAGGCCACGGATGAGGTTCATGGCTTGGGCGTGGAGTGCCAGCGGGATGGCATCGGCGGTGCGCACGGGCAGCAGAGCCTCATCGCCGCCGGATACGGCAACGGTGGTGGTGAGCACGCGCATGGGACAGGTGAGCTCCTGATGCGCGAATTTATCACCGCGCGGGCAGTTGTTGCCGGTTACGGAGCGCACTTCCACCACGGCGCCATTGGCGTCGCGCTCCACCTTTACGGTCAGGAGGCATTCGGATGGGCAGGTCGTGCAGTTGAACTGCAGCGTTTCGATTGCGTTATCGCTCATAGTCTATGCCTCCTCGACGGGATCGACGGACAGGACAATTTCGCTAGCACCCAGGTCGAGCGCTTGTTTGATGACCTTTGCCGGCAGCGGGAAGCTTTCCATGACGCTCGGTTTAAACGCGCGTCCCTTGCCCGCAAACAGTTCCTCGTCGCCTGCCAGAATGCGCACGCGGGCGGCGTCGACGGGCCGGCGCACGCGGAAGTTCAGCTTGGTGAGTGCCACAGTCGTAATGCGTCCTGGCAGCGCGTAGCCCGCGATGCCGGCAGGGGAGACCGAGAGCTCGCAGTCCGGAACGGCGCCCGCGCCGGTCCCCAGCGTGTACGCGGCCGCAGCTGCGCCAGCGCGCTCGGACTCAGTCGTCACGTTGTCGGCCAGGTCGTGCACGTGCAGAACGTTGCCGCAAGCAAAGATGCCTGGTATGCCCGTCTGCAGGCTCTGGTCCACCACGGCGCCGCGCGTGCGCGGGTCAAGCTCCACGCCCGCGGCAACTGAAAGCTCGTTCTCGGGAATCAAGCCCACCGAAAGCAGCAGCGTGTCACACGGAACAATGCGCTCGGTCCCCGGAATGGGCGCCAGGCGTTCGTCGACCTGACTCACCTCGACGGCTTCCACGCGGTCGTGCCCGATCACGCGCGTGACCGTGGTAGACAGATGCAGCGGAATGCCAAAGTCGTCCAGACAATTTTTCACATTGCGGCGCAGGCCGTTGGCGTACGGCATGAGCTCGTACACGCCCTCGACCGAAATCCCCTCGAGCGTGCAGCGGCGCGCCATGATCAGCCCGATGTCACCCGAGCCCAAAATGACGGCGCGCGAGCCGGGCTTGAGGTTCTCGATATTGATGTATCGCTGCGCCAAGCCGGCCGTAAACACGCCGGCGGGTCGGCTGCCGGGAATTTTGATCTCGCTGCGGGTGCGCTCGCGGCACCCCATGGCAAGGACAACCGCCCGTTCGGTGAGCTGCAGCATGCCGGTGGGGCTCATGAGCGTGACGGTGTGGACCGCGGTGTCTTCCGCAGGCTCGCCTGAATCAATCCCAATCACCATGCTGTTCAGGAACAGCGCAGTGTCGGTTGCGTGCACCTGGTCGATAAAGCGCTGCGCGTACTCGGGACCGGTGAGCTCCTGTTTAAAGTGCGACAGGCCAAAGCCGGGGTGGATGCACTGGCGCAGGATGCCGCCCAGATGCTGCTCGCGCTCCACGATGGCCACGCGTGCGCCTGCCTTATGCGCGGCCAGCGCGGCCGCCATGCCGGCAGGTCCGCCGCCGATAACGACCACGTCGAAGGCTTGCGTTTGTACGGCTTCCACGACGCCGCAATCAATCGCGCTCGATTTGAATTCCGCCATCCTAGCGCACTCCCTTCAAAGGTCCCTCGACCAGCCAAGATCCGGTATCCTCCAACAGCACCTCGCTGGGGTCGCAGCCCAGCTCTCGGGCAAGAATCGCCACCACACGGCTCTGGCAAAAGCCGCTTTGGCACCGACCCATGCCGGCACGACAGCGGCGCTTGACACCTTCGACCGAAATTGCACCCGGGCGGCGCCGAATCGCGGCCACAATCTCGGCCTCGGGCACAGTCTCGCAGCGGCAGACAATCTGCCCCCACGCGGGATCGGACTCAATGAGTTCTTCCTTGCGCGTAAGCGGCGCGCGGTCAAAGTCGTCCGGCGCGCGGCGAATTGGGTTCCAGTCAGCCCGCTCGTGCAGTTTCACGCCCGCCTCACGCATCACAAGCTCCATGTGCTCGGCAATGGCCGGCGCGCTTGCCACACCCGGCGACTGAATGCCCGCCGCCTGGAAAAGCCCCGGCACCACGGCCGACTGTCCAATAAAGAAGTCGTTCGTTCCCTGAATGACCGGACGCCCGCCGGCAAACGCGCGCACCACGCGGCGCGTATCCAGATCGGGCACCAGCTTGCGCGCGCCGCTCAGCAGCGCGTTCACATCGCTCGCATAGGTCTGCGTGTCGCCCGGCTCGCGCACGGCGGCCGTCGCGGTGATCACGGTGTTGGCGTGCACGGTGCCCGTCACGATAACGCCCTTCGACACCGGCGTCGGCACGGGGTAGAGCGGCATGAGCGTGCGCGGCTCCTTGTCCAGCACCACGATGTTGCCCTGACGCCAGACCATCTGGAACTCCTCGGCGCCCGCCATATGCGAGATGTCGGCGGCGCCGTTGCCCGCGGCGTTGATCAGGTAACGGCAGCGCACGTTGCCAGCGGGCGTCGCCAGCGTAAAGCGCGCGTCGTCGCCCGAGCCCGCAACTTCAATCGCCTCCACGGGTGCGGAGCGCATAAACGTCACCCCGTTGGCCACGGCGTTCTCCAGCGCGGCGATGGCAACCTCAAACGGGTCGACAAACCCAGTCGAGGGGCACCACAACGCGCACGTTGCAGAGGCACTGGCGCGCGGCTCAAGTTCGTGGATGCGGTCGGGGCCGATAATCGACAGCTCGGGCACGCCGTTCGCCAGGCCGTTGCTGCGCAGCTTCTCCAGCTGTGCGCGGTCTTCGTCGTTAAAGCCCAACACCATCGACCCGGTGCGGCGGAACAGAAAGTCCAGCTCCTGCGCCCACGTACCGTACAACTCGCAGCCACGGGCGTTGACCTGCGCCTTTACGGTGCCCGGCACCGGATCGTAGCCAGCGTGTACCAGGCCGCCGTTGGCCTTCGACGCGCCCAGCGCAATATCGTTAGCCGCCTCGACCACGCAAATGGACAGGTCATAGCGCGCGAGCTGCCGCGCGATGGCGCATCCGGTGATGCCCGCGCCGACAATCGCGATATCAAACGTTTCTGTCACAGTGCCTCCCAGACGAGTTGACAGGCTGTCAATAAGACTATCCTACGGTCTACACACCCCCAGCGCGGCGGCAATGCGGCGAACAGCCCCGCAACACCCGCCAACGGCAGACGAGGGGAGACCCAGCAACGTCGACAAGCTCGTCTGCCGACAGCTACGGCAAACGTTCGTCTCGATCTGTAACAGTTAACTGATGATTTGGGTTCTAGATGTTACAGATTGAGACGTTAGTCTGGCGCCCCTTCCGTTCGTCTCAATCTGTAACATCTAGGCCCGGATTCCGCTCCCACCTGTTACAGATTGAGATGTTTGTGTCCGCGCCAGCCCCGCGCCTAGCCGTGGTCCCATATAAACAAACCCCGTGGTAAACTTGACCGGACTGTTAATATCCCGAAAGGTTCCCGTAATGTCCAAGTACATCTCCGAGCTCATGTCGCCGCAGCTTATGGGCGTCGTCTATGCCTTCGTTGGCTTTATCATCGCCCTGTATGTGCTGTCGGTCGTCTATGTGTTCATCGACGCTCGCCGTCGCGGCGCCAGCGCCTACGTGGCATGGGGCATCATCGCCCTCATCCCGTTTGTAGGCCTCATTGCCTACCTGGTCCTGCGTCCGCACTCTTACGCGTCCGACCGCGAGGAGCAGGAGCTGGACATGGCCCTGCGCGAGCGCCAGCTTGCCCAGTACGGCACCTGCCCGCAGTGCGGCGCCCCCATCGAGAAGGACTTCGTCGTCTGCCCGGTGTGTGATACCCAGGTTCGCAACGTATGCCCCAGCTGTCATCGCCCGCTCGATGCGCACTGGAAGGTCTGCCCCTACTGCCGAACTCGCATCCAGTAACGCATCCATCGCTGGGCCGGCCGCAAGCCACGGGCACCGCGCGTCCCGCGCAAGCCACGCGCGCCCCACAGCCCCGCCCCACACGATGAAGCATGCGTAGAAAATCGCCCGCCGTGCCATTAAGGTGCGGCGGGCGCTTGTATACCAAGGCAACCTGCCTATAATGATGCAAGTCAAAAAAGCCGAGCGCATCGCACGCACTTGCATCAGGCATCCGAGAGGAGAAAACATACCCATGAAGGCACTCTACAATGACGGTTCGGTGGCCGAGCTCCCGCAGGACGAGGTCACGCACGTCATCCGCCACTCCGCCGCGCACATCATGGCGCAGGCCATCAAGCGCCTGTACCCCCAGGCCGACTTTGCCTACGGCCCCGCGACCGACAACGGCTTCTACTACGACGTCGACCTGCCCGAGGGCGTCAAGATCAGCGAGGACGACTTCCCCGCGATCGAGGCCGAGATGAAGAAGATCGTCAAGGAGAACCTCAAGTTCTCCGTGTACGAGAAGCCCCGCGCCGAGGCCATCGCCCTTATGGAGGAGCGCGGCGAGAAGTACAAGGTCGAGCACATCGGCGACCTGGACGACGACGCCCGCATCACCTTCTACCAGCAGGGCGACTACATCGACATGTGCGTCGGCCCCCACATCTGCTACACCAAGGCGCTGAAGGCCTTTAAGCTCACCGGCGTCTCGGGCGCTTACTGGAAGGGTGACAAGGACAACAAGATGCTCACCCGCATCAACGGCGTCGCCTTTGCCACCAAGGAGGAGCTTGACGAGCACATGCACATGCTGGAGGAGGCCAAGAAGCGCGACCACCGCAAGATCGGCCGCGAGATGGACCTCTTTATGATGCGCGACGAGGCCCCCGGCTTCCCATTCTTCCTGCCCAACGGCATGGTCCTTAAGAACACGCTGCTGGACTACTGGCGTGAGATCCACCACAAGGCCGGCTACGTGGAGATTTCCACGCCGCTCATCATGAACAAGCAGCTGTGGAAGACCTCGGGCCACTGGGACCACTACAAGGACAACATGTACTCCACCGTCATCGACGACGAAGAGTACTGCATTAAGCCCATGAACTGCCCGGGCGGCGTGCTGGTGTACGCCTCCAAGCCGCACTCCTACCGCGAGCTGCCCATCCGCGCCGGCGAGATTGGCCTGGTGCACCGCCACGAGCTACGCGGCGCCCTGCACGGCCTGTTCCGCGTGCGCTGCTTTAACCAGGACGATGCCCACCTGTTTGTGCGCCCCGACCAGCTGACCGACGAGATCGTGGGCGTTGTCAACCTCATCGACTCCGTATACCAGAAGTTTGGCTTTAAGTACCACGTTGAGCTTTCCACCCGCCCCGAGGACTCCATGGGTTCGGACGATGATTGGGCACGCGCCGAGGAGGGCCTGCGCACCGCTCTGGAGAAGCTGGGCATGGACTACGAGGTCAACGAGGGCGACGGCGCCTTCTACGGCCCCAAGATCGACTTCCATCTGGAGGACTCGCTCGGCCGTACCTGGCAGTGCGGCACCGTTCAGCTCGACTTCCAGATGCCGCTCAACTTTGACCTGGAGTACGTGGACGCCGACGGCACCAAGAAGCGCCCCATCATGCTGCACCGCGTATGCTTTGGCTCTATCGAGCGCTTCATTGGTATTCTGATTGAGCATTTTGCGGGCAAGTTCCCCACCTGGCTGGCTCCCGTGCAGGTCAAGGCACTTCCCGTTTCCGAGAAGAGCCGCGACTACGCCCACGAGATATGCGCCAAGCTGGAGGAGGCCGGCATCCGCGTGGTCTGTGACGACCGCGACGAGAAGATCGGCTACAAGATCCGCGAGGCTCGCAGCATCGACCGCGTGCCCTACATGCTCATCCTGGGCGAGAAGGAGGTCGAGGCCGGCAACATTTCCGTCCGCGATCGCTCCAATGAGACCGTTCAGATGAGCGTTGATGAGTTTGTTGCCAAGGTGACCGAGGAGATCAAGACTCGCGCCTAAGGCAAGCTTCACAACAATTAGCAAAGGCGACCGTCCACAAAGGGCGGTCGCCTTTTTTCTTACCAAAATTAGAAAAGCCGCTGGTTGAGCGGCTTTTTTTGTTGCACAAAAAGGTACAGGTTTTTGTAGAGGGGTATGGAGATGCATCTACTGGCAGTACATTTTGCGTAATCTGGGCAAACGCTGATTAATTGCTCGTATAATGTCGTCTGTCGAAAGATACAAAAACCTGTACTTTTGCGATTGCGCCTAGCTGCGAGCGAGAAGCCTGTTCTAAACGCCCTTGCATTTGCGTGCATCGCAAATCCAAAAGAGGGGGCGAGAACATGGAACAGACGGCACGGCGCCAAGAGAAGCTGCCGGGCGCATTTAACGGCGCCACCACCAACAGCCAGCACGGCCGCGTCCGCTGGTATCTGGTCCACACCCCCAACGGCAAAGAGCGCGAGACCTGCGAAAAGGTGCGCCGTATTATCCCACACGAGCTGATGCAGAACGCTTTTGTAATGCAAAAGGAGTTCTGGTTTAAGCGGGACGGCGCCTGGTCGCTCCAAACCAAACCCATGTACAAGGAATATTTCTTCGTCGCCACGCATGATGTAGCCGCGCTCGATAGGGCTTTGGCCCAGTTGAGCTTTGGTTGTCGCATCGCCGGCAGCAGGGAGCGGGCGTACATGCCCATGCCGGACGATGTGCAGGACTGGTACCGCAGCGTGCTGGACGACGACGGTGTGGTGCGCAACAGCGTGGCGCGCATAGAAGACGGCGTGTTGCACATAGAGCAGGGTCCCTTGGTGGGGCAAGAGGCCCGTGTAAAGAAGATCGATCGTCATAAGCGCTGGTGCTTGGTGGACGTGGGCGATGGTGGCTCCACATTTAGGGAGCTGCTACCGCTTGACGTGCCCAGCAAAACGTAAGGGAGACGTTGCACCGGCAAATTACTTGGTTTTTGGATTCATAGATGGGGGGGGGTTCCTGGGGACAGGAACGTAAGTTTTATTGTGGCTGCTAAAGAAGTAACAGAGAGTTGTACATCAACGGTTGGTGCGCTGGCTTTCAATCAGATAAAGCCGAGCGGTACGCTTGGGTATCGCATCGTCAAGAGGCTGTTTGACCTTGTGTTTAGTCTTATGGCGATCGCTATTTTATTCATTCCAGTGGGTCTTGTGTGCGTCCTGATTTGTCTAGAGTCTCCGGGTAGTCCCTTGTTCACCCAGGAGCGAATTGGCAAAAATGGCAAGGTCATTAAGATCTTTAAGCTGCGCAGCATGGTTGCCGATGCTGGCAATGTTCAGAAGTATTTAAATTTTGAGCAGCTGCATCAGTGGGAAATTGAGCGCAAGGTCGATAACGATCCGCGCATCACTAAGGTCGGGCAGTTTATTCGTAAGTGCTCTATCGATGAGATGCCGCAGTTTCTTAATGTTTTAAATGGTGATTTATCCGTTATCGGTCCTCGTCCCATTACGCGTGATGAACTCGAAATGCATTTTTCTGATGAGGATAAGGTTGTATTTCTTTCGGTTCAACCTGGAATTACCGGGTTATGGCAGGCGACGGATCGCAACGATGCGTCATTTGAAAGCGGTCTGCGCCAAAAAATCGAATTGCATTACGTGCGGAACCGTTGTTTCCGAATGGATTGGAAGTGTTTTGCTGGCACTTTCGGCGCCATGTTTGGCAAGGAGAGGACGGGCCGATAGATGGAAATATCCGTCATCATTCCTACTCTTAATGCTGAGCATGAAATCGATGGGCTTTTAATTGCCCTCGAACACCAGTCTATTCAGCCGGTTGATATCCTTATCGTTGATTCCGCTTCGGAAGATAAAACTATAGAGCTGGTCCGGCAGCACAAAAGAGTCCGCCTTCTGAAGATTGATCGCCAGGATTTCAACCACGGCACCACAAGAGACATGGCACTAAGGGAGTCGAGGGGTGACTTTGTATGCTTCCTTACCCAAGATGCTGTGCCTGTTTCTGATGATTACCTGGAGCGGCTTGTTGCTCCCATGCTTGATGATTCCGATATCGCTCTCGTAAGCGGCAGGCAGCTGCCTAAGGCGGATGCCCGACGTTTTGAACAGCTGGTGCGTGGTTTCAACTATCCCGACCGGCCATCCGTTCGTTCCAAATGTGATCTCGAGAAACTCGGTATTAAGACTTTTTTTGCATCTGATGCCTGTTCCGCTTATCGACGAACTGCATATCTCAAATGCGGCGGATTCGAGCACGTTAACACCAACGAGGACATGCTCATGGCGGCAAGGTTTATCGCCTCAGGGTTGAAGGTGGCTTACGAGCCGCGTGCAGAGGTCTATCACTCGCATAACTTGACGCCATCCCAACAGTTTGCCCGCAACCGCGCTGTCGGCTTCTTTCTCGAAACGCATGCAGACGAACTCATGCATGCAAGTGAGATTGGTGAAGGAAGCCGGCTCGCCAAGATGGTTTCGTCGCAACTTCTACGGGAGGGAAATCTTGGCGAGTTCGTTGCTTTCGGAGTCGATTGCTGCGCCCGCCTTCTCGGAAATCGCGCTGGCCGCAGGGCAGCAAGAAATGAAAGGTTATAGCCAATGAAAGGCATCATCCTCGCCGGCGGGTCCGGCACGCGCCTGTACCCGCTCACGCTCGTGACCTCCAAGCAGCTGCTGCCGGTCTACGACAAGCCCATGATCTACTACCCGCTTAGCACCCTCATGCTGGCGGGCATCCGGGACATCCTGGTCATCTCCACGCCGACGGACCTCCCCAACTTCGAGCGCCTGCTCGGGGACGGCTCGCGCTACGGCGTGAACCTCTCCTACGCCGAGCAGCCGTCGCCGGACGGCCTGGCGCAGGCGTTCACCATCGGCGAGGAGTTCATCGACGGCGAGCCGTGCGCCCTGGTGCTCGGCGACAACATCTTCTACGGCAACGGCCTGTCGCGCCACCTGACGCGAGCCGTCCAGAACGCAGAGTCGGGCAGGGCCACGGTCTTCGGCTACCACGTGGACGACCCGGAGCGCTTCGGCGTCGTGGAGTTCGACGGCGAGGGCAGGGCCGTCTCCATCGAGGAGAAGCCCGCCGAGCCCAAGAGCTCCTACGCCGTCACCGGCCTGTACTTCTACCCGGGCGACGTCGCCGCCAAGGCCCACGAGGTCAAGCCGTCGGCCCGCGGCGAGCTGGAGATCACCGACCTTAACCGGATGTACCTGGAGGAGGGGACGCTGTCCGTGGTGACCCTGGGCCGCGGGTACGCGTGGCTCGACACCGGCACCATGGAGAGCCTGCACGAGGCCGCGGAGTTCGTCCGCGCCGTGGAGCACTCCCAGGACCTGCCCGTGTCCGTGCCCGAGGAGATCGCCTGGGAGAACGGCTGGATCACGACCGCCGAGCTGGAGGAGGCCGCCAAGGCCTACGGCAAGTCGGTCTACGGGCAGCACCTGAAGAAGGTCGCCGCCGGCGAGATCGTCAACAGCCCGCGCGAGTACTAGGAACTGAGGAGATACGAACATGGCAGAGGAGACCTTCTCCCCCAGGAACATCATCGTCACGGGCGGCTGCGGCTTCATCGGCAGCAACTTCGTGCACTACGTCGTGGACAACCACCCCGACGTCCACGTCACCGTCCTGGACAAGCTGACCTACGCCGGCAACCCCGAGAACATCGCCGGGCTGCCCGCGGACCGCGTGGAGCTCGTCGTGGGCGACATCTGCGACGCCGAGCTTTTGGACCGCATCGTCCCAGGCCACGACGCCATCGTGCACTACGCCGCGGAGTCCCACAACGACAACTCCATCGCCGACCCCGAGCCGTTCCTGCGCACCAACGTGGAGGGCACCTTCCGCCTGCTGGAGGCCGTGAGGAAGTACGGCATCCGCTACCACCACGTCTCCACCGACGAGGTCTACGGCGACCTGGCGCTCGACGACCCGGCGAAGTTCACCGAGGAGACGCCGTACCACCCGAGCAGCCCGTACTCGAGCACCAAGGCTTCCTCCGACATGCTCGTGCGCGCATGGACCCGCACCTACGGCCTGCGCACCACGATCTCCAACTGCTCCAACAACTACGGCCCCTACCAGCACGTGGAGAAGTTCATCCCCAGGCAGATCACGAACATCATCGACGGCGTCCGCCCCAAGCTCTACGGCCGCGGCGAGAACGTCCGCGACTGGATCCACACCGAGGACCACTCCAGCGCCGTCTGGGACATCCTCACCAAGGGCCGCACGGGGGAGACCTACCTCATCGGAGCCGACGGCGAGAGGAACAACATCACCGTGCTGCGCATGATCCTCGAGGCGATGGGCCGCGACCCCGAGGACTTCGACTGGGTCGCCGACCGCCCCGGCCACGACCGCCGCTACGCCATCGACTCGACCAAGCTCCAGCGCGAGCTGGGCTGGAGGCCGGCGCACACCGACTTCGCCGAGGGCCTGAAGCAGACCATCGACTGGTACGTCGAGAACGAGCCCTGGTGGCGCCCGGCCAAGGAGGCCACCGAGGCCCGCTACCGCGCACAGGGCCAGTAGGACCGCATCCCGGCGAACCGCGCCGCGGGGCGCCCGCGCGGGGCCGCAGGGCATGGGGATGATCCTGCGTCCCCGCGCGGGCGCCCGCAACCTGAACCTCTTCGATAGGAGCTTTTCCCATATGGCAGACATCGCATTCGAGAAGGACCTCTCCGTCGCCGAGACCGGCATCGGGGGCCTCAAGGTCGTCGACCTGGCCGTCCACGGCGACTCGCGCGGCTGGTTCAAGGAGAACTGGCAGCGCGCCAAGATGACCGCCCTGGGCATCCCCGACCTCAGGGTCGTCCAGAACAACATCTCCTACAACGACAGCCGCGGCGTCACCCGCGGCATCCACGCCGAGCCCTGGGACAAGTTCATCTCCGTGGCCCGCGGCAGCGTCTTCGGCGCCTGGGTGGACCTGCGCGAGGGCAGCGCCACCTACGGCAAGGTCTACACGACCGTGCTGGACCCCTCCAAGGCCATCTACGTCCCGCGCGGCGTGGGAAACTCCTTCCAGGCGCTCGAGGACGGCACCGCCTACACCTACCTGGTGGACGCCCACTGGTCGCTGGAGCTCAAGAGGACCTACACCTTCGTGAACCTCGCCGACCCGGAGCTCGCCATCGAGTGGCCCATCCCGCTGGACCAGGCCACCGTCTCCGAGGCCGACCTCAACCACCCGATGCTCAGGGACGTCGTCCCCATGGCGCCCAAGAGGACGCTCGTCACCGGCTGCAACGGCCAGCTGGGCCATGCGGTGCGAAAGCTGGCCGAGGAGCGCGGCGTGGCGAAGGACTTCGACTTCTGCGACATCGACACCTTCGACATGTCCGACCCGGACGCCTATTCGCAGTACGACTGGTCGCTCTACGGCACCGTGATCAACTGCGGCGCCTACACGGCCGTGGATAAAGCGGAGACCCCCGAGGGCCGCGTCATCGCCTGGAAGGCCAACGCCACCGGCCCGGCGCTTCTGGCCCGCACCTGTGCCGGGCACGGGATCACCCTCGTCCACGTGTCCAGCGACTACGTCTTCGACGGCACCGCCGAGGTCCACACGGAGGACGAGCCGTTCTCCCCGCTGTCCGTCTACGGCCAGACCAAGGCTGCCGGCGACATCGCCGTGGCCGGCTGCCCGCGCCACTACATCATGCGCAGCTCCTGGGTCATCGGCGAGGGGCACAACTTCGTGAAGACCATGAAGGCGCTCTCCGACCGCGTCGCCGACCCCGAGGACAAGCTGGACAAGGTCACCGTCGTGGACGACCAGCTGGGCCGCCTCACCTTCACGCGCGACATGGCCGAGGCCATCTTCCACGTGCTGGGGAACAAGGCCCCCTACGGCACCTACGACTGCACCGGCTCCGGCGCGGTGAAGAGCTGGGCGGACATCGCCCGCGCCGTCTTCGAGGCCGCCAACGGCAACGGGGAGAGGGTCGTGCCGGTCAGCACCGCCGACTACTACGCGAACGCCTCGGACCCCATCGCCCCGCGCCCGGTCCACTCCGCGCTCGACCTCTCGAAGCTCGAGGCCGCGGGCTTCCACATGCCCGACTGGGAGGAAGAGCTTGGGGAGTACCTGGACGCTATTTCTTCGAAAGGTTCTATCTAACTCTATGAGATATCTGGCTTCTGAATCTGATTGCCCATGCGTGAGCGTAATCGTACCCATGTATAATTTGGGTTCTTATGCCTGCTCGTGCATAAGATCGCTGCTGGTGCAGACATATGCTAACCTAGAGATTATCATTGTGGATGATGGCTCAACTGATGACACAGTTGAGTTAATCGAAAGCGTTGTCGAGGCTGACTCGCGCGTTAAAATTCTCCATAAGATAAACGGTGGGCTCTCCTCGGCGCGTAATTTCGGCGTTAAACACTGCACCGGTGAATACATAATGTTTGTAGACGGCGACGACGTTCTTGATATAAGAACGATTGAGCTTCTTGTCGAGATCGCCCTTGAGAACGATGTTTCTCTTGTTACTTGCAAGTATAAAAAAATTTCATGTACCGAAGATTTTAAGGGTGGACAGCTCGGCCCCGTTGAGGTTGTTTCTGGTGACCGTTTGCTTGAAAGCTTGCTGCTGCTTGATGGTGAGTCCGGTTCTGCGTGCGCAAAGTTATATGCAAAGAAGCTTCTGCCGCTTTTGGTATTTCCCGATGGTCAGCTATTTGAAGATTTTGGTGTAGAGGCTACTGTTTTTTCGACGATTGATAAAGCATGCATATTTGATGCTGAGCTATATGGTTATCTGGCGCGTGAAGGGTCTATTACCACAATCAAGAGTTATGGTGATGCCCAGCTCGACGGAATGTCTGCCTCTCTTGATGTCGTTAGGCGGGTTGTGCGGGAAAAGCCTGAGTTTTTTGACGCCTTTGCATGTTTTGAGGCCTTCTGTTCGCTTCGCATAGCTTCAAGGCTCGATTTGTCCAAATGCTCTGACATAGAGTCAGCAAAGGCATTTATTTTTAAAGCCAGAAAGCAGTGTTGGACCGTTGCAGCTAGTACGCTTGTTGACAGGACTTGGCGCCTTCGCTGCCTTCTGTTCGCGGTCTCTCCTGCCCTGCACAGCTTCGCATACAGCTTTTATGGCAAATTGACCGGAAAGGTTATCGGCAAATGATATTTTACAGTTGCCTTTTTTTCGTCTCAGTTTTTTTTGCCTTTCTTTCGGTTTGCGATTTAAAGCAAAGACGAACCCTAAAACAGCCGAGACTGGGTTTTTTTGTCTTAAGTGGATTAACTGTTGCTATTGCTTTTGGTATAAGAGAAGGTTTCGGAACAGATTACTACGATATTTATGTCAAAGGCTACAACGAAATACAGGCTGGGTTTGCCAGTCGTTTTGAGTTGGGATTTGTGACTCTTTGTAGATTGCTCATTTTATTCGGCCTTGATTACCACAGCATGTTTTTCGTTACCTCCTTTCTTACGGTCTTTTTAGTTTATAGAGCTATTTATAGTCAATCTTTAGGACCAATTTGGGGTGTCTACATATTTTTGTTCGGAGGTTTTCTCTTTTTCTCATCCAATGGGATTAGGCAGGCACTTGCCGCGTCAATTCTGTTGAATGCTCTTCCTTTTGCTACTCGAGGTGATACAATTAAATTTTGTATAGCTGTTTTGGCGGCATCGTTATTTCACTCTACGGCTCTGCTCTTCATTCCTTTGGTTGTATTGAGGGGGTGGCGTCCGGATAGCTTGAAATCCTTTTTCACGTTTGTGTGCGCCATTGTTTTCGGCGGAGCCATCTCTTCCGCGCTTCTATCTTTTGGAATTGCAGTTTCACCGCAGATTGCAAGATACGCAAGCGTTGAACATCTGTCTAATCAGTTTTTATCGAGCGGCAACATAGACGTTGCCGATTTATTGATTTGTTCGATTGGTCTTGCAATATTTTTCTGGGTTAAAAATGTTAGCTCAATAACGTTAGACAGGCACACCATATTCCTGTTCAACCTTTTGATGGTTGGAGTCGTCGTGTGCGTCTTGTCTAAATACGTAATGCTGTTTTCTAGGATTGCTGTCTACTTCACGTCGATCTGTATCATTGCGATTCCAAGGCTTTTTTGTTCGTGCGATCGCGGTACTTGTCCATCGATTCTCATTGTAAAAAGCTTATATGCGATGTTTGTCATTATCGTTTTTATCTATCTATATGGCATTTTGAACTTCAGCCATGTTGTTCCTTATATGTGCGTCTTTTCCCATTAACTTATCTAGCTTATATCGTCTGGAGATTTCACTTTGAGTTCTCAACACAAACGTTTCTACAGCAATGTCGTTTGGCAGTACGGACTGCAGATTGTTAAGTACATTTTTCCCCTCATTACGCTGCCTTATCTGACTCGTGTGCTTCTGCCGGAGGGTTACGCGATCTACGCGTATGTTGTGTCGTTCATGACTTTCGCCCAGACTTTCGTCGATTTTGGCTTCAACCTTTCCGGTACTAAACGCATAGCAAAATCCGAGACTGTCGAAGAGGAGAACCGGGCTATCGGCGCTGTGACAGAGGCTCGCCTGTTGCTTGGTGTAGTGACCGGCGCTGTCGTTGTTGTTGTTGCCTGGTTTATCCCCATTACTCATTCGAACATGCTATATACCATGTTTGCATTTGTTGCTGTATTCGGTAAGGCACTTGCTCCGGACTTTCTTTTCCAGGGACATGAAAACATGGGTCCATTGACGACTCGCTATTTTGTCTCGAAGGGTGTCTCTACTGCCTTGACGTTCATCGTTGTCCATTCTATCGATGACATTCTGTGGATTCCTATTCTCGACATCCTTTCGAGCGTTATTGCCCTTGTCTGGTCTTTCATTTCCGCCAAGCGAATGTTCGGTACCACCATTACGTTCGTGCCCCTATGCGAGGCGCTTTCAGAGCTGAAGGTTTCCGCGCTCTATTGTTTCTCGAACATGGCCTCCGTCGTTTTTTCCGGTTTCACTACGCTCTTGATTGGAATCGTGATTACCAACAAGGCCATGATTTCCTACTGGTCCCTTGCTGTGACTGCAATTAATGCCATCCAGTCCCTTTATTCGCCAATTGTGAACAGTCTGTACCCACATATGGTCAAGGGGGGTGACTACGGTTTTGCAAGGAAGCTGCTTCTTGTCTCAATACCCGTCCTGCTCATTGGCACCATCGCTTTCGCAGCGCTTTCCGATGTAGTTATGCTCGTGCTCGGTGGCAAGGACTATCTATCAGGTTCCTGGGTTATCGCCTGGGCTTCACCCGTACTCCTGTTTTCCTTTTATGCAACGATGGTCGGTTGGCCGATTCTTGGTGCCTCTGGCAAAGTCGCTGAGGTTACCTATACCACAGTGGGGTCTGCTGTATTTTGCATCGTTTCGCTCTTGACCGTGTCTGCGATGGGGGTTGCGAGCATGCAGACTATTTGCTTTATCCGCTGCCTTACTGAGGCAATTATGTGTGTGAGTCGCATTTGGCTCGCGCGCGGATACTTGTTTCCATCTTGAAGCGTTACCGCCGATTGCGAAAGGTAAGGAATAAGAAATGAAAAAGTGCGTCGGTATATTGTCACGCCATGCAGTGCCGAACTACGGTTCCATTCTGCAAGCATATGCCCTTCAGGATGCGTTCGCCTCAATGGGTATCAATGCTGAGTATGTTGACTACCGCATCCCCCGGGACTTTCCTTTAGCAGATGCCATGAGGACCTCTGGCGCGCTCGGTCCGATTCGTGCGATTCCAAAAGCGATTGGTGCCCGTAAGTTCGAGGCGATGAGGAGTGATTTGCTGAGGCAGAGCCGTAGGGTTACCGACTCAGAAGAGCTCGGTAAGCTTCTTGCAGAGTATCCTGTCCTTTGTGTGGGAGGCGACCAAGTGTGGAATATCATGTCCGATGGAAACATCGAGGGTGCCTACCTTTTGGAGGGCGCATCAGACGATGCCTACAAGTTCTCCTTCTCTTCCTCCTTTGGTAAAAATGGCCTCGATCCACGCGAACGCGAACGTGCCGCCAAAGCGTTTGCGCGCTTTGATAGGCTTTCAGTGCGCGAGGAAAGTGGGCAGAAAACTCTTGAGGAAATGGGACTTGAGGCGCAAACCGTTGTCGACCCCGTGCACCTGCTCTCAAAGGAGGCCTGGTTTGATCGTGTTGAGCCTCGTGCGCCCCGCGGGGTGAATGGGAAGTATTGCCTGATCTACAACCTGCATCCAAGCGATGCATTCGACCGCTATTCTGCTGCCGCATGCAAGTCACTCGGCCTCGAGGTCGTTAGCATTCGTCCGTCGCTTCGTAAGACGATGGGGAAGAATTTGTTCTACCCTTCGCTTCACGAATTCCTTTGGCTGTTTGACAATGCCACCTGCGTGCTCACGGACTCATTCCACGGGACTGCTTTTTCGTTGCTGTTCAATACGCCCTTTGTCGATATTCTGCCTGAGCAGTATGCGGAGCGTAACAAGGCAATTCTTTCTCGCTACGGGTTGGATTCCCGCATAAGCACGGAGCTTCAGCCAGAAGAGCTTTGCCTCAACGATTTTGATTGGGCGGGCGTCAATGAGTCGCTTGCCGTCAACCGTGAGTCCTCCTCGGAGTTCCTTTGTGACACCGTTGGCGAGTTCTCCGCCCGTCTTGCTCGCTAGAATTATGAATGGAAGGTCCTATTTTGAGTCAGCCATCTGTTTCCATCATCGTCGCTGTTTACAAATCTGAACAATTTCTGCCGAAGCTTCTTCATTCCTTTGAGGTTCAAACCCACAAGAATCTCCAGATTATTCTCGTTGACGATGGTTCTCCCGATGACAGTGGTCGCATCTGTGATGACTATGCTGCACGTGACCCTAGGGCTATTGTTATTCACAAGCCTAATGGCGGCACTTGCTCCGCTAGGAATGCGGGACTTGGTGTCGCGACGGGTGACTATCTCATGATCGTGGACGGTGACGACTGGCTGGAGCCCGATTGCGTTGAATATTTGGTCGACTTGGCTGAGAGCACTGGCTCCGACATGTCCTACTCGGTGAATCTCTTTACAACGCGTGATAGGGAGCAGATTGTTGAGGACGTCCGGGAGACCTGGTCGGCAGAGCGCGCCACCTCTGCCATCATCTATCCCTTTATGCGGCTGGGGCCTTGGAATAAGTTGTACAAACGTTCTGTAGTTGTCGACAACAATATTTCGTTTTCCGTTCCTTGGTTCGGCGAGGGTCTGTACTTTGCTACCGAGGTTGCACAGCACTCTAATCATGTGGGCGTTGGTAGACGTAAGGTCTACAACTACCGTTTGAATAACTTGGGGAGCGGTCTTACCAACTACAACGTTCAAAATGGCAAGAATGCCCTCGGAAATATTAAATTCATTAAAGAGAACCTGACTCTGGACACTCCGATGGTTCGCCACGCATGCGATTGGCATATCTGGCGAAACTACGAGTTCCTACTCACTCAGATAATAGGTGCGGATGAAATGGACTCCGAAGGCAAACTCGCGAAAGAATGTGCAGCGTACGTTAGGAAGAACTGGCTGTCCGTGTTCAAGAACAGCGAAGTCGGCCGTTCCGAGAAGGTAAAGATCGCATGCTGCGGCATGGCACCCGTGCTTTACGCGAAGCTGGTCATAGATCGAAACCGGAAGGGGCTCGAGGCTGATAAAGGCAAGTTCATGGATGTCGAGGAGTAGGTGCATGGCGAATCTAAAGCACGCAATCAAGCAGGGCATCGTCGCTCTCAAAGCCAAGAATATACAGCCTGTGATGCAGACCGTCGGCGATGAATGCCTGCTCAAGGGGAAGACTGCCCTCGTAGTGGGAGGCTCAGGTGGAATCGGCAAGGCGGTCGCCAAGGCGTTCCTGAAGAACGGCGCGAATGTTGTCATCGCCGGCACTAGGCGCGCGAAGGTCGACAAGGTGGTGTTAGAGCTTGGCGAGAAGTGCGCCGGGGTTGTTGTCGACCTTGCCGAGCCAGAGACCTTTTCGAAAGTCATCGACGAGGCGGTGGCATTCTACGGCCCCATCGATATCCTAGTCAATTCTGCCGGAGTTCACACCGAGGACGTCTCCATGGGCGGGTTTCTCGATTTTTCAGTTGAGGAATACGATCGCATCTTGGACATCAACCTGCGCGGCGTCTACTTCATGGTGCAGTCTGTTGCAAAGCACATGATTTCCGATAAGGTCAGCAATGGGCATATCCTTATCGTCTCATCCTCGGCTGGCAACGAGCCCGCATGGTCTCCCTACCGCGTATCGAAGTGGGGTCTGAAGGGCATCACTGAGGGCATGGCTTCCGCCCTCGTTCCTCATGGCATTGTAGTCAACGCGATTGCGCCCGGCAGCACGGCGACTCCTCTTCTTGGCGTCGAGGAGGGTGACAGCATCTCTGCTGAGGACAACAGACTTGGCAGGTTCGCCATGCCCGAGGAGATCGCGGAATTCGCTGTGATGTTGGCCAGCCCCATGGGCGACATGGTGGTTGGTGACACTTTGTACGTCTCCGGTGGCCGTGGGGTCTGTGATATCCGGTAGCGGCTTTGCGGGCGCTTCAAAGTATGAGATCGCCTTTACCGCAGAAGCAGCTTGGCTGCCTCGGAGGCTTGCGTCGAACCGTCTTCGAGGTAGACTAAGCATCGGAATAGCCTCTTTGTCAAGCCTTCGGTTGCAGTGAAACTTATGGTGCTGCTTTTCGAGGTGACGCCTCCGATTGCGGTGTTGTACCAGGTCCTGCCTCCGTTGTCAGAACATTGCCATTGAAATGCGGCCGCGTGCTCAGCGTCGATTGAGAACGAGGCCTCAATTCCTGCGCTCGTTGCGCAATCTTTCGGCTGCGTGGTGATCCTCTCTTTATTCGACAATAACGAGAGTTTGGCGTTTTGAGTCGCAGCTGTTGTTCCATCCTGGAAGGTGACAACGCACCTGTAGAGACGTTTCGCAAGTGCGGCACTGGCGGTGAACCGCAGCGTAGGCAGCTTTGAGGCGGCATTGCCAATCCCGGTGTCGTACCAGCCCTTCCCATCATTGTCGGAACATTGCCACTGGTACGAGATGGCACCTAGGGCTCGCACAGAGAAAGACGCTTCGGATCCTGTCGAGGCGGCCGTGTCTCGCGGTTGCCCGGTTATTTGGTTAGCGCTTAGTTTTAGTTGCGCAGTGTTTGAAGCCGAGCTAGTCCCATCAGGGAAGAATGCCAAGCATCTATAGCGGCGTTTTGACAATCCCGTACTTGCAGTGAACTCGATTCTCGCCTGCGTGGAAGTCTCACCTCCGATCCCCGTGTTGTACCATGATCTGCCCTCATTGTCGGAGCATTGCCACTGGAACGAAGTAGCCCGCTCTGCTTCGATGGCGAAGAACGCTGTTGACCCTGCGGCAGTTGTGCAGTCTTCGGGCTGGGAGCTGATGGCGTATCGGGCGACAAGGACGAGGCGTGCGGGCTCGCTTGCGAGGGTGCTGCTGTTCGGGAACGAGACTAGGCAGCGGTAGAGCCTCTTCGCGAGCTGGGCATTGGATGCAAACCTCAGGGTTTTCTGCCTGGAAGTTTCGCCGCCTATACCCGTGTTGTACCAACTTGAACCTCCATTGTCGGAGCATTGCCATTGGAACGATGTCGCGCTTGGTGCCGTTACGGTGAATTCGGCTTGGGCTCCGTTGTATACTTCACAGTCCTTCGGCATGGTTGTTATGGCGTACGTGGTCTCATAGCTTGCTGTGAGGTCGTACTTGGCGCTCCATTTGCTGTTCGATTCTTTTGTGACGCTAGATGCCGCAGTAAGCTTAACCTTGGTGCCACCGGTCTTCCACTCCCTCTGATTCATCGCATAAGCAACAATCCCGTTCTGAATCCCCGAGATACTCGGCGGGAAGGACTGGTTATCTGCATTGATGGAAAAGCCCTCTTCCTTGGCATCCAGGTGCTGCTGAATGCGGTCGGCATATTTCTCGGCCCATTCATCGGCCTTGCCATTTCGCACAAAGTAATTGTTGGACAGGTCGGTTGAACGATAGACGTAGTCGGCCTTTTGATAGTTTGCCGTGTGGTCGGAGTGGGCGATTGCCATGAGCTCGTCGGTCAGGCCAAAGTACAGATGGCGCTGGTCCAGGTCTCCGTACCAGTTGTCGCTGGTGTCGTCCCAGGTTAGGTCCATCTGGCACCATTTGCCGTCGATCTTTACGGCGTTCCAGGTGTGGCCGTTGCCGGTGATGCGGCCGTTGGCGATGCCCGCTGCGTCAAGGAGCTTGGAGTAGATGCGCTGGTAGCTCTCGCAGGTGCCCTGGTGGCGCGTGAGGCCGCTTTCGGCCGAGCACCAGTTGAGGTTGTGGTCGTACTCCAGCTGGTCGAGCGTCCAGTCGTGGAGCCAAAGCGCCATGTCGTATTCCGAGCCGTCTGTCTCTTGCCCGCACAGGTCCACGGCACCGTTGACGATCTGCGTGACGCTTGGGCGGGCGGCATCGTTTACGGTCACCTCCGCCGTGGTGCGCAGGTAGTAGATCCCCTTGTCGTTTTGGGGGTCGTTTCTGTCGTTGTCCATAAAGTAGAAGTGGATGCGGTACGTTCCCGATGCCGTGAAGTCAAAGGTAAAGTCGTGGCCCGCGGTGCCCAGGCTGCAGTAGCTGGCCCATGCCGGGCGCGACGGGTCGCAGACGCTTTCCTGACTGCCGCCGTCCCAATAGGTGGGCACGTCCATGCGCGCCTTGGCCTGGGACGAGCCGTTGGCCTGGGTTACGTGGAAGGTCGTCGCGGTGCCCGCGGGTGCGTCGTTCCACGAGACGGTGAAGGCGACGCCGTTTTGGGTTGCGGTGGCGGAGTGTGCGTAGCCGGTTTGTGACGTGGCGGAGATTGCGGCGGGAGTGGGGTTGGTACGGGCTCGGAGGGATGGGGTGGGGGTGTCGGTTGCGGCGGCGGTGCCGGGC
>DXZW01000039.1 GCA_019419455.1 Collinsella sp. | reverse complement strand
AGAAGGCTCGCCCATATTGTCTACCACGGAATGCTGTGCGTAGGGTTTCACTCTCTACGCCCTCTATCTTCGAGCGGAGGAACTAACCAGTCGATCACTTGCGGGGGAATCAACAAGACTGCATCAGTTGTCAATCTGATGGCAGGAGAGGTCGGAGAAGGAGCAGACGAGCCGGACACCTCCGCTCTCCAAGAGGGCCCGGTAGAGCATTACTCCTACAGCAACGTAACCAGGACCTTCGATATACTAGCCACGGGGAATCCCGGATACCCCGCCCCCACAGGCACTATTCCAGAAGCCCTGATGCACCAGAACTCGTACGCTGCATTGGGATTTTTCACGTACAACTTGCGTCCGATCTTCACAGTGCAGCTTCCCGACAACGCCATCATCAGCGGATTACAGTACATGCCGCTGCGCAGCGACAGGCTTCCATTTATTGTTGTAAGCTACAACCTTCCGTCTGCCGAGCAGGCCGACGCCGAGGACGGATTCGTAGCAGTCTACAGCATGAAGATCTCGTACTCTCCGAAGGAGGAGTATGCGGTAGAGCTTGTTGCGAACTTTCTGTTCAGCAACAACACCGTGTGCGACATCGCACCCTACACAAACCACCGCGTAGCTGTCTCGCTGCGAACCGCCGTAATCATCCTTGCCTTGGTAACAGACAAAGACCTGGCCCAAGAGGACGTTACGAGGGACACGCACGGGCTTCACTTTGGTCAATCCATAGGAAAACCGTTTATGAGCACGGAGTACCAGCTGCTGGAGGTGTACGGCTGCACCGGGCCTGCGCTGCTTCTGAAGCTAGGCACGGCGTACTCCCAAGTGACTATACTGGATATGCTCAAGGGCGTGACGCTCATGAGCGACGGGCTAAGGACTGCGCACACTACTCTGGAGCAGCCCCGCCTGGTAATCCAGTCACAGCTCCTGCAGCGGATGATCCCGGCGTGCATCTATCAGATAGGCGTCGACGGACCAATACTGGTTGGGGATCGCGCAGGGTACATACACATCATCAAACTGCACAGCTCGCAGGGACTAAAGACCGTCGCATCCCATTACGTTGGGGAGCAGGTTGTCTGTTTCGGCCCCGCGCCAGGCCACCGAAGGGAGAGCAGCGCCGTCGCGACGAGCAGAAGCCACGCGTCTGGCCGGCAGCTCATTGAGCCGTATCCTCCCATACTATACGCGACGATAGGCGGCCAAATAGGAGTTATCATAAAGGTCACCGAGCAGTGCTCGGCAATGCTTTGCCTAGTAGAAAGCGCCATGCAGCAGAAGGGCCGAGCTCGCCGGGATCCAGACACCCTCATAGACCTGGGCACCCTGGAGCGGTACATACACCTCGACGAGGACGAAAAGCAGCTCGTGGTAGCCGGCCTTCTTTCAGCGAAATTCGACGGGCTCACCGCAGACGTCCTCGCGAGCACCATTGGAGAAGTCGCAAGGTTCGCGGCCCCCTGGTGATGCAGGCGGGTCCGGCCGCACACACAGCGCACGCCGGCCGCATCTGAGAGGCGGGAAGTGAATTTAAAATCGAATGGACCTTTACACTATCTGGATAATAAAACATGCCTGCAGTGGTGTCTTCTGTGGAGGAATGGTTTGAGGCCATCCAGGCCGGCCAGGTCGAGCTGATCCGCAACCACGCAGCAGAGTACGCCAAGTCCGTCAACGGCGACGGCGAGACGGGCCTGATGATCGCCGCGCGCGAAGGGAACGTGGAGCTTGTCAAGATCCTCGGCTTCTTCGAGAACGGCATGGTCAACGGCGAGGGGAAGACCGCCATCATGATCGCCGCCGAGGCCAACAAGGGCGACGTCTGCAAGCGCCTCGTCGCTTACGAGGTCAACACCACCTACGGCGACTTCCAGATGACGCCCCTCATGCTCGCCGCCGAGCACGGGTCGACCGCGGCGGTCAGCAACCTGCTCCCCTACCTCAAGGCCAAGACAGACGCGCGCGGGCGCACCGCCCTGATGTACGCGGCGGCGGCCGGCCACACAGACGTGGTGAAGCTCCTCGTGGTCCGCGAGAAGGAGATCGTCTCGTACGACCACAAGACGGCGTTCGTGCTCGCGGCCGAGAACGGGCACACCGACATCGTCCAGTGCCTCGCGTCCTATGAGGCGAACCTGATTCCGGAGTTCACCCGTCCCTCGCTCATGAACTTCTCCTCGTCCCAGGTCGGAAACCCCGCCCTCGACCTCTCCCTGTCGTTCTCTCTGATCGACGCGCACCGCTTCCCCGGCGGACAGGCTGACTCCCTCACGCAGACCAAGACGCAGCTCGAGCACGAGCTCGAGTCCAAGATCATGCAGCTCGAGCTGAAGCTGGCCTCGCTGCACGACGAGTCGTCGATCGTCATCGGCCAGAACGTCTCCCTGCACGGCCAGGTCAAGAACATGGAGGAGAACATCACCACGCTGCGCATCGAGATCAGCAGGCTCCAGTCCGAGACGGCCGACAAGGACGCCATCATCAGCGACCTCAAGGAGCGTCTCTCCGACATGGAGGGAATGCTCAGCGCCGGCGGGTCTGGCGAGGACGTCGACGGCCTCAAGGACAAGATCAGGGCGCTCCAGTCCGAGCTCGCGGAGAAGGAGAGGGACATCCGCGCCCTCAACGAGCGCCTGACCGCCGTCCCGTCGCCCACGGGAGACGCGGCCCTTCTTGCAGACTACGAAAACAAGATCAGCGCCCTCCGGGAGGAGCTGGAGGCGCGCGAGTCCGACCTCTCGGGGCTCCGGCCCATCGTCGAGAAGACCAGGGCCTTCGAGGACGAGCTCGCAGGCCTCCGGTCCATGCTCGATGAGCGCGACGCACGCATTGCCGAGCTGGAGCAGGCCGCCGCCAGCCAGGACGAGGCGTACGCCACGCAGATTCTCGAGGAGGAGGTCGAGAGCCTCCGCCAGGCCCTCCTCGCCAAGGACGGGGAGCTCGAGGCCCTCCAGAGCCGCCTCGAGGAGACCCTGGCCAGGGGAGGCGAGGCGGCGGACTTCGACGCCATCATCGCCGCCAAGAACTCGGAGATCGCCCGCCTCCAGGACCTCGTCATGCGCGCAGAGAGCGCCCAGAGGTCGTCTGCCGAGGGCGATAAACGCGTCGCCCAGCTCGAGGCCCAGATCGCAGGGCTGGAGAGGCTCCTCGCCGACGCACAGGGTGGCGACGACGAGAGGGTCAAGGAGCTCAACGAGCAGATCGCGGACCTCCAGTTCGAGCTCGCCAACGCGAAGCAGGACATCGACGAGCGCGACGACGAGATCGAGCTCCTCCGCGACCGCATCCAGGAGGAGATGAAGAACAGCGCGGCCCTCCAGGAAAGGGTGGACGCCCTGGAGGCAGACGCCACGCGGGGCGCCGACGCTGCAGAGTACCTTGCGCGCATCGAGGAGCTCCAGCAGCAGGTCAAGGAGCTCAGCGGCAGGTCGCGCGACGCCCCCGCAGACGAGACGGCCATCCGCGCCCTCGAGGAGAAGATCAGGGCGCTGACCGATGAGATCGAGGCACGCGATAACCAGATCGCAGAGCTCAAGGAGCTCGTCGACGGCGCGCCCGCCCAGCCAGTCGAGGCCGACCCGGCGCAGCTCACCGCGCTGGAGGAGGAGAACGGCCGACTCAAAGACGAGCTTCAGACCCTCAGCGACGCACTTGAGGCCCTCAGGAAGAGCGGCGCAGACGAGGCCAGCGGGCTCCGCGGCCAGGTCGCCCACCTCAACAAGGAGGTCTCTGACCTCAAGGAGGCACTCGCCAACGCCCGGGCGAGCGGAGACGCAAGCGACGTGGAGAGGCTTGTCGAGCTCCAGGAGCAGCTGGAGGACGCGCAGGAGCAGCTCCTCTCGCTCAAGGACAGGTACGACTGCGCGGTGGCCGAGATGGAGGACATGCGGAGGGAGCTCGAGCAGAAGCCGGTGGGTTCGACGGTCTACACCGAGGAGCCCGGCGCATCCTCCGAGGACCTCGACAGGCTCAAGGAGGAGCTCGACGCGCTCAGGGAGGAGGTCCAGGTCCTCAACGAGGAGCTCGAGGTCATGCACGGCCAGAACCGCGAGCAGAAGGACGAGCTCAACAGGCTCAACGGCGCCCTGGACGCGAAGGAGAGCCTCATCGCGGACCTCAAGGCCCAGCTTGACAGCACCGTGCCCCAAGATGACGCGCGCATCAAGATCCTCGAGGATGAGATCGCAGACCTCCGGGGCACCGTTGCTGCGCGCGATGACGCAATCCGAGGACTTGAAGAGAAGACCGCGCGGCTCGCCGAGCTCGAACAGCTCGCTGCAGACAAGGGCAAGGAGGTCGCCGACAAGGAGCACAGCCTCCGCCGCCTCGAGGACGAGGTGAGGCAGCTCAACGACGCCCTCTGCGAGCTCCGCGAGAAGCCGCTCAGCGTGGCGCCGTCCGACCAGTCCGGCGCGGAGTATGTCGACGCCCAGACGGAGATCAGCGACGTCGACCCAGAGGAGCAGGCCAAGGTCTCGAGCATCCTCGACTTCGACGACGGCCTGGTCCAGAAGGTCGACGAGCTGCAGGCCCTTATCAACGCCCTCACCGGCGAGAACGACCACTACAAGGGCGAGCACGCGCGGATCATGGCGGAGATGGATGCGCTCAAGGAGGACCTGCGCAACGGCAAGCTGAGGAGCGACTCCCTGGAGGGCGACAAGGAGCGGCTCATGAGGCAGGTCCGGGATCTGACAGACCTGGTGGAGAGCCTGCGCAAGGACCTCGGCGCCCCGCAGGACCAGGGCGAGGTCGCCGCCCTGCGCCAGGAGGTTGCCGACCTTCGCAGCCGCGTCGACGAGCTGACCGACGCGGCGAAAGGCAAGGACGAGACCATCGAGCAACTCGAGAAGGAGCTTGCCATTGCCCGCGCCAGCGCCGAGAACACCGAGCGGCTTAGCGAGCTCCTCGCCGAGGTCGAGGGCTACAAGGCCAAGCTCGGCGAGAGCAAGGAGATGGTCGACAGCCTCCTCGCCCAGCTCGCCAGCAAGGACGCCGAGCTCGCGGGCGCGACGACAGGCCTCAGAGCCGTCACCGATGACGACGGCGCGGAGCTTGCGAAGGCCCGGGTTGCCTCCCTCGAGAACGAGGTGGCAGAGCTCCGCGGGCAGCTCAACGCCAAGCTCGCCGAGATCGACGCCATCCACAAGAACCTCGTCGACAGCGACGCCGAGGCCGCGCGCCTCCGCGAGGAGCTGGGCGGACTCCGGGTCCAGCTCGAGACTACCCAGGTGCCCGAGGACACCGAGCGCGTCCGGATGCTCGAGGACCAGCTCCAGGACGCGCGCAAGGAGCTTGCAGAGCTGCGCACCGCGCTCGAGGCCAAGGAGATGGAGACGGAGGGGCTCCGGGCCGAGCTTGCAACTGCGGACCCCGAGCTCGCAAACAAGCTCGAGGCCAGCGAGGCCACCGTGCGCGAGCTCAGGGAGAGCGCCGAGGCCCTCCAGGACAAGCTCCACGCCCTCAGCGACTCCAGGGCAGCAGACGGCGACCTCCAGAAGCTCGTCGAGCAGCTCGAGAAGGACCTTAGCGGAGCCAAGGAGCTTGTGGCGGAGCGGGACGCCACCATCGACGAGCTCAAGCAGAGGCTCCGCGACACCGAGGAGTACGACGACCTCAAGGAGAGGATCGCAGAGCTCGATGACGAGATCGCGGTCCTCAACGACGGGCTCAAGGACAAGGACGCCGAGATCGCCGAGCTGCGCGAACAGCTGGAGGCCCAGCCCACCGCGACCACCGTCTATCCGGAGTCCGGCGAGGAGGTCGGGGATGCTGCGGCCCTCCGGGAGGTCCAGGACGAGAACGCAGCGCTGAAGGACGAGCTCGAGGCCAAGCGGTCCCTCATCGACGAGCTCCAGGACGAGATCGATGGCCTCAAGCAGCAGTGCAGCGACCTCAAGGACGAGATGATCAAGCTGGACAGCGCCAACAACGACAAGATCACCGCTCTCCAGTGCTCCCTGGACGAGAGCAGGAAGCAGATCGCGGACCTCCAGGAGGAGGTCGAGGTGCTCAAGAACACGGCGAACGACATCGACCCAGCCGTCGTCGAGAGCCTGCAGGAGGAGCTCAGGAAGCTCCAGGAGGAGCTCGACGACCGCGAGAACACCATCACGGAGCTCCAGGGCCTCCTCGACGACCAGGAGGGCAAGAACGCGGAGGTCAGCGCCCAGATCGAGGCCCTGAACAGGGAGCTGGAGGAGGCCCGCGACGCCAACCTCCACTCCGCAAACGACGAGCGCACCATGGCGCTCGAGGCAGAGATCGCCTCGCTGCAGGAGTCGCTCGACAAGGCCAACGAGGACCTTGCGCAGAAGACGGACGAGTGCGGCAAGGCCATCAGCGAGACGGGCAACCTCCGGAAGGCCGTCGAGTACTACAAGAAGCTTGTGGACGACATCCGCGCCGGCATCGTCGTCCTCGACGACAACCTCTCGGCCCTGGACCTCCAGTAGGCCG
>DXZW01000038.1 GCA_019419455.1 Collinsella sp. | reverse complement strand
CACGGTGCTCATTTCCCAGTGATCACTCGGACCACTTCTTAGTGAACATCAACAACCGCTTCGATCTCCGAGCGAAGGGCGTCCGCCACCTCTGCCGACCTCGCGTCCTCTTGCCCTTCCGCGAGCTCGACCTTCGCCGCCTCGTCGCCATGAGTCTCACCGTCCATGTATCCTGCTTTCAAATCGCGGCAGGCACAACAAGGCGCCCGCCCAGTTACTCGATACGAGCAGCCTAGACGGGCGTCACAAAGTGGCAGAGGGGCACGACTCTAATGCCAGGCATCTGCTGGTATCATTAGAGTGCAGCATTGGTTATGGGAGAGGACTTCACATCCCACAGCCAGTCAGACCTAAGTTGGCTTCGTCCTGCTATAGATTGAGGTGAAGGCGATTGACTGATCAACAAAGTGAGACGATCGAGATTTCCGAACAGATTCGCGACAAGAAAAAGGATGTGCGATTCAGCACTCGCGAATACGTTGCGGAATACCTCATCAATAAGTTCAATGCTGATGCATTCTACATTCCGCTTGACTATCAACGGAACTTCGTCTGGACGGACGTTGACTGCAGCTACTTTATTGAGTCTGTGCTAATTGGTCTGCCCATTCCCTACATGTTCTTTGCCGATGCTGAAGATGGCAGAACGGAAATCGTTGATGGAGCGCAAAGGATGAACGCCTTGGTGAACTTTGCCAGAGGCGATTTAACCTTGTGCAATCTAAACATCCTTACATCTGTCAACGGAAAGACCTATTCAGAACTTCCCATAGAAGTACAAAGAAGATTCGATAACGCGAGCTTTCGAGTGGTTTACCTTGAGGAAGGGACCACCTTTGACGTCCGACAGGAGATTTTTCGTCGTATCAATTCATCGGGCAAGCAGCTCAAATCGCAAGAAATTCGCCGTGGCTCCATGGGCGGCGATTTTACAAAACTAGTAAGCGAGCTCTCCAATGATCCGCTCTTTATAAAACTTGCCCCGTTAAGCGAGACGGCGCGCAAACACTACGATGACATGGAACTTGTCACTCGTTTCTTCGCCTATGCAGACGGCTACCCAGATTTCGAGGGTTACAAAGACCGCGTTGCTAGTTACCTGGATGAATACACGAATCGCATGAACATCGAGCTTGCCGAGTCACCTGACAAGCGCAATGAACTCGTCACTCGCTTCAAAGAAATGTTGGAATACGTTGAGAAGTGCTTGGGAGACAGGGGTTTCAAAAAGACACCGACAGGAAAAACGACTCCTCATGCGCGTTTCGAAGCTATTGCGGTCGGCGTTGCCGTGGCGTTGTCGGAGGACAAGGACCTTTCGCGCAAAGACATGTCTTGGGTTGATTGCGAAGAGTTCCAGACCCTTGTGCGGTCAGACTCGGCAAACGTAAAGGCCAAGTTGAAAGCTCGCATTGATTTCGTTGCCAACAAGCTGAAGGCGGAGCGGTAAACCTTATGGATTCCAATGACTTTAACTTGGGGTACGAAGAGGTCTACAACGACCGCCTTGGTGAGACCAAGAGCATGATTACGCTCGCGACCCTGCTCGATTCGCTTGACCAAGGTGCAGAGGGCGTGCGCTACAATGCTGTAATGCGAGGAGCGTACGAAAACGCTGAAAAGGCAAATCCCAGTGGCCTGCCCTCATCGACACCAGATGTGACCCTCGTTTCCAGTGTCATCCGCTCCAACGTCAAGCTTATGATCTACAACATCATTGAGTACTCGGTCACTAATCTCATGCAGGCGATTTACGACAGAGTAAAGGACGAGGGTTGCGGCTACGCTGAGGTTTCCGAAAAGCTTCAATCGATTTGGCACCATACCCAAATGTATAACGGGTTGAGCGACCCAAAAGCCAGCAATAGTACTGCCGAGTCCATAAGCAAGAGGTTGCTTGATCATGCTGTTAAAAATAACGTACTTCAATTCAGCGTTCGGAACACCATCGCCGGTGGAAATCTAGATGCAGACAAAATCCTCAAGCTCTTTGATGACCACGGAATATCGATTCATGATGATATAGCGAACTGCAAGAGGGATGAGATTAAGAGCGAGCTTAAAGACATCAAGAATCGACGGAATGACCTAGCTCATGGATCAATTTCGTTTGCAGAAGCAAGCAATCAGGTGACAACATCGGAGCTTGCGGAGCTAGTCAATCATGTTGACTCATTTTTGATGCAGCTCCGCAAGGATGTTTCGACCTATCTCAACGCCGGTGAATATCGGCGCGGTATGACCGAATCAGAAGAGGGCTAGTGTACGCAAGCGGCAATTATGCTTTTGCCAACCGCTTCGCCGAGCTTTGGTGGCACGGCGTTTCCAATATGCCGTGCCACAGCTTTCTTGCTGATCTTCTCGCCAGGCCTAATGAACTTGTAATCCTGCGGGAAGCTCTGCAAGACGGCACCCTCACGCAAGGTTAGGGCTCGATTTTGCTCTGGATGCCCAAACCGGCCCGTACCGTACATATAGAACTGCGTAGTTATAGTTGGGGACGTCTCGTCCCAAGCCATCCTCCCGTAGACCGCAGGGTACGTTTGGCCAGCAGCCTTTTTATGACAATCAAGCCTCAGGTCCTCAGGCCAATCTCGCCACGTGCCATTAGGCGTCGAAGCCTTAATGCGCTTCAAGTTTAGTTCTGATAGCGCCGACGCCGTTTGCAGAGAGTCCCCCCTGCAAGAGCCGCCAGCGCTCACGGCAGGCAGCGCACCTATTGCCTGCCGAACCGTAACAGCATGAGCGTTATCATTCGTAGGGTCAATCAAGCTGATGGACCCATTTCTAGAAGCTAGCAGAATCAATCGCCGCCGATGCTGGGGCACACCGTACTCCTCAGCCTTTACGACGCTGTATTCCACCGAGTATCCGGACTCCTTAAGCGTGTTCAAGAAACCAGAGAAGATGCTCTCCTTCTCGAGCTCGGGCACGTTCTCCATGGACACGTAATCTGGCTGCACTTCACGTACAAGCCTCCCAAACTGCGCAAGCAACCCCCAGTCCTTGTGCTTCTCGCGATGCTTCTTGTCCTTGCGGTGCTTCGAGAAGGGCTGGCAAGGAGCGCACCCTACCAAGACTTTGATGTCAAAGTCCTTCAGGAGCTCCTTGACTTCCTCCCCGGTGACCTCGGCGATGTTCTTGCAGATGAACTTGTCCTTGCCGTTGTTCGCATCGTAGGCGTACTGGCAAGAGGAATCGAGGTCAAACCCAGCCACCACATCGATGCCAGCGGTGCGTAAACCGTAGGTCAGGCCCCCGACCCCGCAAAACAAATCCACAGCACCAATGGAGGCGCTCTGAGCCTTATCCTCCGTGGAACTATCAACGCTCATCGCAATCACCCCTTCGGCGTCCTAGAATGACCGTATGCGAGCGTCACAAACTCGAAAAGAATTCAACTCGCTAACTTTATAGATTAGCAGCAATCAGAGGGATTGGAGACCTGAGCTTTAAAACGTCACCGAACGGCTGTTTGCTTCCCGTGAACAGCAGAAGTGCAGGTAAAACGCCTTGGCCTCGATTTGCTTGATCGCCTGCTCCAAGTACGGCAATCCGGAGAGGTCATGGCCGCCGGAGGCCGTGCAAAGCGCTCCGCTTGTATGGTCGCCCGTGCTCTTTCAGCCTGCGTTCGCCGCATGCCAGATGAGCGTGCCCGCCGTGATCCTACCGCCCTCGTCCACATGCTCGAAGAGCTTGCGGGTAACGGCCTCGTCGTACTTCTCGGGGTCGTGGGAGCACCAGCTGAGGAACGTGTCGTGGTCGCCTCCAGCGGCCTCGTAGCTGATGCCGATGTTCTTCCAAGTCTCGTAGTTCTTGGGCGGCTCCATAGAGAGGAACGCCAAGTCGGCCTTCTCCTTATCGTTCATGCTGGCTCACCCCGCAATCGAGCTGCGAGGCGGCGCTCCCCGTGACCGAGCTGTAAGATGCAGCCACGACAGGCCCCCGGCCTGTCCACTCGCCGCCGGTGGCCCCGCCGCCAAGTATACGGCCACCGGTGTCATTTTCCTTGAATGCTTCCATAGGCATCGCTAGTCCTCAATGCCGAGCATGTCGCAGATTTTCTGCCCGCTGATCGCTCAGGTGCCGCCGATCATCATCGCGGGGAGCGTCCCGTCCGCGCACCACTTCTGGACTTGGCGCAGGCTCCACCCGCCGATCTCGGCCACGTGCTTGGGGGTCTCGCACACCTTCACGTCCGCGCGCCGGATTTGCGAGCAGCCGAGCGGCTCCTTCCCATGCCCTATTCTCGCCTTTGTACCGAGCCATTCAGTCACCGCCCTAACCTCTGAGCTACTAATGACGTGTGATCACGGTTAAGACTGTACAAGAGCGAATTGCCGCGTTTAACTGTGATTATGTAGTGCAGCAGCGGCAAAACTGCTTGACGGCGCGGGACTTCCATTTTGCTTTGCGACTGCTTGGACGGCCAAATTGCTCATTTGCTGACTTATAGCAATGCCCCAACGGCACCGTCGCGTTTGCAAACAGCCGCGGCCAACAGCAAGAACATCAGCAATTCCGTCGGCATGCATCGGACGTCCGCCGCTGGGGTATCCTTGGAGCACATGCACCGCAAGCCGCACAAAGGAGCCGCCATGCGCACCGAGCTTGATGTTCCCTTTTCGCACAAAGACGAGGCCAAGGCCCTGGGCGCCAAGTGGGACCGGACCAAGAAGATCTGGTACGTGCCCGATGGCGTCAACCCCGAGCCCTTTGCCGCGTGGCTGCCCGGCGTGGATCGCTCCGACCCCAGCGCGCCCTACATCTACCTGGTGCTGGGCAAGCGCGAATGCTGGAAGTGCCACGAGCAGACGACGGTCGCGGCCTTTGGCATTCCGTATTTGGCGGCCGAGGACTCGAGCAGCAAGGCTGCGCCCAGCGTAGCGCCCGCCATGGACGACGCGGGCCACATCGCGATCGACACCGCCCGCGCCAACGCCATAGCCATCGTCCCCGCGTTGGGCTGCGTGCCGGCCGAGATCCGCGACTACCTGCGCGAGCGCTGCGGCTACAAGCCCGTAACGTCGCGCACCACCAAGACCGTATCGCTCGCCAGCACCTGCACCGCCTGCGGCGCGCTGCAAGGCAGCCATTACCTGTTCGAGGAGCCCACGTCGCCGTTTGCACTCACGGCCATCAACAAGCTGCCCGCGCTGGAGTTCGTGCGCGTGGAAGTCGCCGGCGTCTACGGCATCCCCGCCAGCCAGGACAACTTTGACCAGGCGCTCTTCACCTGGGCACGCGACCACCACACCCAGTTCCACAAGACCCTGTGCGAGGGGATTTACCTGTAGGGCAAAGCTCGAAAATCGAGTCCAGATTTCCTCGAAAATCGAGTGTGGAATTCCTCGAAAATCGAGTATGCGCTGGTTGCCGAGTTGCGGGCTCGAGGGATTACAGCCCCAGAATATGTTCCAGATAGCCCTTGTTGAACCAGAACGATTGCTTGGTCATCCAGCGTCCGTCGGGCAGCTCGTAGGCGTTCCTCGCAATATCGCCGATTTCGGTTCCGTCGGCGAACTTGTACGCAGCTTTTGAGGTATGCGGGCGAACGTGGACGATCGGGTTGTCCGCCATACCGGGCAGATTGTTGGTCACCTTGAGCTTTCCGCTTGCATCCCGATACGGATTGAGCTCAACGCCCTCCCTAATCACCTTTCGTGTCTCGTCCCAGCAAGCCTTTGCGGGGCCTTCGATTTCGTTTGCCGGCATTGCCCAGAATAGGCAGCGGTCAAGGCGCCACTCCCCCTCGTGGTCCTCACGGAACACGACAAAGAAGAAACGGTTGGTCTCAAGGCGCGCACGGAAGGAAGACGTTTCCCAATCCTCGTTGATTAGCTGCTTAAACTCAAACGGAGGGAAGGACATTGCCTGCTCGATGTGCCCTCTCTTATTAACGCGACAAGCACGGACGTTAATCCCGGCCTTAACGAACTCCTCGGCAGCGTTGCTTTTAATACCGAGCATTCGATAAACGAGTGTCGTCCATTGCGCTTTGTTGCCCGTATACTCCAGGCCGTACTGCTCCGCAATCTGGCGATCGGTTTCGCCATAGTGTCGCTCGATAAGTCCAGTTACATAGCTTTCGAAATCAACGGACTCGTCGCCAGCCTGGACGATACTCTCGCCAACGCGCGGGGCACCGAGCACGTAGGTATGGAGCACATAGTCCATATACGAGCGCTTGAGCGAAAAAGCGCGACGCTTTGCGCGACGGTGCTCGACCTCGCCCGTATCGGTATTGAAGTACTCGTAATACTGGTCGACCCACATTGTCGCTTCGGTTGCGCCCTTTGTGCAGGCTCCCAAGTAGGTTGTCATGCCCTCCGACAGCTCGTCCGCGCGACCATCCTGAATGTACGAAATGATCTTCTCGTAGTCGGCTCGAATGATCTTCATGTCCTCTTCGGGCAGACGAACCATGACCGCGCGCTCAATGCGCTGGTCGTATTTATCGATGGAACGATCGCGGCCGTAGTAAATCAGCAGGATATTGCTGAGCTTGGTCTTGAGATGCGAACTTTCATAGTCGAGAGAAACGGGACGGTCGTAGGGAATCATCGTCAAGACAAGACGTTCACCGGCGGATTTGCGACCATCCTTGAGCACATCAAAGCACGTAGCCTTGAGCTCGACGCCCGCCTCGGGAAAATCCGGTCGATCATCGCTGTTGGCCTTGTAGCCAAAGTATCGCTCCTCGATAAGAGTGCCCATACCGCCCTTATACTTCTTGGAACCAAAGTCCTTGGGCGCACTCTCCCCTTCCGGCGCAATACCGAGCTCGAGGATATCGCGAAAAGTCATCCCGTCGAGATTGGCAGCGTAGCGCTCGATGCTTGAGGGGTCAGAAAAATCAGTATCGTCAAGCATGCGCTTGAAATCGAGGTGCTTCTTGGACATGGGGTACCTCCGAAAGTCGCAGTTAACCTCATGGTAGTTCAGGGCAGCAATTTCCTCCATAAAATTGAGGGCTTGATCTTGTCCGCTCGATCGGTTATTGTTGTGAGCACCATAAACGGACACAGCAGCGATTGGAGAAACGTGTCTGAGATTAACATTGCCGAGCTTTTTGCGGGCGTCGGCGGATTTCGGCTGGGTCTCGAAGGTTATGCCGACCCGCGTCATCCCAAGTTTTACATGAAGCCCGCCGGCCCCTTCCATACCATTTGGGCCAACCAGTGGGAGCCGCCCGGAACTAAGTCCCGCCAGTTTGCGGCACGTTGCTACATGGATCGCTTTGGCGAAGATTCCGTTGTCAACGAAGATATCAACAAGGTACTTGAGCAGGCTGAGGCCGGCGAGATTAAAATCCCCGACGTGCAAATGGTCGTCGGTGGTTTCCCTTGCCAGGACTACTCTGTTGCACGTCCGCTCAATCAAGCGCACGGCATCGAGGGCAAGAAGGGTGTCCTGTGGTGGGACATCTATCACTTCCTCGAGATGAAGCAGCCCTGCTTCGGTCTCTTTGAGAATGTTGACCGCTTGCTCAAGTCGCCCGCCTCTCAGCGCGGTCGCGACTTCGCCATCATCTTGAGTTGCCTCGCCGATCTCGATTACACCGTTGAATGGCGCGTAGTCAACTCTGCAGAATACGGGTTTCCCCAGCGTCGCAAGCGCGTTTACATCTTCTGCGAGAAGAACGCCGGCAAGGTCGATCTTGCCGATCGCATGCATAACGGCGTTATGGCGAAGGCCTTCCCCGCCATCTATCCTGACGAAATAGCGGAGCTTGATGTCCTTCCCGATCCTTACGAGAACTCGACTCGCTTTGGCGTTGGTCAAAAGACCTCGCAGTTCAAGAACGCCGGCGTCATGCAGGACTGCCATGTTCTGACCTGCGACTTCGCCGAGGACTATCACGGCGAGCGCCGCGTGCTTGGCGATGTGCTTGTCGACGAGGCGAATGTTCCGGAGCAGTTCTACATCTCTGACGAAAAGCTTCCAGACTGGCGTTACCTTAAGGGCAGCAAGCGCGAGGAGCGCACCAACAAAAAGACGGGCTTTACATACACGTATTCCGAGGGAGCCATGAGTTTCCCGGATGCCACCGACAAGCCGAGCCGCACCATCCTCACGGGCGAAGGTGGCACGGGAGCCAGCCGTTTTAAGCATGTTATCGAGTGCCCCGACGGTCGTTTCCGTCGTCTTGTCCCCGACGAGCTCGATCAGCTCCAAGGATTCCCGAAGGGCTGGACCGACACCGGCATGACCGATGGCCATCGAGCTTTTTGCATGGGTAACGCTCTGGTTACCGGCGTGCCTCACCGTATTGGTGAAGCTATGGTTGAGGTGTACGGGCTATAGCCGAACCACTATTGGCATAAACAAGACGAGGGCCAGTTCGATTCTGAACTGGCCCTCGTCTTTTATCAAAGTTGCTAGCAGCGTTTACACTACTTTGAATCAGCTACGATGCCAACCAAGCTGACCGTTACGTCAAAGGTCGGGCTTCCTTCGCCCACATCGAGGCCAGACATATTCTGACAATCGCTGTCGGTGCCTTCCATCCAAACGACGACTTTCATGTTCGTGCCGTTGTAATCGACGTTCGAAGCAACCTTTTGCGCGTTGCCGCTCGGCCTAATGTAGCCTTCGCCCGCTTTCGTGGCACCCCAGTTATCGCCGTTTTGATCGAGCGAATCGGCGCCAGAAAGGTGCAAATATGTAGGAGTAACAACCTTGCTCAGAGATCCAGAGTCAACGCACGACCACCCTACAACGGCAATCACATCGTTACCCGTATCGATTGTCGAGGGAGCAGTTGGCGCATAGACAACGCGCAGCTCGCCGTTGATTACAATGCCGACGCGCAGGCTCCCTTTGATTTTGTCGAACCATTTCTGCGTGCCGCCATGCTGCGTAATCGTTATGGGCGAGCCGTTGCTCGCGTCCAAATACACGTCGGCAACGCCCGTGTTCGCCACGGTATACAGCGTGTAATTCGCAACGGTGAATGCATAGTAATCGTTGCCTTGAATGGTGTACTTGCCGGGAGCCTCACCCGAAATGAATGTGTCGACCTTTTGATAGGTACTCACATTAACGCCCTGCCAGCCTTGGGGAACGTACCAGTTTTTAGCATCGTTCGTCGATGACGGGCTAATCTCATGACCGGTTGCAGAAGCAACCGTGGAGGTGTCGGAGCCGTGGTCGGGTGTATCACCCTCAACGATTTGGAGCACCATGCCATTCGCTTGAGCGGAAATGGTGCTGGTAGTCGCATGAACTCTACTATTTGTGACAAACCATGCGTAGGTGGTTGCAGAAAGCGCCACCGCCGAGACGACGACGGCCAACGCTGCCCCAACAAGCTGAACCTTGAGCCTCTTTACTGAATCGCGCATACCCGTCGCCTCCCTTCGTTAAGGAAAAGGGCAGGATCCCGGGCTGGGGACCTGCCCTCGTTTATAACCCAACGCTGCCGATCAAATGCTACTTGTTCTGGGCGTCAGCCTCAAACTGAACAGTAATGTTTTTCGTAGACGTGAGCTGCTTCAGATTGTTCGTATAAATCTGGTCGTCAGAGCCCTCGTAGAAGAGATAGAGATCAACTTCCGTATCCACATCATGGGTAACATCTTCGGCCAAAACTCCTGCAGCCGCTCCAGAGCCATACTTAAAAGAGCCGTTAATGTCGTAAACCTCCCAATGAGCATCATCGACATAGACAAGGACGCGGAGGGCAGAGTTAAGCTTGGAATCAGAAGTGGTCTTTCCAGCCGTAACCGCGTGGACTCGCAGGTTCTTAAGATCCTGGCCGCGAGAAGAGATATTAAAGACCTCTTTCACCGCATAGTCACCCGC
This sequence comes from Collinsella sp., assembly GCA_019419455.1. Lineage (GTDB taxonomy): Bacteria > Actinomycetota > Coriobacteriia > Coriobacteriales > Coriobacteriaceae > Collinsella. The sequence goes on along the minus strand of DXZW01000038.1, from coordinate 14,172 downwards.
AACGGCATCATCACGCGAGCCGGTGCCGTTTACAAGCTTAAGGCCTTCCGAATTCACCATGTATCCATCGGCGGTCACCTTCTGGCCGTACCCGTACGCAAACTTACCCTTGGGTGCAGCGTCCGTTGGATTCTCACCGAAAGTTGCCGGATAAAGCGCCTTGCCAACGTTATCAGTCGCCGTAGCTTCGGTGCTGTTTACGCCCACGGCGGTAGCGTTGTACTCAATCGTCATAAACGCAGCGTTCGACTGAGCGGAAATGGTGTTCGTGTTCGCCTTGACGGTATTGTTCGTCACAAACCATGCGAACGTGGCAGAGCCCAATGCTACGGCCGCTACCAGCACCATGGCGATGGCGGCGCCCATCTGCTTCTTTAATGCCTTGGTATCCATACGGACCCCTTTCTTTCCCCATTCATCCCAGATGACCCTCGAGAAGCCCGGAAGGGGAGCCCGCGCTTTCGTGTTGGATGTTGCTTGCCCATCCTTTAGACATGGAATTGAGAATACCATAATTCTTACGATTTCCTTATGAGTTTTCGGCAGCCTACATCTCGGCAGATTCATAGGCCTACCTCGGCTTATATGTGGTGCTATGTGAACATCGTTTACCTTATTTGAGCACTCTCTCCGGCGAAGTCATAAGTTCCTCTTAAGCCTTGCAACCGCAGCGCCACGCCAACGCACGCATACGCCCTCCGCCGAGATTCGCCCTAGCCCTTCCCCACTCGCTATACTGATGTAGCACGTGTAATTTCTGCCTGCTTGTGCGGGCTGCTTTTTGGGAGGGCCCCATGGCTTTTGCCAATCAACCCAAGGGAAGCGTTTCTACCGGATCAATCAAGCCGGTGACGCGCAAAGCCGTTCGCTGCCAGCGCGAAGTCGCATGGCTCGTCACGCAGGCGGCAGGCAAGCTCGTCGCCACCACCGACGACGTCAACGCGCCCACGCCCAGCTTTGTGTTGGCGGCGGCATTGTCGTACACCCGCGAGCAGGAGCAGGACGGCGGACACGCGATTGACTACGAGGCCGTCATGGGCCCCGACCTCGCGAGCTTTTGTGCGGCCGCAGGCCTTCCCGCAGCACCCAACGCGCTTTCGGACGCGGGTTACATGTTCACCCTCTCGGGCGCGGACCTCATCCGCGACGTTTACGCCTACTGCGGCGACCTGGGCGAACGCATGGAAGACGCGGCGCAGGTCAAACCGGGCTACGCGATCAAGCTCGCACTGCGGCTATTCCTGCTGGATGCCGCCACGGGCAACGCCGCTACCTCCAAAGACAACACTTGCGCATAGCAAAAGCGCCGGGCCGGGAAATCCATCCCGGCCCGGCGCTTGTTCGTTCTATTTGTCCCCGTCGCCTGCGGGCGAGTTCTTTTGGTTGCGGCGGTTACTCCACGTCACGTTGTGCTCCTTGTAGTAATCGGGCGCCTCGTTGCCGCTCGCGCTAATGGGATCATTGCCGGTCAGAGTATCGGCAATATCCTGCACGAACTTAATGAACAGGCTCGAGTCGTCGGTCTCGGACGAATCAAAGTCAAAGCCAAACTCCACCGCGCCGCCGATGATCTTGTCCACGCACTCCGGGTCGTCGCCGTCCAGCCAAATGACCACGGTGTACTTGTCCACGTCGCCCACGCGGAAGTTTGCGTGGCTAATGGTGGTCACCACGTCTTTGGACTCAAACGGCTCGGTGTTGGGCTCGGGGCTGCCATCGGCCGCGGCAGCCGCGTAGGTGGTGGGCTCGCCGTTGCGATACACCCGCACGCGCGCCGCCTTCTCCACGCCCTTGCTGGCGCTGACCACCTTGAGCTTGGCGCTGTAGCCCAGATCGGTCTTGCCGGCGTTGCGGATATAGAAGGTGTACGCCACGTAGTTTTTGCCGTTGTGGCTGCCGTCGACGCTATCCAGATTGTCGGGCAGGTCGTCGGCAGCGATATTGGTGCCGTTGTCCACGGCCTCGGCCGCCAGGCGCGCGGTGGCGTTGTTAAAGTCACCGTTGTCGGCAATGGCCACGCCGCGGCGGAACAGCTCCAGGCGGTTGAGGTTGATGGTGAAGTTGCCCATGTTTTCCTGCATAAACGACAGGGCAAACAGCACGCCAAAGGCAAGCGCCAGCACCACGAGGGCTTTTTGCAGCTTGTCCATGCGCAGCAGCGCCGTGCCGATGCGCTCCATGCGGCGCTTGGGCATGTACATGGACACGACCGCGTCGGGGTCGATGTCGTCGAGGTCCTGGTCGGCCAGCGCCTGCTCCAGCTCCTCGATGCGCACCACGCCGCGCAGGTCGCGCTTGGGTTTGCGTTTGGGCTTGGACTTGGGCTTGCCGAAGCGCTTGCGGGAGGTGGGGGTCGGTGCTGGGGTGTCCTCGGGCTGACTCTCGGTCAAATCCTCAGTCATGCCCTCGGCCATGCCCTCAGCCAAATCCTCGGCAGCTTGATCTTTATTGTCGTTACGCTTGAACAGTGCCATGGCGATCAGATCTTATATTTGGCGCGGATGTAGCCGACGTATTCTTTGACGAGCTCGCGCTCCATGTCGTCGGCATAGCGGAACTGCAGGCCGCAGACGTTGCGGTACAGGCTGCCCTTGGGCGCGCGGCGCACCCAGCACACGATGCCCAGCTGCTCGGGCAGCTCGTGGCGCTCTCCCTGCAGACGGATCGTGGGCATTTGTACGGCCAGGGCCTCGCCCACATCGGGGTAGTCGTTGAGGTAGATAGCCAGACCGCCGGCCGAGACGTCGATGGTCATGGCGTCCTCGGGCTCGGAGGTCGGCGCGTTATCGCGCTGGTAGGTCAGGCGCATGGCGACCTTAAAACGCTCGTCGCGGCGCTTGACAAAGCTGCGCTGCTCGGCGACTTTGCGCATTTTCCAGTAGGTGCGGATGCCCTTTTTCTCGACTGCCTCGGGATAGCCGGCGAGCACGAACGTCTCCTCGCCTACTTTGTACTGCAACAGTAGCTTTTGGTTTTCGTCCATGATGAGCGGCTTGCCGGCGAGCATGGGCGCGCTCATAAGAAAGTACGCGTCGTCCAGGTTCTCTTTGTACGTGGCGAGCATGTTGAAGTCGGTTTTTTGGCCCATGGGCACGTCGAATGCCACCTGAAGCTTGGTCCCCGGCGTTATCTGTTGCTCTGCCATGTTGTCTCCCCCAGTCGCGGGCGCCGATACCATCGTCGTGCGCGATGCACATTGGGCTATTGTAACTGCTTTGCTGCGGGTTTCCATATGCAGCGCGCGAAATGGTGGGATGAAGGGTGCGCGGGCCTTTGTCCAATCCGCTGGCATCGTCTTCAGTTCGTCGCAGAGCCACGGCCCCATATGGGTATACTCTCGGGGATTCGACTCGATTCGCCCCCGCTGGGGCGTCAAAGGAGACTGCATATGCCCACCACCTCAACCGACCCGCGCGCCGCTGCCGCCGCGCTGCTAGTGCCCGGCACTACCTGCCACGGCTTTGCCGTCGAGCGCTGCGAGACCGTGCCCGAGCTCGACTCGGACGCCTATGTGCTGCGCCACACCGCCTCGGGCGCTCGCCTGCTGTACCTGGCATGCGATGACGAGAACAAGGCCTTTGCCATTGGCTTTAAGACGCCGCCGGCCGATTCCACCGGCGTGTTCCATATTCTTGAGCACTCGGTACTGTGCGGGTCGGCCAAGTTTCCCGTCAAGGAGCCGTTTGTCGACCTGATCAAGAGCTCCATGCAGACGTTTCTCAACGCCATGACCTACCCCGACAAGACCATCTACCCCGTTGCCACCACCAACGAGCAGGACCTGTACAACCTGATGGACGTGTACCTGGACGCGGTGTTCAACCCGGCCATCTATACCAAGCCCACCATTTTTGAGCAGGAGGGCTGGCACTACGAGCTGGACCTGCCGGAGAGCGCCGAGGGCGAAGGCGACAGCAGCTCCGCGAGCCTGCGCGAGGGCACGCTGCGCTATAACGGCGTGGTGTTCAACGAGATGAAGGGCGCGCTGTCCGACCCCATGAGCGTGCTGGACGACGCCGTCAACGCCGCGCTCTATCCCGACACCGCCTATGCGCACGAAAGCGGCGGCGACCCGCGCGCGATTCCCGCGCTCACCTACGAGCAGTTCCTGGACACGCATGCGCGCCACTACAATCCTTCCAACTCCTACATCACGCTCTACGGCGACCTGGACGTGGACCGCGCACTGGCCTTTTTGGACGAGCGCTATCTGTCGCAGCCGAGTGCCGCAAGCCGCCGCATGGACGCAGCCGTTGCCGCCGGCGAGGACCCGTCCGCGCTGGCGCCCAATCCGCTGGGCGTGCAGGCGCCCGTGACCTGCGAGTACAAGCACGTCGAGATGGCCACTACACCCGAGAACGCCCTGGTGGGCCTGGGCCTTGTGTTGGGCAGCGCGCTCGACCGCAAGCGCACGATCGCGGCGGATATCCTGTTTGAGGCACTGCTGGGCTCCAACGAAGCACCGGTTAAGAAGGCCATTCTGGCCGCCGGCCTGGGCGGCAACGTGGTGAGCTACACCGCGGCCGAGAGCCTGCAGCCCTACGAGCTCATCATGCTGCAAAACGCGCAGCCCGGCGTGGCGCGCGAGCTGCGTCGCATGTTCCAGAACGCCTGCCGCGACCTGTGCGAGCACGGCGTTCCGCGCGAGCGCCTGGAAGCCATCATCAGCAGCAACGAATACGATCTGCGCCAGCGCGACTACGGCATCGCCGACGGCGTGGCCATTGCGTGCGACGCGCTGAGCACCTGGCTCTACGATGACGACGCCGCGACGCTGGCACTCAAGTACGGCCCGGTGTACGAGGAGCTGCGAGGCGAGCTGGACGGCAGCTATTTTGAGGACCTGCTGCGCGAGCTGGTGCTGCAGAACGATCACATGGCGCTCGTCGAGCTGGTGCCGGTGGACGCCGCCGAGGGTTCGGAGGGTGCCGAGGCCATCGAGCTGGCAGCCAAGCGCGACGCCATGACCGATTCCGAGCTGGCCGACGTGGTCGAGCGCACGGCCGCGCTGCGTGCCGCGCAGGAAGCCGAGGACACGCCCGAGGACAAGGCCACGCTGCCGCGCCTGCGCGTGTCCGACATTGGCGAGGCGCGCCCCGAACCGTCACTGGTCGTGGACACGACCGCGCCCATCCCCTGTCTGCGCCACGACATCCCTACCAACCGCCTGGCCTACGCCATGCAGTATTTCGACCTGAGCTGCGTCGCGTTTGAGGACCTGCCCTATGTGACGCTGCTCTGCCGCCTGCTTAAGCAGCTGTCCACGCGCGAGCACTCGGCCGAGGAACTCGACAACTTGCTCGCTGGCAAGCTGGGCTTTTTGAGCTTTACGACCGAAGTCATGACCCAGCCCGACGTGGACGGCGTGCGCCCCTACCTGCTGGTGAGCGCCGGCGCCCTGTCCGAGAAGATTAATGCACTGGCGAGTCTGCCGCGCGAGGTATGGTCGAGCACGCTTTTGGCAGATGCCGACGCCGACCGCGTGCGCGACGTGCTCACGCAGATTCGCATTGGGCTTGAGCAGGGCTTTATCAACAACGGTCACTCGGCGGCGCTCGGTCGCGCGATGAGCTACAGCTCGCCTTCGGCCGTGGTGCGCGAGCAGCTTTCGGGCGTGGACTTCTACCTGTTCCTGCGCGATCTGCTCGACCACTTTGACGAGCGCCTGGACGACCTGCGCGCCAAGCTTGCCGAGCTGGCAGGCCGCATCTTTGTGGCCGATGGCTGCATGGCGAGCTTTACCGGCAGCGATGAGGACTTTGACGCGTACTGGGATGCCGCGGGCAACCTGGGGCTGGGTGCGGGCGATGGTGCCGGCCGCGACGCGCTCGTGGTGCCGGCGCCGTGCGACCGCCACGAGGCTTTCGTGATCCCCAGCGACATCTGCTTTGCGGCAAGCGCGTGCGACCCGCGTCGCCTGGGCATTGACGTGACAGGCACTTGGGCCGTGGCTGCCAACGCGCTCTCCTACGACTACCTGTGGAACGAGATCCGCGTGAAGGGCGGGGCGTACGGCTGCGGATTCCGCGCGGCAGGTGAGCGTCAGGCGGCGTTCTACACCTACCGCGACCCGGCGATCGATCCTTCGATTGAGCGCGTGGCGCGCGCAGGCGAATGGCTCGGCAGCTTTGAGCCCGACGAAGCCGCCTTTGAGGGCTTTATCGTGAGCTGCGTGAGCGGCATGGACGCGCCGGTGAAGCCGTACGCGCTCACCAAGCGCCGCAACACGACCTACCTGGCCGGGCTCGATCCGCATGCGCGCGAGGAGCGTCGCGCCCAGATGCTCGCCGCCACGCCCGGTGAGCTGCGCTCGCTCGGCACCGACGTGACGCGCATCGCAGCCGAGTCGCCCACCTGCGTCTTTGGCGGCCGCGACGTCATCGCAAAGAGCAACGCCGGCTTTAACGTCATCGACCTGCTGGGCTAGCCACAGCAAGCAAAACCACCACAAAGGGGACAGGCACCTTTGTGGTGGTTCGAACACTTGTTCTATAGTATGGGTGATTGCATCGGATCTAAATTGCAACTAGAATATAGTTGCAGAATGTGAGGCGGGATGACTCGAGCCGATAAACTCATCGCCCAACTGTTTAGCTGCCCTTCGACGTATCGGTATGCCGATTTTTTAAAAGTCATGGCCTCATATGGCTTTGAAATGGACAGCAAAGGCAAGACATCCGGATCGCGCATTCGCTTCTACAGGCCCTCAGATGGCAGGATGTTCGTGATGCACGCGCCTCATCCATCTGACGAATTGACAGCGGGGACAATTCGAAACATCGTTCGATTTCTGCAGGATGTCGGAGGCAGTCATGAGTAACGTTTTGGCATACAAGGGCTATTTCGCCCCAGTCGAGTTCGATGCCGAGCAGCATGTACTAACAGGTATGGTCGCCGGCATTAGGGACGCAATCGTATTTGAAGGCTCCACGGCTGAAGAAGTGGAGCAATGCTTCCACGACGCCGTCGACGATTACCTTGAGTTTTGTGCCGAAAAGGGCAAGGAACCAGAGCGGGCTTTTAAGGGCTCGTTCAATGTGAGAACAGGCTCCGAGCTTCACAAGCAGGCAGCACTGGCGGCGGCAAAGAAGGGCGAGTCACTCAATAAGTTTGTGACCGAAGCAATCGCCGCGGCGTTATAGCGTTAACGCATGGGCCAAAACCACCACAAAGGGGACAGGCACCTTTGTGGTGGTTTCGACATTTGCCCAAATAAAACCTGCCAAAATAAACCTGTCCCTTTTTGGTAGGTTTGGGAGAGGAAGCCGGGATGGACAAGGCTGAGTTGCGGCGGGCGGTGATTGCTCGGCGTGATGCTCTTGATTTGGACTTGCGGGCGGCGAAGTCTGCTGATATCTGTGCGCGGCTGGTTGAGCTGCTGGGCCGCTTGGATGCCGCGGCGCCGCACACCGTTGCCGTCTATGCCGCGATGGGTTCCGAAGTCGACTCAGCCGCGTTTGCCGCAGCTGCCGCCAAACGTGGCTGGCGCGTGGCCTATCCGTGCATGCTCTCGGCAACAGACGCCGCAGCTTGTGGCCAGCGCATGTGTATGCGGGCAGTTGCTGCCGGCGACGCGGACGCGGCTCCGTTTATCGCCCACCCCACGCGGGCCTTTGCGGCCACGGACATCGACAGCAGCCGCTTCCCTATCGTGCCTGCCGAAGCTCTCGACATGATCGTCGTGCCGCTCGTAGCATTCGACCGCACCGGCATGCGCCTAGGCTACGGCGGCGGCTGCTATGACCGCTACCTGCCCATGCTCTCGCCCGTATGTCAAATCGTCGGCATCGCCTTTGACGAACAGCACGTCGACCACATCCCCACCGATGCCCACGACCTGCCGCTGCCCAACATCATCAGCGCCTAATCGCCGCCACATCAGCCACGGCTACAGCAGCACCATCGCGGTCTAGTGCTCCTCGCCGGCGCGGGCCAGGTCGTAGGGCGTGGTCTGGTAGACGTAGTAGTTGAGCCAGTTGGTGTAGAGCAGCTGAGCCTGGCTGCGCCAGACGTTGCGCGGCTCGGCGGTAGGGTCGTCGTTCGGGAAGTAATGCGCCGGCACCTGGGGGTTGAGACCGCGCTTCACGTCTCGCTCGTACTCCAGGCGCAACGTGTCGGTATCGTACTCCGGATGGCCAAAGACAAAGAAGCGGCGGCTGTCGGTCGACTTGACGATGTACAGGCCCACCTCGTCGGACACGGCCACGACCTCAAGCTGCGGCTCAGCCTCCACGTCCTCGCGGCGCACATCGGTGTTGCGCGAATGCACGGCATAGAAGCGGTCGTCGAAGCCGCGGACCAGCGGGCTTTGCGGCTTCACCAGATAATGCTCGAACACGCCACTTGCCTTGGCCGGTAGATCGTACTTCTGAATGCCGTAATGATGGTAGAGCCCCGCCTGCGCGCCCCAACAAATGTGCAGCGTGGAGTGCACGTGCGTGGTGGACCAGTCCATGATCTGGCAGAGCTCGGGCCAGTAGTCGACCTCCTCGAATGGCATCTGCTCCACGGGCGCGCCCGTGATAATCAGGCCGTCGTAGTGGATGTCGCGGATGTCGTCGAACGTGCGGTAGAACGTCTCCAGGTGGCCGGCGCTCACGTGCGTGGCCTCGTGCGTCTTGGTGCGCAGCAGGTCCACCTCCACCTGCAACGGCGTGTTGGAGAGTTTGCGCATAATCTGCGTCTCGGTGGCGATCTTGGTGGGCATGAGGTTGAGGATGAGCACACGCAGCGGACGGATGTCCTGGTGCAGCGCGCGGTACTCGGTCATGACAAAGATGTTCTCGCTCTCGAGCTGCGCGGCGGCAGGGAGGGCGTCGGGGATGCGAATGGGCATGGATGCTCCTTACGAGTCAGTTGCAGCTATGGTACAACGAGCGGCCCCATCCGCGCGAGCACATCGCCCAGCGATGCCGTCAGCGGCCCAAATCACCCCAAAAGTAGAGATTAAGGCATGTCCCAAAAAACTACTTCGCTTTAGCTTAGCAAAGTGACAGCAGGACGCTACAATGGTTCGACGCGAAAAACTCGGCCGAAAGGATACATATATGTACCAGACGCGTAAGATCGGTGTGGTCGGCCAGGGCCACGTAGGAGCACATGTCGCCAACAGCCTGCTCATGCAAGGCATTGCCGACGAGCTGTACCTGTGCGATATCAACGAGGCCAAGGTGACGTCCGAGGTCCAGGACCTGCGCGACTCCCTTTCGTTTGTCCCGTACAACACCAAGATCGTCAACTGCTACGACCACTACGAGGAGCTTGCCTGCTGCGACGTCATCGTCAACGCCGCCGGCAAGGTCGCGCTGGCCGCCGGCAACCGCGACGGCGAGCTGTTCTTTACCACTGACGCCGCCCGCACCTTTGCCAAGCGCATCGTCGACGCCGGCTTTGACGGCATCTTCGTGAGCATCTCCAACCCCTGCGACGTCGTGTGCACCGAGCTGTGGCACCTGACCGGCTACGATCCCAAGAAGATCATCGGCTCGGGCTGCGGCCTGGACTCCGCCCGCCTGCGCACCGAGATCTCCAAGAAGGTCGGCGTGAGCCCCAAGTCCATCGACGCCTACATGATCGGCGAGCACGGCTTTAGCCAGCTTGCCGCCTTTAAGGCCGCAACCATCGCCGGCAAAAACCTTAACGAGCTTCAGGCCGAGAACCCCGACAAGTACGCCTTTGACCACATGAAGGTCGAGGAGCTCGCGCGTAAGGGCGGCTATGTGACCTACCAGGGCAAGCAGTGCACCGAATACGCCGTCGCCAACTCCGCCGCGCGCGTCTGCGCCGCCGTGCTGCACAACGAGCACGCCGTGCTTTCGGCCTCTACGCTCATGACCGGCCAGTATGGCGAGGAGGGTATCTTTACCTCCCTGCCGTGCGTGATCGGTGCCGAGGGCGTCGAGGAGGTCTACACGCTGGACCTGTCCGAGTACGAGCTCGAGGGCTTCCACAAGAGCTGCCAGCACATCCGCGACAACATCGCCCAACTCGACTGGTGGGACACCGAGGCCTACGACGCAAAGTAGGCCACTGGCTGCCGCAACCTTGCGAATCTAAGCGCGATACTAAGTGGGCCGCGCCGGAAATCCCCGGCGCGGCCCGCTTTTTTTGACTCACGCAGTGCCCTTGCGAATCGAAGGTGAATGGTTTTCCCGTTACTTAGTACTGCTCGATGCCCATGTAGCGACGGATCTCGGGGCTGTGGTCGAACACCTTGCCGCGGGCGGCGCGCAGCTCGCAGCTCATGTTGTAGAAGAAGATCGGCTCCAGGTACGAACGCACGCTGGCAGGCACGTCGCCCACGCCGTACTCGAGTGCGTCGAGCACCATGACCGTATCGGTGTGCGTGTTGAGGAACGCCAGCGCGCGCTCCTCCATGGGGCGGCACTCGCCCGATCCGAGCTGCACAAAGTAGAACACGCCGGGCTCGGTAGCCTCGAACGGGCCGTGGAAGTACTCGCCGGAGTGGATGTAGCAGCAGTGCTGCCACTGCATCTCCATGAGCGAGCAGATGGCCATGGCGTAGGTCTGGCTAAAGTTGGGGCCGGATCCCAGGATGTAGAAGAACTCGTGCTGCTGGCAGAGCTCGGCAAAGCGGGCGCCCAGCTCGGCGTTGACCTTCTCGCGGGCAGCGGGCAGCAGCGCATCCATCTGCTTAAGGCCGGCGTACATGTCGGCGAGTGCCTCGTAACCCTCCTGCTGGTCGAGCAGCTCGGCGGCGATCAGAGCGCCGATGCCCTGCGGCACCTCGGCCTGTGGCACGCCTTCGCCCCACGGATAGACCCAGGTGGTCCACTTGCCGTTGTCGATCTTTGAGCCCTCGCAGTCGGTGAGGGCAACGACCTCGGCGCCGGCTGCCAGCGCCATCTCGCAACCGTCGACGACCTCCTGCGTATTGCCGCTGTGGCTGCAGGCGATGACGAGTGACTTCTCGCCAAGACTCTTGGAGGCCATCAGGCAAAACTCGCGCGCCGTGTAAACCGTCGAGGTAAACGTGGTCGCCTCGCGCTTGAGCAGCTCGTTGGCCGGCATCAGGTCGATCATCGAACCGCCGCAGGCGATCCAAAAGACATTCTCGACCTTGCCCTTGCGCTCGATAATTTCCTGAATCAGATCATGTGCGTTCATGCTGATGCTCCTCCTTGTGTGGTGGCTTTTGGTGACGGCTGCTCGTACCTGCGGTCGTTCTATGTTGTCCTATTTATAGCACGCAAGCTGTCGTGGGTGAAGTCATTTCGCCAAACTTGTTCTATGTTGTTCTATCTGTGGACGTTAGATGTCGAAGACGTAGCGCGAGCCCACGATCTTTTGGCGGCCGAGCAGCAAGGGGCGCTCGTCCTCATCGGTAAAGTACGCCTCCATATAAAAGAGCGGCTCACCGACCGGCACCTCCAACAGCGGGGCCGCCTGAGCATCGGCAAGCGCAATCTCCACGGTGCAGGGGTCGGACTTGAGCGGCGCGCGACCCGAATGCTCGGCAACGAGCGCAAAGATTGAGTTATCGGAAAGGTCCTCATCGGCCAGCGTCTGCAGGTAGGGATGGTCGGCCAGCACAAAGGCGTTGTTCTCAAGCATGACAGGGATGCCGTCGGCTGTGCGCACGCGCTCGACCACGATGAGCTCACAGCCGGGCTCCACGCCAAAGAACGCCGCATCCTCGTGCGTCGCCGCGACCACCGTGCGCGACACCAGACGCGCACCCGGCACCATGTCGTTGGCAGCGCAACCCTCAGTAAAGCTCTGTACGTCACCCTTCTGGCGAATCTTGCGCTTGAGCTTGGGAGCGCACACAAAGGTACCCCTCCCCTGCTGGCGGCTGAGATACCCCGCGCGCGACAGCTCCTCGATGGCACGGCGCACGGTGATGCGCCCCACGCCGTAGGACTTCGCGAGCTCCATCTCGGAAGGAATGCGCGAGCCGGCAGCGTACACGCCGCGCGCGATCTCGCCCTTCAGGTCATCCATGACCTGCTGGTATAGCGGCACGGCGGACACCTCGGCGCGCTCGGAACGTTCGGTCTTGCTATCGGTTGCCATCGTTATGCCCCATCCCGCGCATGCTCGGACTCAAACTCTTCAATCGCCGCCATAAACTGCTCGCCAAAGGCGTCGGCTTTTTTCTCGCCAATGCCGTTGACCTGGATCAGCTCGTCGCGCGTCTGCGGGCGCAGGCGGCACAGGCCGCGCAGGGCCTTGTCGGAAAAGACCATATACGGCGCCATCTCCAGCTCCGCAGAGATCTCCTTGCGGAGGGCACGCAGGTGCTCGAACAACTCGGCATCATCGCCCACGCGCGGGCGCTGATCCAGCTCGGCCTCCTCGCGCAGCAGATCAACCGCACGGCGGGCGCGGGCCGAGGCCTTGCGCTTGGACGCGCGACGTTTAACGGTAAAGGCGAACGCCTCGTCCTCGACCTCGATGGCACGCGGGCCCAGCCCCACGACCGGGTACTGCCCCTGCGAGGTGGCCAGATAACCGCGGCCGCACAGCTGGCCGATGATGTCCTTGATGCGCCCGACCGATTCGCTCGACAGCTCACCGTAGCCGCGGTCCTCGTCCAGATGCATCTGGCGAATGCGCTCGGTGTTGCCGCCGTGAAGCACATCGGCGATCAGCGACTTGCCAAAGCGCATGGGTCGCGTGGCCACATAGCGCACGGCAGCGCGGGCCATATCAGTGACGTCCTCGACCTCGAACTGCGTGAGACAGTTACTGCAGTTGCCGCAGCCCTCGACCTCGTCTGTGGCGGTGGCGCTCGCACCAGCCGCGGCAGCATGCTCGGCCGCGGCCTCGTCGCCAAAGTAGCGCAGCATGTATTCGCGCAGGCAGCCGGTGGTATTGCAGTAGCCCTCCATCTGGCTGAGCAGACGATATCGATTCTGGAGCGCCCACGCGCGCTGCTCGTCGTCGAGCGCTTCATCGGCGGCATCGCCGCGATCGATCAGAAAGCGACGCATGCGAAAATCGTTGCCGTTCCACAGCAGGTGGCAGCTGGCCGGATCGCCATCGCGGCCGGCGCGGCCCGCCTCCTGGTAGTAGGCCTCGATGCTCTCGGGCACGTTGTTGTGGATCACGTAGCGCACGTTGGGCTTGTCGATGCCCATGCCAAAGGCGTTGGTGGCAACCATCACCTGGATATCGTCGTCGATAAAGGCGCGCTGGCTTTGGCGGCGGGCGTCGTTGCCCATGCCGGCATGGTAGCGGCCAACGCGAATGCCGCTGGGGCCCAGCGCCTCGGCAAGCTCACCTGCCAGCGCATCGACCGTCTTGCGGGTCGAGCAATACACGATGCCGCTCTCGCTCGAATGCGCGATCACGTAGTCGCGCACCCAGGCAGTCTTGGCCTTGTCGCCCATCTCCTCGCAACCAAAGTAGAGGTTCTTGCGATCGAAGCCCGTCACCACCGTCGCGGGGTTTTGCAGGCCGAGCATCTGCTGAATGTCCGCACGCACGCGCTCGGTCGCCGTGGCGGTAAAGGCAGCCACGATGGGGCGCTGCGGCAGCGAATCGATAAACTCGCGAATCTGCAGGTAGGCGGGGCGGAAATCCTGCCCCCACTGGCTCACGCAGTGGGCCTCGTCAATAGCCACGAGTGGCACGCCAATGCCGCCTTCAGCCGCGGCCTCCTGCGCAAAGGCTAAAAAGCGAGGCTCGAGCAGGCGCTCGGGTGCCACGTACATAAGCTGGTAGCGACCCTCACGCGCCCGCTTGAACACGGTGTTTTGCTGGGCCGGCGTAAGGCTGGAGTTGAGATAGCTGGGCCGCGCACCCGCCGCGAGCAATGCGCGGGTCTGATCCTCCATAAGCGACAGCAGCGGACTCACCACAAAGGTGATGCCGGGCAGCATGAGCGCGGGCACCTGGTAGCAAATGGACTTGCCGGCGCCCGTGGGCATAACACCCAGCGCGTCGCGACCGGCAAGGATCGCGTCGACCATGCGGTCCTGTCCCGGGCGAAACGAGGTGTAGCCAAAATAGGCGCCGAGCGTGTCGAGCGCCATCTGCTGCATGCTATCGATCATGGTTTCCTAACGTCCAAGTCATCTGCCGCCGATTATACGCCGCCACGCGGACCGCTGCCGTACGGCTGTCAGCCACGCTCATTCTGCGGGTAGTCATTGGGGACGTTCTTGAATGACTAGTCGTTTAAGAACGTCCATTACAGTCGAAATT
>DXZW01000037.1 GCA_019419455.1 Collinsella sp. | reverse complement strand
CGATTGGCGAAAATACGTTGGTGAAAATGGTGAAAAATATATTGACGCTAACACGCGACGGCCGCCGACCTCGTGTTCGAGGCCGGCGAGTTCTCCAGGTTCGGGAACGCCCGCTCGTTCGCCGCGTGGGTCGGCCTGACGCCCTCCGAGCACTCCAGCGGGGAGAGCGACCGCAGGGGCGCGATCACCAAGGCCGGCAACAAGCACCTGAGAAAGACGCTGGTCGAGGCCGCGTGGCACTACCTGACGTGCTCGGGGCGGCCGAAGGACCTCGCCAAGGACCAGGCCCCGGACCGGGTCGCCCGGAGGCATGCCGCCAAGGGCGTGCGGAGGCTGGTCGAGAGGCGGGAGGCGCTGCTCGCGCGCGGGGTCCACGGCAACAAGGCGAACGTGGCCACGGCGCGCGAGCTCGCCTGCTGGGTGTGGGCGGTCGGCCTCATGGCCGAGGAGGCGTAGGGGGAGGCTCCCCCGCACATAAGCCGATCACCCCGGAAGCGGTTTGATCCGAAGCCGTTGAGGCGAACCTCAGGTCCCTTTTCTGCGAGCGCCCAGGGCGCCACACGCGTGCACAGACTGTCGGTTCGACGAAGAAGCCTCAGCCGTAGCAACGGATTGCCCAGCGAGAGATCGCCACGGGCGGATATTAAACTGCAAAGACGAGCGTCGGGAAGACACGCCGAGGTCGCCGCGGAAGGGTTGATATAGGGAGAGGGCCTGACCCCATATCGTTGGGGCCAGGCCCGATTTTGTCTCTTGACAATGTCCTGCTCATATTAAAAGGAACGTCCCCAAGTGCCGAGAACAGAAACATCGAAGTTAGAGGACGGAAAGCGAAAACGCCCCTAAGCGAGTGGCTTTAAATTGTAGGTCGAACAAAAGAAGCGAGCGCCGCCCAGAGCGAACAAGTTGGCATGAAAAAGGCGAGGCATAGACCTGATGGTCATGCCTCGCCTTTTGAATGACAAATTGTCGCTCTGGGCGGCGCGCAGCGTCGACCCGTTAGGCGAAGACGATCAGATTATCTCGATGGATTGCGGGCTTCTCGGCCAGGTTTGCGAGCAGGCGGTTGCTGGCGATCTGGTCCTGGCGTCGGCCGGCAGCAAGCTCCAACACATCCGAATCGGCCTCGGCGATGCCACGAGCGACAACCATACCGCTCGGGTCGCACACGTCGAGCACATCACCCTCGGCAAACGCGCCATCGACCTCGCGAATACCCACCGCAAGCAGGGACGACCCGTGGCCGACCAGCGCTTTCGCGGCACCGTCATCGACTGTCACCGAGCCGTGAGCCTTGTCGCCCAGCGCGATCCACAGCTTGCGGGGCGCAATATCCAGGCGCTCCGCCGGCGGGTCGAACAGCGTGCCCACGCTCTCGCCGCGGGCCAGACGCACGAGTGCATCGGGCTCCTCGCCCGAGCAAATCACGCTCTGAATGCCGGCCGTCATCAAAATGCGGCTCGCGCGAATCTTGGTGATCATGCCGCCTGTACCCACCGAGGTTGAAGAATCGCCCGCCGAGGCAATGATCTTGGCATCGATCTTATGCACAACCGGGACAAACTCGGCCGTCGGGTCCTCGTGCGGATTGGCGGTGTAGAGGCCGTCGATGTCGGACAGCGTCACGCACAGGTCGGCGGAAACCAGGCAGCTCACGAGCGCCGCCAGCGTGTCGTTGTCGCCGAACTTGATCTCGTCGACGGTAACGGTGTCGTTCTCGTTGACGACCGGCACCACGCCCAGCTCCACCAGACGCAGCAGGGCGTCGCGCGCGTGCAGATAGGACGTGCGACGCGCCGTGTCGTGACGCGTGAGCAGCACGAGCGAGGTGAGCAGATCCCGTGCATGGAACTCCTCGTCGTAGGCCGACGAGATGATGCACTGACCGGCCGAGGCACAGGCCTGCAGACTCGGCAAGTCACCGACCGGCTTGCGGTCGAAGCCCAGCACGGGATATCCACAGGCAATGGCGCCCGAACTCACCACGACCAGACGCCAGCCGAGCTTGCGCAGGGCAGCGGCCTGATCGGCAAGTCTGCCGATAAAGGCGCGGTTGACCTTGCCATCGGCGCCCACCACCGTGGACGAACCGATCTTGACCACCATCGTTTTATAACAAGTTGTCATACGTCAAACCAATCGAATGCTGAGCGAGCGGGCGAGCGGGCAAACGAGAAAATGATCCGTTTTCCACCGTCGCATGCGGATCATTTTGCCCAGGGGAAAGCCGATGCCGCGGCCATGTTCTTGCGCACGAGTTCGTCGCGCACCTGTGCCAGGCCCTGTTCCATACCCACCACATAGGTCTGCGGATACAGGAAGCGCTTGAAAGCCGCGTCCAGATGATCGAGCGCCCAAGCACAGCGCTCGCGCGCGTCCTCGATGCTCTCACGCGGAGCCACCGCACTGCCATCGCGCACGATCGGCACCAGCAGCTCGCGATACTCAAGCTCCGACACATCGGTCACCAGGGCGGCATCATTCACGGCCACGAGGGTATTGCCGCGCGCGGCGCCCTCCCCCGCCAGATGGTCCTCGTCGTAGATCATGTCGCAGACCGGGCCGCCAAAGCCGTCGTAATAACGGCGCACGCGCTGCACGCCCGGGATCGTGCGCTTGTAGGGCTGCTCGGAGAGCTTGACCACCGGCGTCCATGGATCTGCCTCGCTCGCACGGCGGGCGGAAAGCTTGTACACGCCACCCAGCGCCGGCTGGTCATAGCAGGTCGCGAGCTTGGTACCCACGCCAAAGCTATCGATGGGCGCGCCCTGGTCCAGCAGCGACTGAATCGTGTACTCGTCCAGGTCGTTGGAAACCGAGATCCCCACATAGGGCAGGCCCTCGGCATCAAAACGGCCGCGAACATACTTGGAGAGCTTGGCGAGGTCGCCGGAGTCGATGCGAATAGCCGACAGACGCTCGCCCACCGCCTCCATCTCCTTGGCAACCGTAATGGCATGCTCGCAGCCCTCGCGCACGTCATAGGTGTCGATGAGCAGCGTACAGTTCTTGGGGCTCGACTTGGCAAAGGCGCGGAAGGCCTCGAGCTCGGAATCGAAGCTCATCACCCAGCTGTGCGCATGCGTGCCAAAGACGGGAATACCATAGCGGCGGCCGGCGAGCACATTGGACGTAGAGGAGCAGCCGGCAACGTAGCTCGCGCGCGCAACGGCCAGGCCGCCATCGGGACCCTGGGCGCGGCGCAGGCCAAACTCCGCCACGGGGCGACCGTCGGCGGCGAGCACCACGCGCGCCGTCTTGGTGGCGACAAGCGTCTGGAACCCGACGATGTTGAGCAGCGCCGTCTCAAGCAGCTGGCACTCGAGCGCAGGACCGGTGACGCGCACCATGGGCTCGCGCGGAAAGACGAGCTCGCCCTCGGGGACGGCGTCGATATTTACATGCGCACGAAAATCGCGCAGGTAGTCGAGGAATGCGGACTTGAACATCGCGCCGCCGGCAGGGGCCTCAAGCGAGGCGAGGTAGTCGATATCCTCGGGCGTAAAGCGCAGGTTCTCGACGAGCTCGGGCAGCTCGGCGGTGCCACACATGACGGCATAGGCGCTGCCAAAGGGATGGTCGCGGTAAAACGCGGTAAAACAACCCTGCTCATTGGCCTTGCCGCTCTCCCACAGGCCCTGGGCCATAGTGAGCTCGTACAGATCGGTGAGCATTGCAATGTCGGTGGGATGCGAGATGTCGGTCAAAGCCATGGGGCGACCTTTCGGATGTGTGGTGCAGAATTTGAGGGTTGGACGAGAGCAGAGCATGCGGACATGACGCCCGATGCGAGTCGGTTAGAGCAGGCCCATGCTGGTCAGGATCGTGTAGCCCATAAAGATGACAAACGCGATGAGGGCAAGGACAATGATGATTTTTTGAGCCGGCGCCATGCCAGGGATCTCGTTCTCGCCCATAGGCTCCTTGGAGGTAACCATGCGCTGGGCAAAGGTCATCTCGTCACGGCTCGGCTTGGGCTCGACGGACTTGGGACGGGCGGCCTTTTTAGGCTGAGGTTTGGGCGCGGCAGGTGCAGGCTTCGCAGCAGCGAGCTTGGGTGCGGGCGCGGGCGCCGATGCGGATGCGGCGTTCGCGGCGGCCTCCTCGGCCTTCGCACGCTCGGCACGCAGGGCAGCCAGCTCCTCACGCTCGCGACGGGCCTCTTCCCGAGCCTCGCGGCGGGCCTTCTCAGCGCGGAGCTCTTCCAACTCGGCGCGCTCCTCGTCGGACAATGGTTGGGACTCAAGCTCGGCCATGATATAGCCCTTTCTTTTAAAAAAAGCCGCCGACACAATGTCAGCGACTTATCAAATCCATGGGTGGAGACGAAGGGAGTCGAACCCTCGGCCTCTGCCATGCGACGGCAGCGCTCTCCCAACTGAGCTACGTCCCCAGGACAAGTCGATATTTTACCTACGGCTCGCCAACTGTCAACGCCCAATAACCAGTCTTTTTGGGACGCGGCTATTTTGACAACTTTTCGAACAGGCGATCCTCTCGATGATTTTTTAAGGCTCTGTTAGACCAGGATTGACATACATGTGTCCCCACGGTGCCATATCG
>DXZW01000036.1:4718-12242 GCA_019419455.1 Collinsella sp. | reverse complement strand
ACCGCAGGAAGCTTGGATACGCCTAGGCGCGGTCCAAGAAATCGTCCGCACCCCCAACTCTGTTTTTATTGGTGTAAAAAGCGCGCCATGCTTGGGTGGGGATTGTTATTCGTTTGTAAAGGCTGGGCCGCGCTTGCGGTAAGGGTCTATCAAATGCCCGTAAGAAACCGCAGATAAGGCGGTTGTCGCCCGGTCGGGGTCGTATCTTTCCAAACAGCAAAGCGGGCAGGGTGCCCGCGATTCGCATGTACGAAAGGAAGATCATGCTCGATCAGGCTTATTCTCGTCGTCAGTTCCTCGGCCTTGCTGGTGGTCTTGCCAGCATCGTCGGTCTCGGTCTCGTTGGCTGCGGCGGCGCAGGCGCATCCGACGCCGCCGACAAGGGTAGCGCCGCTGCTGCCGAGTCCGTCTCCGGCGAGGTGACCTACGACGGTGCCTCCTCGTTCCAGGCTCTCGTCGAGGCCGCTGCCGAGAAGTTCATGGATGCCAACCCCGACGTCTCCGTCTCCGGCTCGGGCAACGGTTCGGGCAAAGGTCTGACCGCTGTTGCCGCCGGCACCGTCACCATCGGTAACTCCGATGTCTTCGCCGAGACCAAGCTCGAGGCCGACCAGGTCAAGAACCTCGTCGACCACGAGGTCGCCGTCGTGGGCATGGGTCCCGTCGTCTCTAAGAACGTGAAGGTCGACGACCTGTCCCTCGAGCAGCTCAAGGGCATCTTCTCCGGCCAGATCACCAACTGGAAGGAGGTCGGCGGCGACGACGCCAAGATCGTCGTTCTCAACCGCAAGGCCGGTTCCGGTACCCGCGCCACCTTCGAGGCTGCCGTCTTTGGCGACGAGGCAGTCGACTTTAAGGGCGACGCCGAGCTCGACAAGTCCGGCGACGTCCAGACTCAGATGGGCAGCACCGATAACGCCATCTCCTACCTCGACTTCTCGCACTTCGATGACTCCAAGTTCAACGCCATCAAGGTCGAGGGCGTCGAGCCCAAGAGCGCAAACGTCACCGACGACTCCTTCAAGATCTGGGCTACCGAGCACATGTACTGCTCCAAGGACGCCGACGAGGCCACCACGGCCTTCCTGGAGTTCATGCTTTCCGACGACGTCCAGGGCAAGCTCGTCGAGGAGCAGGGCTTTATCCCCGTCTCTGCCATGAAGGTCGTCAAGGACGCCAGCGGCAAGGTCTCTGCTAAATAAGTAATCGCCCCCGGAAAGGTTTGCAATGGCAAAACAACTGCCAAAGCGCGACCTTGAGAACGTGGGCCTGGGCGTCACGGGCGCGTGCGTAGCGCTCGTGACGCTTGTCGTTGCCGCGCTTATCTTCATGGTCGCCCAAAAGGGCCTCTCGGCTTTTCTCAAGGATGGCGTTTCGGTTGTCGAGTTCTTCACCGGCACCAAGTGGGACCTGGCCAACACAGCCGAAAACGGTCTGCCCTATACCGGCGCCCTGCCCCTGATCGTCACCTCGTTTGCGGTTATGGTGCTCTCCACGCTCATCGCGCTGCCCATCGCCATCGGCTCCGCCATCTTTGCGGTCGAGATCCAACCCAAATTTGGTTCCAAGGTCTTTCAGCCGCTTATTGAGCTTTTGACCGGCATTCCCTCGGTCGTCTTTGGCCTCATCGGCTTTCACGTGGTCGTCGGACTTATGAAGTCCGTTTTCCACGTGAGCACGGGTCTGGGCATCCTGCCCGGCGCCATCGTGCTGGCTGTCATGATCCTGCCGACGATGACCACCCTTTCGGTCGATGGCCTGCGCGCCGTGCCCGACGGCTACCGTCAGGGCTCGCTCGCGCTGGGCTACACCCGCTGGCAGACCATCTGGCACGTGGTGCTCAAGTCCGCCATGCCGTCGCTCATGACTGCGGTCATCCTTGGCATGACGCGCGCCTTTGGCGAGACGCTCGCCGTGCGCATGGTCATCGGCGGCATCGAGGCCATGCCGACGTCGCTGCTGTCGCCGGCCTCGACCATCACCACCACGCTCACCACGTCCATGGCGGTCTATGCCGAGGGTTCGGCCCAGGACGATGTTCTGTGGGCGCTCGGTCTGCTGCTGATGGGTATGAGCCTCATCTTCATCCTGATCATCCACATTATCGGCCGCAAGGGGGCGAAGGCTCGTGGCTAGCACGCGCATCCATATCGACGAGGCGAGACTCGGGCGCGTCCAAAAGCAGGATCGCATCGCCACGGGCGTGCTGACGGCAATCATCGCCATCGTCATGCTCATCGTCGTCTCCATGGTGGCCTATATCCTGTTCGAGGGCATCTCGACGCTGTTCCAACCGGGCTTCCTCACGCAGCCGTCGCGCGCCAACGGAACTCAGGGCGGCGTACTCTACCAGCTGTTCGACTCGTTCTATCTGCTGCTGATCACCCTGATCATCTCGGTGCCCATCAGCCTGGGCGGCGCGGTCTTTTTGGTTGAGTACGCGCCGGACGGTCCCATCCGCGACATCGCTTCCACCGCCATCGAGACGCTGTCCTCGCTGCCTTCCATCGTCGTCGGCATGTTCGGTTTTCTGGTGTTCTCGGTGCAGCTGGGCTGGAAGTACTCCATCATCTCCGGCGCCGTCGCGCTCACCATGTTCAATATCCCCATCCTGGTGCGCGTGATCCAACAGGCGCTCGAGGACGTGCCGCAGGCCCAGCGCGATGCGTGCCTGGCCATGGGCCTTACTCGCTGGGAAGCCATGCTGCACATCCTGATCCCCGAGGCCATGCCCGCCATCGTGACCGGCATCGTGCTTTCGGCCGGCCGCGTGTTTGGCGAGGCCGCGGCGCTGCTCTTTACCTCGGGCATGAGCTCGCCGGTTCGCCTCAACTTCTTGAGCTTTAACCTGTCGAGCCCCACTTGCGCCTGGAACGTGTTCCGCCCCGGTGAGTCGCTCGCCGTGCACATCTACAAGATCTATGGCGAGGGCAGCCCCGGGGCCCAGCAGATCGTCTGGGGCACCGCGGCACTGCTGATGATTTGCGTGCTGCTGTTTAACGTAATCGCCCGCATTGTGGGCAAGCAACTGGCAAGGAAGATGACGGCCGAATGAGCGAGATGAGTGTAACGCCCGCAACCGAAGCGGCATCGTCCGACACCCGGGACTTTCTGTCGAGTGTGGGGGAGAGCGAGAAGCGCGTGCGCGTGAGCGGCAAGGCCGTGAGCGACGAGGTCATGCTCTCCACCAAGGACGTCAACGTGTACTATGGCGACCACCATGCGCTGCACGACGCGTCGCTCGACTTTCACAAGGGCGAGATCACGGCGCTCATCGGGCCTTCGGGCTGCGGTAAGTCGACCTTTCTGCGCAGCCTCAACCTGATGAATCGCGAGATTCGCGGCTGCCGCGTGGAGGGCGAAATCAACTATCGCGGGCGCAACGTGAACACCAAGACCGAAAACACCTACGAGCTGCGTCGCTCCATTGGCATGGTATTCCAACAGCCCAATCCGTTCCGCAAGTCCATTCGCGACAACATCACGTTTGCGCCCAAGCGCCACGGCATCACCGACCGCGACGAGCTCGATCGCATGGTCGAGGAGAGTCTGCGCGGCGCGGCGCTGTGGGACGAGGTAAAGGACAAGCTCGACAAGAGCGCCTACGCGCTTTCGGGCGGTCAACAGCAGCGTCTGTGCATCGCGCGCACGCTGGCGCTCAACCCCGACGTAATCCTGTTTGACGAGCCCTGCTCGGCGCTCGACCCCATCTCGACGCTGGCGATCGAGGACCTCATGTCTTCGATTGTGGCCGACCGCGCTATCGTCATCGTGACGCACAACATGGAGCAAGCTTCGCGTGTGTCCAACCGCACGGCGTTCTTCTACATGGGCGATATGGTCGAGTACGATGAGACTGACGAGATTTTCCAACGGCCCAAGGATCAGCGGCTGAATGATTACCTCACCGGCATGTTCTCCTAGTCCGGGACATGCTTGAGGCCCGCGGCGGCCACGGTTGCCACGGGACTGATTGGAGGGGCGGGTTATCTCTTTTGCGAGATGGCCCGCCTTTTTGTGTCGCTGCCAGACCGACCACCACAAAGGGGACAGGCACCTTCGTGGTGGTTTGGGGTGGGGCTCGCTGCTATCATGGACAACGTTGAATTTCTACGAAGGAGCAGGGCATATGGCGATTCTTTTGGGATGCGATTCCGTCAGCCTAGAGTTTCCCACCAAGCATATTTTCGATAGCGTAACGCTCGGCGTGGGCGAGGGCGACCGCATTGGTATTGTCGGCAAAAACGGCGACGGCAAGTCGACGCTGCTGAGTGTACTCGCGGGCACGCTGGAGCCCGATGACGGACGCGTGACGCATCGGCGCGGCACCACGATCGGTCTACTCGGCCAAAAGGACCAGCTTGTCGATACCGACACCGTGCATCATGCCGTTGTGGGCGACACGCCCGAGTACGAGTGGGCGTCGAGCCCCCGCACGCGCCAGATCCTCGCCGGCCTCATTAGCGATGTGCCCTGGGAGGGCACGGTGGGCGAGCTTTCGGGCGGCCAACGCCGTCGCGTGGACCTCGCGCGCCTGCTGATCGGTGACTACGACGTGCTTATGCTCGACGAGCCCACTAACCACCTGGACATGCGCACCATCAACTGGCTCGCGCGTCACTTAAAGGCCCGCTGGCAGCGCGGCCAGGGCGCCATGCTCGTGGTCACGCACGATCGCTGGTTCTTGGACGAGGTCTGCACCAGTATGTGGGAGGTCCACGACGGCCAGGTCGACCCCTTCGAGGGCGGCTACTCGGCCTACATCCTGCAGCGCGTGGAGCGCGACCGCATGGCCGCCGTCACCGAGGAGCGTCGTCGCAACATGGCGCGCAAGGAGCTCGCGTGGCTCAGCCGTGGCGCCCAGGCCCGTTCCACCAAGCCCAAGTTTCGCGTGGATGCCGCTCGCGAGCTGATCGCCGACGTGCCGCCCGTGCGCGACGAGCTGGAGCTCAAGCGCCTCGCCGTGAGCCGCCTAGGCAAGCAGGTCATCGACGTGATCGACGTGGACGCCGGCTATGCGGATACCGACGGCGCGCCCAAGCAGGTGCTCTCCGACGTGACCTGGCTTATCGGCGCGGGCGACCGCTATGGTCTTTTGGGCGAGAACGGCGCCGGCAAGTCGACCTTGCTCGATGTGATTCAGGGCAAGATTGCACCCACGCGCGGCCGCGTGAAGATTGGCCAGACAGTGCGCTTTGGCGTGCTGTCGCAGCAGCTCGAGGAGCTCGAACCCTACATGGGTGACACGATCCGCGAGGTGCTCGGCAACTATAAGAAGTACTACGTCATCGACGGCAAGGAGACCTCTCCCGAGAAGCTCTGCGAGCGCCTGGGCTTTACGACCCAGCAGCTCTGGAGTCGCATCGGCGACCTTTCGGGCGGCCAGCGCCGTCGCCTGTCGCTGCTGCTGACGATCCTGGACGAGCCCAACGTGCTTATCCTGGACGAGCCCGGCAACGATCTGGATACCGACATGCTCGCGATTGTCGAGGACCTGCTCGACGGCTGGCCGGGCACGCTGATCCTGGTGACGCACGACCGATTCCTCATGGAGCGCGTGACCGACCAGCAGTGGGCGTTGCTCGACGGCCACCTGACGCATATGCCTGGCGGTGTCGACCAGTATCTGCGCCTGTGCAACGCCACCGCCGAGGGCGAGCCCGTGGGCGCGCCGAGCGCCAAGACCGGCACGTTCGACACCGGCGCCGCGGCGGTTGCGGCCGAAAAGCCCAAGACGAGTGGGCAGCCCAACGGTCTTTCCAACGCCGAGCGTCAGAAGCTTCGCCGCGAGGTGAGCTCGCTCGAGCGCAAGATGGAGACGCAGCGCGCTCGCGTGGAGGAGGCCGAGGCCGCGATGGCCCAGGTCGATCCCACCAACTACACGGCGCTGGGCGAGCAGCAGGCAAAGATCGACGAGGCCCACGCCGCCATGGACGAGCTGGAGATGGCGTGGCTCGAGGCGAGCGAAAAGCTCGAGGGCGAGGAGTAGACGAGGATGATCAGAGCCGCGTTTTTCGATATCGACGGCACGTTGCTGAGCTTTAAGACCAACCGGATTCCGGCGTCGGCGCAGCAAGTGCTCGACAGCTTTCACGAGCAGGGGATTGCGTGCGTGATCGCCACGGGTCGCCCGACCTATCAGATGCCGGATTGGCTGTTCGACCTGGGCTGGGATGCGTACATTACGCTTTCGGGCCAGCACTGTTTTGATGCCGAGGGCGTCTACCGCAGCTGTCCGATTGACCCGGACGACGTTGCGGTGATCGTGGGCCAGGTGGCACAGGGGCGCTACGACTCGCTGTGCATGCAGGGCGAGAACTCGTTTGTGAACCGCCTGTCCGAGCGCGTGGTGACGGCCGGTAGCAACGCGGGAATCGTCTACCATGAGGAGCCGTTTGAGCATGCCTTTGATGCGCCGGTCTACCAGTTCTGCGCCTTTGTGGACCCGGCCGACGAGCATATCGTGACCGACGCCGTGTCGCATTCGCTCACTACGCGCTGGTGCGATCTGTTCTGCGACATTATTCCCGCTAACGGCGGCAAGGACCTGGGCGTGGCGGCGACGCTGGAGCGCCTGGGCATCGACGCGGGCGAGGCGATTGCCTTTGGCGACGGCGAGAACGACCTGTCGATGTTCTCGGCCGTGGGCACAAGCGTGGCCATGGGCAACGCGCAGGAGACCGTAAAGGCCGCAGCGACCTACGTTACGACCGCCGTAGACGATGACGGCATCTACAACGCCGCGAAGCACTTTGGCCTGATCTAGCTGCGGGCCGGTACCCGGCACCTGGGGACACTCCTTGAGGAGCGTCCCCATTTTGTTTTCGTCCCGCACGTTTTGTGAAACACGGCTAACTTTTAGGCAAAGTAGTAAGACATGGGCAACTTTTGCGGTAAAGTAAATCAAGCAAAAGTATCTAAAGGCTAACTAGAAGCCATCGCGAAAGGCGGCCCATGGCCCTGCGTGAATCCGGAGAAGACTATCTCGAATCGATCTACGTGCTGTCGCAGCACCAAGGCACGGTACGCTCAATCGACGTCGCCGAATACTTGGGTGTGACCAAGGCAAGCGTCTCCAAGGCCATGGCGACCCTGGAGAGCAACGGCTACGTGGAGATGGGCAAACGCGATGTGCATCTGACGGAACGCGGTCTTGAGGTTGCCCGTCAAATGTGGGAGCGCCATTGCTTTTTTGTGGGGCTGCTAGAGGATGCCGGCGTTGCGCCCGAGGTTGCCTCGCAAGAGGGCTGCCACATGGAGCATTGCCTGAGCGAGGAGAGCTTCGAGAAGCTAAGGTCGATGCTGGGACGGGAAGATGTAGCGGGTCCAACAACAGAAGCCTAACTGACCCACAGTAGCGCGGAGTTCACGCAAAGCGCGAACCAGCGACCGGGACCAGCGGCCCTTTCGGCCAAGTCCATTTCAGCAAAGGAACCCCGCCAGCAAGCGATGCCCAAGAACTGCCAGCTACGTCACCGCAGGCCGGGGCCGGGCTTGGTTTTGAAAACACTCCGCAGCGCGAGG
>DXZW01000036.1:0-4618 GCA_019419455.1 Collinsella sp. | reverse complement strand
GCGCGAGGACGTTTTCAAAACCAAGCCCGGCCCCGGCCGGACAGCCCACGAACGCTACAGGTTCTTGACACCCATCGCGCGCATGGCGTTCAGAATGGCGATGATCGCCACGCCCACGTCGCCAAAGACGGCAAGCCACATATTGGCGATACCCAGTGCCGCAAGCACCAGAATCAGCAACTTAATACCCAGCGCAAAGATGATGTTCTGCCAAACAATCGACATGGTCTTGCGCGCCACGCGGATCGCGCGGGAGATGTTGGACGGCTTGTCATCCATGAGCACCACGTCGGCCGCCTCGATCGCGGCGTCGGAGCCCATGGCGCCCATGGCAATGCCCACATCGGCACGGGTGAGCACGGGCGCATCGTTGATGCCGTCGCCGACAAAGGCGAGCTTGCCCTTGCCGCTTTCGGCCGCGAGCAGTGCTTCAACGCGCTCGACCTTGTCGCCCGGCAGCAGCTGCGCGTGGAACTCGTCGAGGCCGAGCTGCTTGGCCACCGCAGCAGCCACTTCCTCGCGGTCGCCCGTGAGCATAACGGTGCGCTTGACGCCGGCGGCGTGCAGGTCGCGGATCGTCTGCTCGGCATCGGCCTTAACGGTGTCTGCAATCACGATGTGGCCGGCGTATGCGCCGTCAACGAGCACGTGGAGGATCGTGCCGACAACCTCACAGTCCGGTGCTTCAACGCCGGCCGCGGCGAGCATCTTGGCGTTGCCGACGACGACGTGCTTGCCGTCGATGGTCGCCGACACGCCGTGGCCCGCGTCATTGGCGGAATCCGTCACGCGCTTGGGGTCGAGCTCGCCCTGGTAGGCGGCGCGCACGGACTGCGCGATGGGGTGATCGGAGAACGACTCCGCAAGGGCTGCGACCTCGAGCAGCGATTGCTCGGTATGGCCGGCCTCGGGGTGCACCGCGACGACCGAGAACGTGCCGTTGGTGAGCGTGCCCGTTTTGTCGAAGACGACGGTGTCCACGTCGGCGAGCGTCTCGAGGTAGTTGGAGCCCTTGATGAGAACGCCCAGCTTGGACGCGCCGCCGATGCCGCCAAAGAAGCTCAACGGTACGCTGATCACCAACGCGCACGGGCAGCTGACGACCAGGAAGGTCAGGCCGCGCAGGATCCAGTCGGACCAGGCGCCGGTGATCAAGCCGCCGCCAAGCGCGAGCACCGCGGCCGCGCCGGTAACGGCGGGCGTGTAGACGCGGGCAAAGCGTGTGATGAAGTTTTCGGTGCGCGCCTTCTTTTCGCTGGCATTCTCCACGAGCTCCAGGACGCGCGCGACGGTGGACTCACCAAACGGCTTGGTGGTGCGCACGTGGATGAGGCCCGTCATGTTGATGCAGCCGCTGATGATATCGTCGCCGGACTTGGCGGGGCGGGGGACTGACTCGCCCGTGAGCGCGGCGGTATCGAGCTGGGTTTCGCCTTTGACGATGACGCCGTCGATAGGCACGCGCTCGCCGGGCTTGACCACGATCACGGTGCCGACGGCAATGTCATCGGGGTAGACCTGCTCGAGCGTGCCGTCGGGCTGCTCGACGTTAGCGTAGTCGGGTGCGATGTCCATCATGGCGCTGATCGACTTGCGGCTCTTGCCCACGGCGTATGCCTGGAACAGCTCGCCGACCTGGTAGAACAGCATGACGGCGGCGCCTTCGGCCATGTGCGGGTCGGCATCGGGGAAGAGCACCATGGCAAACGCGCCGATGGTCGCGACGGCCATAAGGAAACTCTCATCGAAGGCCTTGCCGCGGCGGATGTTATTGAAGGCCTTTTGCAGTACGTCGTAGCCGGCAATCAAAAACGGCACGAGGAACAGCACAAAGCTGGCGTAGATGTCGCCCGGGGTGCCGAACGCGGCGGCGAGGGTGCCAAGCTCATCGAGGGCGTACACCACGGCAAAAATGCCCAGCGCTACCAGGATGCGGTTGCGCTTATGCTCGAGTGACTCTTTTTTCTTGCGCTTCTTCTTTTTCTTCTTGGGGTCGTCGGTGGCCATGACTCGTATCCTCCCATTTGAATGTATGAACACCCGCTCATATAATTTCGCGGGCAAAGGCCGCGGCAAGCGCGGCCTTGAGGGTCAGCGTATGCGCAGGCTAGAGAATGATCTCGCAGTCCGGCTCGGCGTCAGCCGTAAACTCTACAACGCGGTTGAGCACCTCGTCGAACTCGGCGTCATCGGCCTCGAGCGTCAACTTCTGGGTCATAAAGTTGACGGACACGGATTTGACGCCCTCGAGTTTTGCCAGCTCGTCCTGAAGCTCGCGCGCACAGTTGGCGCAGTCGATCTCGTCGAGCTTAAACTGCTTTTTCATGGTGGGTTCCTTTCCCTGTGTTGGCGACCTGGGTGCCGGTCGCGTTGGTACCGTGGTTGGTTGCTATTCGCAGATATGGCTCATGCCCTGGTTGAGCATGGTGTAGACGTGATCGTCGGCAAGCGAGTAGAGGATGTTGCGGCCGTCGCGGCGGAATTTGACCAGGTGCGACTGCTTAAGGGTGCGCAGCTGGTGCGATACTGCCGACTGCGAGGTTGCGGTCGCCTCGGCGATGTCGGCCACGCAGAGCTCGCGGCCCATGAGGGCATAGAGAATCTTGATGCGCGTGGTGTCGCTGAAGACCTTGAACAGGTCGGCCAAGTCGTACAGCAACTCCTCGTCGGGAAGGTCCTCGGGCGAGCAGGTGGTGGGGATCACGGGTTCGGTGGCCTCGATGTCAGTCTTTGTTTCATCAGCGTGGTCGCTCATTGCAACATCCTTTCATATGAACATGCGCTCATATAACTTACTTCCGATTATATGAGCGCATGTTCATATGTCAATACAATTTGCGATAATTTCGATGACTGTTTGCCGCCTCTGCGATTTTCTGTGGGTTGGGATGCATCGACGCAATGCTCGCCAACATATTTCGAGATGTTCGGCCAGCATGCTAAGAAAGCCGTCTCGAGAAGCATTAGAGCTGTTCATATTTGTACTTTATCTTGTTAAATACCGTGAGAATTAGTTCTTTCTCTACGGGAGTTCCTGCAGAATCAGTTTTATCTAAAGTTATATTGAGCATTGCTGCGGCCAATCAGGCACATCGGTGGCCGAATAAGTCGAAAAATGTAGGTGGACATCCGCGGAGACCGCCTTTAAAAGAGCGAATTCTCAATTAGATCAATAATCGTGTCGTCTTCCGTGCGGTTTTCATCGATTTTTGCGGACATGTCGCATTCCCAAGGCCCATTGATTTCCTCAGCAAGGGCCCCGACGTGTTGCATGTCGTCGGGTTCGGGCACATCGTTGATGCTCGGGTCATCAGTTTGCGGATATTGACTTGCAATTTCGCGCTTGGTGGCCTCTTCTTCTTTGAGTGCCTCCAGGACGCGGCGACCGTATTCGAAGTAGCGCCGCAAGACAAATTGACGAAGAGTTTCTTGCAGGATGGCGAAGTTATCCGGGAGTCGACCGGGCCAGATCTTCTCGCGAATGCGAATCGCTTCCATGACCCGTCTAAAAGCGGACTGCTTGAAAAACGAATGACGACTAACTGTGATAACGGCATATCCCATGTTTCGCAGCGTGTTTCGGCGTTCCTCGTCAATTGATTGCTGCTCGGGCTCGTCGTGGTAGAAGCCGTTATATTCGATATCGGTCATCGAGTTTTCGAGCAGCGCGTCGAGGTAGAAAACCGTGCGTCGCGTTAGGGCGGCGTATCTTTTGGGGACTGGGATCGGATAATCCGTTTTGATGGCACGTATGGCTAAGCCGCCCATTGACTTGGGCATTGTCAGCATCATGACAAAAGCCGTTTCGAGTGGAGAGCGACAGCCTCCGCGTACATAAGAAAGTGCCTTAAGGGCTTTATTGGACCCACGATACCCTGATGCCTCTGAAAAGAAGGCTCTGAGCTCTTCAACGCTGGTTAGGGCTGGGCGTTCGCGATATTGAGTTTCGTCGGACGTTTCCAGCGCGTAGGACCCGCAGATTTCAAAGTAATACTCAACGAGCTCCCAAAGGTTGAGGTCGGCTGTTGCTTCTAACGCGCACAGCTTGATATCGATGATGTAGACGTTCGGCTCGAGTTCTAGGTAGCTTTCTGCATCAAACGTATAGCGCGTGTAGTGGCAGATGCAGCCCTTGCGGTGCCTATTTGCATTATTGGAAAACGTCAGCACATGGATGCTTTTAGAATCGACATTCTTTCTGTTGAGCCATGCTCGTGCCGCTTCCAGGTCGGACGCGGTCGGCGCAGACACCCTGATCTTTTCCATAGGTATGGGATCGATCGCGTAGCTTGCGAGCGAGTTGGCTGTTTGGTATACAGCGCGTGCCGTGGTATGTGATAGAACGATTCCCATACGCGCATGATGGCATAGCGGACGCCACATTCGCCCGAAACTTCGGGTAACGGTATTGGGGCGCGGCTTATCTTCTGCGAACGGTGGGGGGCTTTTGAGCTGTCGTATCGAGGGAGCAGCTTCAGCTCGGGAGGTTTCTGCCAGCTGCGCCTTTTTTGGTGAACTTTAGTTGCGAATTCGTAGCTTCTAAGCGATTTTGCCGATCGCCAAGGTAGCGCACAGAGATGTGGTGTAAGAGGCGGGGCATGCCCCGCCTCCGCCCTTT
>DXZW01000035.1 GCA_019419455.1 Collinsella sp. | reverse complement strand
GCGATTGGCGAAAATACGTTGGTGAAAATGGTGAAAAATATATTGACGCTAACAGTTGGCAGTCGAGGGGTCCTGGAGCTACGTCCAAGCGAGCCACCAACCGAAGCTGATGCCCAAGGGCAGCGGCGTCCCGCTCGAGGTGAGGATGCACGGGAGGAAGGGTTCCGAGCGCCTGCTCCGGCGCCGCGAGGAGATGCTCGCCAGGGGCATGCCCCAGGCGAAGGCGAACGCCGCCACCGCCGCCGAGCTCGTGAGGTGGCTGTGGGCCCTCGGCGCGATGTGCCGGGAGGCAACCGAATAGACATAGCCCCCGTCCCGGCGAGCCGGGCAGCCTTCGGGGATACCCCCGCTTTCGCTGGGCGCGCGGCAGCGGCCGCATGCGCGTAGTCAGACTTGGGGAACCCCGCCGAAGGAATGGAGTGCGGGCCGGCAGAACGGTATCCGCGGATATGAGACTGAGCCGAAGGCGTCGACGACATGCCGGGGGCGGACCGGGACGGGTTAACGGCAGGCCCCGCCGACCGATTGCAAGCGGTCGGCGGGGCCATTGTGGCTCTTGACAGCGGATTGGGTCATATGAGCGAAAACGGCCGAGAGCGAGCAAGGTGCCTTGAAACAAGGCGGCATTGATCTTCTGATCATGCCGCCGAAGTTGAAAGGCAGATTGCCGCTCTGGCGGGTTTGCAGCGTCAAGCGGTTACGCGGTTTGGTAAAACCGCGTAACTCTAGTAGTTAGCTTCGTAGCCGTTGCCGTCGCCGGTGGGCTCTTCGTAGTAGTCCGAATCGCTCGAATCGCTTGAGTCATCGGAATCGTCAGAGCTGACCGATGAGGTTGCGGTACCGTTTGCGTAGTCGTCAGACGTGTTGTTGTTCAGGTCGCCGATCGTAGAACTGGAACCGTCGGAAAGACCCATGGTGTTGGGACCCTTGGGATCCTTGCCGGCATCGACGCGCTCCATCATTTCCTTGAGCTCGTCCTCGTAGACAAAGACGTAGCTCACACCGTCGATCATGGTGCTGTCGTCGGCGTACGAGGGCAGGTTGGCCGAGTAGATACCGTCGACATCCATACCGCGCATGGCGTTGACCGTAGCCACGATATCCTGAACGCTCATATCGGTTACGAGCATATCGGACAGCGAATTAACCAGGCCAAAAATCTTCGTGGCATCGAAGTTATTGAGAATCTGGTTGGCAAGGGCGCCAAGCACCTGACGCTGGTGGCGCATGCGCGTGTAATCGCCGTCGGCATAGGTGTAGCGGCAGCGGGCATAGGTAAGGGCGGTGGCACCGTCCATATGCTGCTGGCCAGCGGTAATCTTAATATCCAGGTGCTCGGGGTCGTCAACATCATCGGTTGCGTTAATGTCGATACCGCCAACCGAATCAATCAGCGCCTGCATACCGTCGAAGCTGACCTCGGCATAGTGGGAAATCTGAACACCGCACAGCTCGTTGACCGCCTCGACCATGGCCTCGGCGCCGCCAACGGTATGGCAGGCGTTGATCTTCATGGTCTCGCCCTTGTACTCGACCTTGGTGTCGCGCGGAACGGAAATGAGCGTCGCCTGCTTTTGCGTGGGGTCGATGCGTGCCAGGATAATCGAGTCGGCACGATACGTATCCTCGCCCGGACGGCCGTCGGTGCCAAGAAGCAGCACGTAGAACGGATCCTTTGCCTCATCGGTGTCAACCAGAACCCGACGCAGATTATCGGTAATGACATTAGAATCGCCGAGCTTGCCCATAATGGTGGCAAACCACAGGCCGGCAGCGGTAGTGGCACTCAGCAGCACGCCAAGCACGACAATGAGCGCGACGTGACGAATCGTGTGGCTACGACGACGTTGACGAGCGCGCTCGGAATAGCGAGCCACGTTATCGCGACTGTAGATCTTGGCCTGCGCACCAGTTGAGGGTCTTCGGGCGGTGGTATCCGCGAGGGGCTTTTTATTAAACATAGGCAACCTGTATTAGTAGATGACGGGATCGGGGACGGAAGCATGCTCGACATGCGCGCCGAGCGCCTGCAGCTTTTCGACAAACTGCTCGTAGCCGCGCTTGATGTGATGGATGGCCGAAACCTCGGTCGTCCCGTCGGCGATCAAGCCCGCTACGACGAGGGCCGCTCCGCCACGCAGATCGGGCGAGGTAACCTGTGCACCCGAGAAGCCCTTAACGCCATGAATCATGGCATGATGGCTCTCGATACGAATGTCGGCACCCATGCGCACCAGCTCAGAGGCAAACATAAAGCGATTCTCGAAGATGTTCTCGGTAATAACGGAACTGCCGTCGGCAAGGGCGGAGAGCACCATAATCTGCGCCTGCATGTCCGTCGGGAAGCCGGGGAACGGAAGCGTCTGGATGTCGACCGGCTTGATACGCTCGGCACGGTTTACATGGACGCCATCCTCGACGCGCTCGCAGTCGATACCCATGAGCTCCATCTTCTTGAGCACCATGCCCAAGTGAATGGGGCAAAAGCCCGTGACATCGACACCGCGATCGTCGGCCATCAACGCACCAGCAACGATAAAGGTACCGGCCTCGATGCGGTCGCCCACTACGCGATGGGTAACAGGATGCAGCTCTTCCACGCCCTCGATGGTCACGACGGGCGTACCCGCGCCGACAATCTTGGCGCCCATCTCGTTGAGCATGTTAGCGAGATCGACGATCTCGGGCTCGCGGGCGGCATTGTCGATAACCGTGGTGCCCTGCGCGCGCACGGATGCCATGATGAGGTTCTCGGTCGCACCGACGCTGGCGAACTCGAGCGTGACGGTGGTACCGCACAGACCTTGGGGTGCATTAGCGTTGATGTAGCCGTGGGCGGTATCGAACTCAACGCCCAGGGTCTCAAGACCAAGAATGTGCATATCGATCTTACGAGCACCCAGGTTGCAGCCGCCCGGCATGGCGATCTTGGCGCGATGGAAGCGACCCAGCAGGGGTCCCATCACGGCTGTGGAAGCACGCATCTTGGCAACGAGCTCGTAGGGGGCCTCCCAAGAATCGACCTGAGAGGTATCAATCTCGAGCGTGTGCTCGTCGAGAACATCGATCGTGGCGCCCATACCCTTGAGCACCTTGCCCATCACGTGGACATCGGAAATATCAGGCACGTTCTGCAGCGTCGTCTTGCCCGGCGCCAGAAGCGTTGCCGCCATAAGTTTGAGCGCGGAGTTCTTGGCACCCGAAACAGGCACGGAACCTCCGATGGCGTGGCCACCCTCAACGCGGATAATATCCAAGGTCTACCCTTTCAAAAAGCATGCCCGGGGTGGCTGGGCCATCCCGGGCATGATGTGTTCGCAAATGGTCGAACGCTAAGACGTTTGACTATTGGGCAAGCGTGAGCTTACACCATGCGATTTCATTATAGAGGTAGGCGCGGCGTGCATCATCCTCCGACAAATTACCCAGCTTCTCTTCAAAACCTTGAATATCAGCTTTAACCTTGTCGGCGTCGACGGTCGCCAAATCGCAAGCGCGCTCGGCGAGGACGGTCACGACATCGTCCGCAACCTGGGCATAGCCGCCGGCCACGGCAAACGTGTGGTCGACAGTGCCCATGGCCTTATCGGAAACGCGAACGTAACCACGGTCGATCGTGCAGATTTCGCTGGAGTGAGCAGGCAGAACGCCAAACTCACCATCCGTGGACGGAATCGACACAAACGCAGCGTCGCCCTCATAGGCGCAGCTCACGGGGCACACGATGCGGATACGCATAACCTACTTCTCCCCCATCTTGCGGGCGCGCTCGCGCACGTCCTCAATCGTGGAAGCATAGCGGAAAGCCTGCTCGGGCAGGTCATCGGCCTTGCCGTCGACAATCTCGGCGAAAGAGCGGACGGTATCCTCGACGCGGACGTAGACACCGGGGTTGCCGGTGAACTTCTCGGCGACGTGGAAGGACTGCGAGAGGAACTGCTGAATCTTACGGGCGCGGTTGACCGTAAGGCGCTGCTCCTCGGACAGCTCGTCCATACCCAGGATGGCGATGATGTCCTGAAGGTCGGAGTACTCCTGCAGGAGCTCCTGGACCTTGACGGCGACACGGTAGTGCTCCTCGCCGACGATCGAGGGATCGAGAGCGTCGGAGGAAGACGCGAGCGGGTCGATAGCCGGGAACAGGCCGAGCGACGAAATGCTACGCGAAAGAACCGTGGTGGCGTCGAGGTGCGTAAACGTCGTGGCAGGCGCCGGGTCGGTCAGGTCGTCTGCGGGGACGTAGACAGCCTGGACGGAGGTAATGGAACCCGTCTTGGTCGAGGTAATGCGCTCCTGGAGGTCGCCCATCTCGGTTGCCAGCGTGGGCTGGTAACCAACGGCGGACGGCATACGGCCCAGCAGTGCGGAAACCTCGGAACCTGCCTGGGAGAAGCGGAAGATGTTGTCGATGAACAGCAGAACGTCCTGGCCACGATCACGGAAATACTCAGCGGTGGTAAGGCCGGCCAGACCGATGCGCAGACGCGCTCCGGGCGGCTCGTTCATCTGACCATAGACCAAGCAGGTCTTATCGATAACGCCAGACTCGCTCATCTCGAGGAACAGGTCGGTGCCCTCGCGGGTACGCTCGCCGACGCCGGTGAACACCGAGGTGCCGCCGTGCTCCTGGGCGAGGTTGTTGATGAGCTCCTGAATCAAAACGGTCTTGCCGACGCCAGCGCCGCCAAACAGACCCGTTTTGCCGCCACGGATGTAGGGCTCGAGCAGGTCAACGGCCTTGATGCCGGTCTCGAAGATCTCGGTCTTGGTGGTGAGCTCGTCGAAACGGGGCGCTGCATGGTGGATGGGGTAGAACTCCTCCACCTCGGGCATGGGCTTGCCGTCGACGGGCTTGCCCATGACGTTCCAAATACGGCCGAGCGTCTCGGGGCCAACAGGCATCTTCATGGGCTCACCGGTATCGGTGGCGATGAGGCCGCGCTGCAGGCCGTCGGTCGAGGACATGGCGACCGTGCGGACGACGCCGCCCGGAAGCTGGCTCTCGACCTCGAGGATCGTGCTCAGATGACCGATCGGGGTCTCGGCCTCGACCGTGAGCGCGTTGTAGATCGGGGGCACCGCACCGTCAAACTTGACGTCGACGACAGGACCGATGATTCGCACGATGCGACCATCACCGGCAGTCGTCTTCTTGGTGGCTTCCTCGACCGCAAGCTTTACGGTGTTATTAGCCATTACTGTTCCTCCAATGCTGAGGCTCCGCCGACGATCTCGTTAATCTCGGTCGTGATCGAAGCCTGGCGCACGCGACTATACGTGCGGGTAAGGGTCGAGATGATCGCGGTGGCGTTTTCCGTCGCGGAGTGCATGGCCTTGCGGCGTGCACCCTGCTCGGCAGCCGCCGAATCGATCAGGGCCTGGTAGATGACCGTCAGGATATAAGACGGCACAAGCTTGCCGAGAACATGCTCGGGAGAGGGCACGAACTCGAACGTGGACGAGATGCGCTTAGGGGCGTCGGTCTCGTTCTTACGCGGACCGTGGGCCATAGCGATCATCTCGGGGTCGAGCGGCAACAGATGCTCGACGCGAAGCTCCTGATCCACGCGGTTCTTGGCGTGGTGGTAGACAAGCTCGACACGGTCAAGCTCACCGGCACGATACGCATCGCAGATATGAGAGGAGATCATGCGGGCCTGATTGAAATCGGGCTCAGAGGAGTTGCCCTCAAAGTGCATGACGACGTTTGCGCGGTCACGGAAATACGTGGCCGGTTTGCGCCCACACGCGATGATCTCGCACTCGATGCCGTCGTTCGCCCAAGAAGCGGCGAGCTTTTCGGCCGTGCGCTCCACCGTCGTATTGAAACCGCCGGCAAGGCCGCGGTCCGAGGCAATAACGACAATCAGGCCATGCTTGACGCTCTCATGCTTCTGCAGCATGGGATCGGTGCCCGAACAGGAGGCGTCGCCGGCGACCGTCAACATGACGTCGGTCAGCGCCTCCTTATAGGGCTCGGCCTGCTTGGAGCGATCGAGGGCACGACGGATCTTGGCCGTAGAGACCATCTCCATCGTGCGCGTGATCTGCTTGGTCGTGGTAACCGAGGAGATTCGCTTCTTAATGTCGCGAAGGTTGGCCATGGGGCTTAGTTCTCCTCTGATCCAGAAACATCCGAATGGTGCTTGGCCATGAACTGCTGCTTGAAGTCGCCGATGACGCGCAAGAGCTCAGCCTTGGTGTCATCATCGATCTTCTTGGCGCGAACCTTGTCGAGCAGCGAGCCAAAGCCATTGTCCATGTACTCGATGAGCTCGGCACGGAAAGGCAGCACGTCGGCGATCTCAAGGTCATCCAGGAAGCCCTCGTTGCCAGCGAACAGCGTAACAATCTGCTCGGAAACCTCGAACGGCTTGTAGCGCGGCTGCTTAAGGAGCTCAGTCATGCGAGCGCCGTGGGTAAGCTGCTTTTGCGTGGCCTCGTCGAGGTCGGAGCCGAACTGCGTAAAGCCGGCGAGCTCCTGGTACGAAGCAAGGTCCAGACGGAGGTTGCCGGCGACCTGTTTCATAGCCTTGGTCTGCGCGTCGCCACCGACGCGGGACACGGAAATGCCCACGTCGACTGCCGGGCGCTGGCCCTGGAAGAAGAGCTCGGACTGCAGGTAGATCTGACCATCGGTAATGGAAATGACGTTGGTCGGAATGTAGGCCGAGACGTCACCGTCCTGGGTCTCGATGATCGGCAGAGCCGTCATGGAGCCGTAACCGTTCTTCTTGGACATCTTGACTGCACGCTCGAGCAGACGAGAGTGCAGGTAGAAGATGTCGCCAGGATAGGCC
This sequence comes from Collinsella sp., assembly GCA_019419455.1. Classification (GTDB taxonomy): domain Bacteria; phylum Actinomycetota; class Coriobacteriia; order Coriobacteriales; family Coriobacteriaceae; genus Collinsella. The sequence goes on along the minus strand of DXZW01000035.1, from coordinate 10,949 downwards.
TCGCGTCCGGGCGGACGATGCAGCGTCAGCGACATCTGACGGTAGGCCACAGCCTGCTTGGACAGGTCGTCGTAGATGACGAGCACGTGACCGCCGGGGTTGGTCTCGCTGGCGGGCTTGCCGTCCTCGCCGTTGTACATGAAGAACTCGCCGATAGCGGCACCGGCCATAGGCGCGATGTACTGCATAGGGGCGGAATCGGCAGCGGTGGCCGAAACGATGATGGTGTAGTCGAGCGCACCGTGCTGAGCGAGGGTCTCGCGGATGTTGGCAACCGTGGAGGCCTTCTGGCCGATGGCGACATAGATGCAGACCATGCCCTTGCCGCGCTGGTTGAGGATAGCGTCGATGGCGATGGCGGTCTTACCGGTCTTACGGTCGCCGATGATGAGCTCACGCTGACCGCGGCCAATAGGCACCATGGAGTCGATAGCGAGCAGACCGGTCTGAACCGGCTCACACACCGGGGTACGGTCGATGACGCCGGGGGCCTTGAACTCGATGGGGCGACGGTGCGTGGCGACGATGTCGCCCAGGCCGTCGATGGGCTGGCCGAGCGGATTGACGACGCGGCCGAGCATGGCACGGCTCACGGGGATATCCATAATGCGGCCAGTGGTGCGGCACTCGTCGCCTTCCTTGATGGAGTCGACGGCACCAAACAGAACGGCGCCGACCTCGTCACGGTCAAGGTTCTGGGCAAGGCCGAAGACGGTCTCACCGGTATCGGAGCTCTTGAACTCCAGAAGCTCGCCCGCCATGGCGCTCTTGAGGCCGGAGACGCGCGCGATGCCGTCGCCCACCTCGTCGACCGTTGAAACCTCATGCGTATCGACCGTCGCGGAGAGGCTCGTGAGCTGCTCCTGCAGTTTCTTGGCGATATCCTGGGCATTGAGGGTTTCGGACATTAGGCTTCACCTCCGTATGAATTAGCAGAGTTTGCGAGGGTCTCCTGCGCAATGCGCAGCTGCGTCTTGACGGAAATGTCACGACGCTCGCCGCGAGCCTCGAGCACCAGGCCGCCCACGATAGACGGGTCGACCTGCTCGATAAGGAATACCTTGCGGCCGAAGTCCTGCTCGCATTTCTTAGTGATGGTTTGACGCAGCTCGTCGTCGAGCGGGATCGCCGTGGTGACGGTCACGCCCACTACATCCTCGTCTTCCTCGGCAACATACTTAAAGGCAGCTGCCACCTTGGAAAGAAGGTCGAGCTGGTCGCGCTTGGACATGGTGTCGAGCACGGCGATGATCTCGGGGCTGGCAGAAGCCAGGCGCTCGATCATCTCGAGGTCCTCGAACACATGGTTCTCGGCCTTAGCGGCTTCCAGAAGGGAGCGCGCGTAGGTCTCGAGCACCTTGTCCTGATAGCGGCTAGTCGGCATTCAGGCTACCTGCTTCCTGGATGTAGCGCTCGATGAGCTTCTTCTGCTCGGCCTCGTCCTCGAGTGCCTCGCCCACGATCTTGATGGCGACGGCAACGGACAGGTCGGCGATGGAGCTCGCGGCACCGGCGTAGATGGACTTGCGCTCGTCCTCGACGGTCGTATGGGCCTTGGCGATGATCTCCTCGGCCTCCTTGTGAGCAGCCTCGATGATACGGGCGCGCTCGGACTCGGCGTCCTTACGGGCCTCGAGAACAATGTCGGCAGCCTGACGACGGGCGTCGGTGACGATCGAGTCGGACTCAGCGCGCTTGGCGATAGCCTCCTGCTTGGTCTTCTCGGCCTCGTCGAGGCTCTCCTCGATCTTCTTGCCGCGCTCCTCCATGGTTTTCATGATGCCCGGCAGGGCGACCTTGGCCAGCACGATCCAGATAATCAGGAAGGCGATGAGCGCCGGGATGAACTCCGCCATCTTAGGGATGAGGATGTCCGCACCGGCAGCGCCGTCCTCGGCGAACGCGGAAACCGGCATGAGCAGCGCGGCCGCGGACGCGGAGAGTGCGATCGCGCTCTTCTGGGATGAAAGATTCATACTTGACGCTCCGTGCTATTTAACGATCAGCGCGACAACGAAGCCGATCAGAGCCAGAGCCTCGCCGAAGGCGGAGCCCATGATGAAGACGGTGAACACGCGGCCCTGGACCTCAGGCTGACGGGCCATAGCACCCGTAGCACCCAGAGCAGACAGGCCGATAGCAAGACCAGCGCCGATAACACCGAGACCGTAACCGATAACTCCCACGATTCCTCCTTTGTCGTGCGTGTCTTATTTCACGCAGGATAACCTTTTTATAACTACCGGGCTCCATGGGTACGGGCACCGGTGGTTTAACGAATTGCCTTACCTTTAAGGCGCGAACGGAAGACTACTCCTCCTCCGCGACCTCCTCCGCCTCGGAGACATACACGGCGGTAAGGACCGTGAAGACGTAAGCCTGGATGGCGCCGACCACAAGCTCGATCGCATAGATCAGGATGAGGATGGCAAGCCAGGCCAGCGAAGGCAGAGCGCCGACGGCGTGGGCCGCGGAAACCTGCTGAAGCAGCGGCTGCATGAACATGCTCGCCATGATGGCGAACGAGCCCATGACCACGTGTCCTGCGAACATGTTGCAGAACAGACGGACGGCGAGCGTGATGAGGCGCAGGAAGGTCGAGAAAAGCTCGACGACCCACACGAGCACGTTCATCGGGAAGCTCACGCCCTGCGGGGCGAGGCTCTTGATGTAGCCGATCACGCCGTGAGCCTTGCATCCGTAGTAGATGAAGTACACGAAGGCGAAGATGGCGAGCGCGGCGGTGGAGCCGATTGCGCCGGTGCCGGGCTTCATTCCCGGGATCAGACCGATCATGTTGTTGATCAGGATGAACAGGAAAAGCGAGCACAGGAACGGGAAGTGCTTCTTCCAGTTCTCACCCACGACGCCCTTGCCGATATCGTTCTCGACGTACTCGATGATGTACTCGAAACCGTTGACGAAGAAGCCCTTGGGAACCAGGGTCTGCTTCTTCTTGAACACGGCCAGGACGATCAGGAGCACGATCGTGGAGACGATCAGCCAAAACGAGTACTGCGTGATGCCGCAGCTCAGATCGCCCACGACAGGGGTGGAGCTGAACTCGCTGACCAGATGATTAATCTCATCAGGCAGCTTTTCAAAAATTTCCACGACTTACCTTTCGACCTCATGAGGATCTCGCAGCGCCTTGGCGACGCGAACCGTGCAGGCGGCCATAAAGGCCACGAAGCCGATCGCCTCGCCCAGGAGGAACATGCGAAATGCCTCTCCGAACAACACAAACACAACCAAGGTAAAGACGAGCAGGGCGATTGCCGAGACCGCCAGACTCACCATACCCTTGAGCATGTCCGCATTCTGTTTATCGTCAAGAACCGGCTTGAGCGCAAAGACAAAGGGAAGGAAGGCAATTGCGCCCGCGATGGCGCCTGCAACGATAGCGAGCAGATCGGCTATCTGAAACACTGGCGTCCTCACTTTCCTTTTTAACGCTTCACAGAACAGTTCCCGCCAAACATTGGTGACTATTGTACGAGCCAATCGCTAAAGTACAACCGAAAAAGCATCGGTTAATACGCACCTGTTCGTTTTCTTAAGACCATCTTTATGCCGCAGGTACGGTAATACGTTTTTCTCGAACCCTGCAGGGCAAAACGTCCGTTAACAGGAGTGCGCGCGGTCGCCTTTTGTTCGTCCGCGCGCACCGTTTCTTCGTATTTGCAGCCGCGGCCGTCTTAGCCCAGCGACTAGAGCGTGCCGTAGATGCGGTCGCCGGCGTCGCCGAGGCCGGGAACGATGTAGGCAGCCTCGTTGAGATGGTCGTCGATGGCGCAGGTATAGATATGCACATCTGGGTCCTTCTCGGTCAGCGACTTGAGGCCCTCGGGGGCCGCGACGATGCACAGCATGCGGATGTCCTTGACACCGCGCTCGCGCAGGTAGCTGATGGCCATCTCGGCCGAACCGCCCGTGGCGAGCATGGGGTCGACGACCAGGCAGATGCGCTGGTCGATATCCTTGGGCATCTTGCAGTAATACTCGTGCGGCTCGTGGGTGACCTCGTCGCGCTCCATGCCGATGTGGCCCACGCGAGCAGAGGGCACCAAGTCGAGGATGCCGTCGACCATGCCGAGGCCCGCACGCAGGATGGGCACGATGGCGAGTTTCTTGCCGGCAAGCTGTTTGAACGTGGCGGTAGTGATGGGGGTCTCGACCTCGACGTCTTCCATGGGCAGGTCGCGCATGGCCTCGTAGCCGTCAAAAAGCGCGAGTTCGCGCACGAGCTGACGGAACTGGTTGGTGCCGGTGTTTTTGTCGCGCAGGATCGACAGCTTGTGCTGGACGAGCGGGTGATCGACAAGCGTCACACGGGACGCATCGTAGGTGACGGTCATGGATTGATTGCCCCTTTCGTTGCGGCCGCAAAACGGCCTTGCTGACAAGGCGTGCAGCAATGTTGCCGCCGCACGCCATGCATTAGTTTAGCGGTTTGTTGTATCGAGCAGCCCATCGCAGCCCTACTGTGAGGTGCTGAGCGAGCGCCTGACTGCATCACGCCAGCCCGCAAGGTTTTGCTCGCGGCGCTCGGCGGACATGTGGGGAAGGAAGGTCCTAACGATCTGGGCATTTTGCTCCAGCTCTTCCAGGTCTTCCCAATAGCCGACGGCAAGACCCGCCAAGTACGCGGCACCGATTGCCGTGGTCTCCACCGTCTCGCATTGCAGCACGGGGATATCCAGCAAGTCGGCCTGGAATTGCATGATGAACTCGTTGCGCGAGGCACCGCCATCGACAGACAGGCGCTCGATCGAAAGCCCCACGTCCTGCTCCATGGCGCGCAGCACGTCGTAGCTCTGATATGCCATGGATTCGCAGGCGGCACGTACGATGGTCGCACGGCTCGAGGCGCCGGTCAGACCGCACACGATACCGCGGGCATGCGGGTCCCACCAGGGAGCGCCCAAACCCGCAAAGGCGGGAACGAAGTAGCAGCCCTCGTTGTCGCTAATCGAAGCGGCGAGTTGTGCCGACTCGCTCACGCTCGAGATGATGCCCATGTTGTTGCGAAGCCAATTCATCGTTGAGCCGGCGGCAAAAATAGAGCCCTCGAGCGCATAGCTGACTTTGCCGTCCGCAGCGATACCGATGGTGGAGACCAGGCCATTCTTGGATTCGACGATCTCGTCGCCGGTGTTCATGAGCATAAAGCAGCCCGTGCCATAGGTGTTTTTGGTCTGGCCGGGACGGAAACAGCAGTGGCCGAACAGCGACGCCTGTTGGTCACCCGCCACGCCCATGATGGGCGGCATGTTGGTCATGATGTCGCTCGCGACGCGGCCGTAGTCGCCCGAGCTCCAGCGAACCTCGGGCATCATGGAACGTGGAACGTCAAAGAGCGCCAGCAGGTCGTCGTCCCAATCGAGCGTATGGATATTAAAGAGTGCCGTGCGGCTGGCATTGGTGTAGTCGGTGGCAAAGACCTGGCCGCCGGTGAGGTTGTAGATGAGCCAGGTGTCGATGGTGCCAAACATGAGGTCGCCCGCCACCGCGCTCTCGCGTGCGCCGTCGACGTTGTCGAGAATCCACTGCACCTTAGAGGCCGAGAAATACGGGTCAAGCGTAAGTCCCGTGCGGGAGCGCACCAGCTCCTCGCAACCCTGTTCAACCAACGCGTCGATCGCCGGCGCGGTACGACGGCACTGCCATACGATGGCGTTATAGATGGGCTGGCCGCTCACGCGGTCCCAGACCACCGTGGTCTCGCGCTGGTTGGAGATGCCGATGGCGGCGATGCGATCGGAATGGATGCCGCTCTTAAACTGGACCTCCATCATGACGGCAATCTGGCTGGCAAGGACCGTCATGGGGTCTTGCTCTACCCAACCGGGACGCGGAAAACTCGTTTTGACGCTGCGACGTGCCTGCGCGACGATGCATCCGTACTCGTCAACGATGGTCGCAAGTACCGAGGTGGTGCCGCAGTCGAGCGCCATGATGTAGGAACCGCCAAAGTTAAACGAGGCATCTTCCATGCCCAGGCTGCCCAGATTCAACGACATCGCTTACACCTTTCTATTGCATCGGGTCGGACAGGACCCGCTCGATCTCTGATGCGGGAAGTGCGCCTTGGCGCAGGATCTGGAGCCCGCCGTGCTGGAACGACACGATGGTCGAGGCGTCGCGACACGGGGTCTCACCGGCGTCGACGGCAACATCGACCCCCTCCAGGATGCGACCCTCGACGGCGGCAAAGCTTGCCGGCGAAGGCGCGCCGTGCGTGTTGGCGCTCGTGCAGGCAAGGGGACTGCCGCAGGCGCGGATGAGCGCTTGGACCACGGGAGAGGCCGAAGCGCGCAGGGCCACGGTGTCGTCGGCAGCGCGCATAAAGGTCGGCACGCAGGGGGCTGCCTTGACCACGATAGTCAGGGCTCCCGGCCAGCATCGTCGCGCGAGTACGCGGGCATCTTCCGGGATATCCACGCCATAGCGGTCGAGTGCTTCGACGCCATCGACCAGCCAAGCGACGGTTTGCGTGAGCTCACGTTGCTTGAGAGTGAAGATACGGCGATAGCCGGTGCCGAGCGCAGGAACTGCGGCGCCATTGACGGCAGCCTGCGGATCGCGCGGCCACGATGGGAATTCGCTTGTATCTTGGGGCACGGCGTCCGAGAAGGCGTTGACTGCCACGGCGACACCGTAGACGGTCTCGGTCGGGATCAAAGCCAGGCCGCCGCGGCCGAGTACCTCGGCCGTGCGCTCGACGGCAAGCCGATGCGGCTCGCGCGTTCCCTCGTATACCCGATAGACCGTCTGCATGTGTATGCCAGCCCCTTACGCTCTGGTGCAAGTTTGTTTACTGTGGGGCATTCTCGCACGAAACGTTCAACCTATTTGCCCAGAGCGCATGTTGGTTTGGTGAGCGGCTCTAGTAGTCGGTGAAAGTGAGGGGGTTAATTGAAGATTTTTAGCGCGCAAGCGTAACGGTACGATCGGGAAACTCGATGCTTGCAACCAGTTTTCCGCCGAGGCTCTCTGCGTACCTGCTCAGCGTGTCGAGCCTCATCGAACCCAGCTCCCCACGCTCGAGCTCGGATACACGTTTTTGAGAAACGCCCATCGACTGGGCGACCGACGCCTGTGTTAGATCTTTTAACCTGCGAATCTGAGCAAGCTTATAGGCTTCGATACGGTCGCGAGTCCTCTCCTGCTCGGCGGTAATGGAGTCGCGTGTTATCCCGCGAGATTCCATATACTCATGCAGTTCCATCTCGATCGAGCCTCCTTACGTGGCGACGGTATATTTGCTCGGCCCTTGGAATGTTGATCGCATACCAACCGTTCCATTTTGCCCTTGACGATCCCGCTCGCGACTTATCACCCGCCAATAGCAATACCGCCTGGCGCTTGGGGTCAAAGGCGAAGAGGATGCGAATCACCTGCCCACCACACGACGTCACTCTCAGCTCCTTTAAATGATGAAGCTTCGAGCCCTTTACGCGGTCAACCAGCGGACGACCAAGGCTGGGACCTTCCTTCTCGAGCACCAAAAGGTCTGCATAAATCTGCTTCAGCGTAGCTTCATCCTGCTCATCAAGCCAAGGTTCAATGTAATCAAGCACGATACGGTACCGATGCAGCTGATTTGACATACCTTTCTCCTTCTATAGTAGAAGTTTTACGGTATATTGCAAGGACAAACTTGCGCAAATGTCTATTTATTCAGCTTAAATACGCTGTTTGGGCTCGGTGACGATGGCTCGAACGATGCGGGGACGATCGGTGAGGTCGTGGACGATACGCACGTCCGAAAGGCCTGCTTGACGACAGAGCTCGGCCGCGGCGTCGAGCGCGCCCTCGTAGAGCTCGCAGGCAAACAGGCCGCCGGCACGCAGCATGTAGGGCGCCGCGTTGAGCAGGCGGCGGAAGATATCGAGACCGTCGGCACCGCCCTCGAGCGCCAGATCGGGCTCAAAGTCCTTGACCTCATGCGGCAGCGAGCGCATGACATCGGTGGGGATGTAGGGCGGGTTGGAGACGAGTACGTCAAAGGTGCCCCACTCTTCGCGGGGAATGGAACTCACCAGGTTGGTGAGGCTGAAGGCGACCTCGTCGGACGTGAGGCCAAGCGCATCGCGGTTTTTGGTAGCAAGGTCGATGGCGCGCGGCTCGATATCGGTAGCAGTGCAGGTAACGTGCCCGCGGCGCTCCCAGGCAAGGGAGAGCGAAATGCAGCCCGTGCCGCAGCCGACCTCGAGAACGCGGGCAGTGCGGGGCTCGGCTGGGGCAGATACGTTAGCCTCGGCGGCATCTTGCGCGGGAGTCGCCTGTTGGTCGTTGTCCTCAATGGCGATGCCGTATTCGTCGAGCTCGGGCTCGGGGGTTTCCATGGCCTCTGCTTCTGCCGCTTCGGCTTCTGCTGCCTGCGCGGCGGCTTCCTCGGCCTCGCGGTCGGCCAGTTCCTCGGCATAGGCGCGGCTACCGAGCACGTCGCTACCCAGCGCAGCCTCATCGGCGGCCGTCAGGTTGGCGGCACGGCGCTCGGCGGCCGCGCGTTCGTCAGCCAGCGCCGCCTCGGCTTTGCGGGCCTGCTCGACCTCATCGTTCCAAGGCAGCTCAACACGCTGACGGGCAGCAGCCTCGGGGCTCAGCACCTCGGCATCCAGATAATTGAGGACTTCCTCGACGAGCATCTCGGTTTCGGGGCGCGGAATGAGCACACCGGGAGCGCACGCGACGTCAATCATGCGAAACTGCGTGCTGCCGGTGATGTACTGTAGCGGCTCGCCTTTGGCGCGACGAACGACGGCCGCATGCATGGTCTCGAGCTGGGCCGCGTTAAGCGTCTCGTCCATACGCATATATAGGTCAATGCGCGCCAGGCCCGTGGCGGCGCACAGCAGCCACTCGGCAGAAAGACGGGGGTGCTCCTCGCCGCGCTCGGCCAGGTACTCCTTGGTCCACTCGAGACAACGCTTGATGGTCCAGATCTCGTTTGCCATGGGGTCCTCCCCTCTTAAGCGCCGGGCGGCGCGCGAATGTCGGAGCAGATTGTACGCGAGGCCAGCGCTTGGCAAGGGACGATTGAAGGCGATTATCGAGAATCAGCCCAGATTTTTGCTTGGAGCCCACCTGAAGTGTTCATTCGTCGACGTCTAGATTTGCATTCGTCAAGCTTTTGGCAAGGTTGACCCAAAACTGACCAATATCTAACCAAGAACTTGCCAAATCACTTGACGCGCGACCCATCAAAAATCGCCCCGCGACTTCTTGGACGATTTTTTGAGCATTATTTTCGGTAGCGGATAGATATCGTTAATTGCTTTTAGCAGGCAAGCAGCTCAAAGGCCATCAGAACCGATTGAATAACATCTCAAAGCAATGTGCCCAATGACTCCCTACGGATCATTTGACAACCAAGGAAACGCCGATGTTTTGGCAATGCCAGCGAGCGACGTCCAGAGCGAACAAGTTGGCATGAAAAAGGCAAGGCATAGACCTTCTGGTCATGCCTTGCCTTTTGAATGACAAATTGTCGCTCTGGGCGGCGCGCAGCGTCGGCCGGTCCGCCGTTCGGTAGAACGGCGGAACCTAAACGGCCTGTGCCAGCTTCTCGGCTCGCTCGGCGGCGGCGAGCGCCTCGATGACCGTGCCGAGCTGATCGCCTAGAAGGACGCCGTTGTAGGTGGAGTTGAAACCGATGCGGTGATCGGTCACGCGGTCCTGGGGCTGGTTGTAGGTGCGGATCTTCTCGGAACGGTTGCCGTGGCCGATCTGGCTCTGGCGCTCGGCACCAAGCTCTGCCTGCTGCTTCTCGAGTTCCATCTCGTACAGACGGGCGCGCAGCATCTGCATGCAGACCTCGCGATTCTGAATCTGGGAGCGCTGCTCCTGCGACTGCACCACGGTGTTGGTGGGCAGGTGGGTGATGCGCACGGCGGAGTAGGTGGTGTTAACGCACTGACCGCCAGGGCCCGAAGCGCAGTAAGTGTCGATGCGCAGGTCAGACTGGTTGATCTGGACGTCGATCTCCTCGGCCTCGGGAAGCACGGCGACGGTTGCCGTGGAGGTCTGGATACGGCCCTGGGACTCGGTCTTGGGAACGCGCTGGACGCGGTGCACGCCGGACTCAAACTTCATGACGGAGTAGACGCGGTCGCCCTCGACCTTGAACTCGATGGACTTAAAGCCGCCGGCCTCGCTGGGGCTGGAATCGAGCACGGTGGTCTTCCAGCCACGCGACTCGCAGAAGCGCTGGTACATCTTGTACAGGTCGCCGGCGAAGATGGCCGCCTCGTCGCCACCGGCGGCGGAGCGAATCTCGACGATGGTGTTCTTGTCGTCGTTGGGGTCGCTCGGGATGAGCATGTACTTAATGTCTTCCTCGAGCTGGGGAAGCTTGGCCTCGTTTTCGGAGATGTCCATCTGGAGCATCTCTTTCTCATCGGCATCGGTAGTATCGTGGAGCATTTCCTTGGCAGCCTCGATGTCATCGAGCGCGCCGATGTACTCGCGCGAAGCGGCAATGAGGTCGGACTGGTGCGCGTACTCCTTGTTGAGACGCGTGAACTCCTTGATGTCGGAGGCGACGGCCGGGTCGGAAAGCTTCTTCTCGAGCTCCTCGTAGGCCTTGATGATCTTTTCGAGCTTGTCGCGCATGACGGGACTCCTTTATATGCGTGAAGGTGAAAATCGGCAGAATTGATGGGGCGCATGGCGCCACTGCGGGGGTAAGCCCAGCTAGAACATGTCGATCTTCAGATACATGCGCATCCCTTCGCGTGTGGGGTACATAGTTGCGGTCTAACCCATACATGATAGCGTGCGCAGGCAAACCTGCATATAACCCGCACGGAATGAGTGGACGTAGCCGTTGGGTGTTCCTATAGTTTTGTCAACCGTCGGGGCTACTCCCGGTAGGGCACCCGGTCGTGCATCACGGCGTATATCGCCCTGAGCCGCTTCCTCGCGACGGCCTTGAGCGCCCG
>DXZW01000034.1:47972-54367 GCA_019419455.1 Collinsella sp. | reverse complement strand
GGCCGAGCATGGCGAAGCCCATGGCCGGCAGGATGTTGGCGGCCACGCCAAAGCCAGCAAGGACAAAGGGCGGGATGAAGTCGAGCATGCCCTGGATAGCGTCAGCACCCAGATAGAACGACAGCGAGCACAGCAGGAACGCCATGATGACACCGGTGGAACCGATCAGGAAGTGCATCGCATAGACACCCTTAAGGTTGCCCTGGCTGGAGAAGACATCAGCGCGGTCAACCAGGATCGGCAGGGCGGCGTTGAGGATGTTCTTGATGGCAAGGCACAGCGTGGCGATGGGCATGGCAAGCGCGATGGCTGCCTCGGTACCCTGGCCGAGCTGAATGGCAAACGCGCAGGCAAGCACGCCGCCGATCGTCTCATCAGGCGGCACGTAGGCGCCGATGGAGATCGAGCCCATGAACAGCAGCTCCAGGCTCGCACCGATCGCGAGGCCGGACTGCAGGTCCCCCAGCACCAGGCCCACGAGCGGGCACAGGACGATGGGGCGGAACGCATAGAGCGTACCGAGCTGGCAGTCGAACTTACCAAATGCGGCGATAAGTCCGATGAGAATTGCTTGGGTAAGCATACATCCCCCTTTCCATATAGGACACTACGAAGAACCCGCAGGCTCTTCGAAATTGAACGCCTAGAGCACGCTGGCGCAGTCAACCTTGGGGTCATCGGCCAGAGGTCGAATCTCGACCTCAATGCCACGATCCAGCATCTCGCGCACATCGGCTTCCTCGGCCGCGGTCAGGAAGATCTGACGAGAGACCTGACGAGCATCGGGGCGCTTCTCGTCCTTGGGCTTGGTGTTGCCCAGGTTGACCGACTTGATCTGCGGGCAGCCCTCAACAAGCTGCTTTGCCTCAGCGATAGTGGCGACGCAGATAATCATCTTGTACTTGTCGGTCACGCCCGAGTTGATAGCTTCGATTGCATGCTCCATATCTTTGATGACGAGCTTGCAGCCGGCAGGCTTGCCCATCTTGAGCGTCGTCTTCCACACCGGGTCGTTAGCGACCTTATCGCCCACGCAGAAGATGCAATTGGAGCCGAGGCCCTGAACCCAAGAGACCGCGACCTGGCCATGAAGCAGACGATGGTCAACGCGAAGTAGCTGAATCATAATGTGACCCCCCAAAGGTCTTGTGCCGTCTTACGGCGTGTCAGTAGGTGCTACGGATTAGAACTCTTCTTCCTCGTCGTCATCGACCAACAGGTCGTTGACAAACTTCACGCGCGTATCGTCCGCAGCGACGATGGCGCGAATCGTCTCCTCAACCGGCGCCGACTCGTCAGAGAACAGCAGCTGGATGAGCAGAGGAAGGTTCATGTTGGTAACGAGGTACGTGCGGGGACGCGTCTGGACGATCTTGGTGAACTCGTTGTTGACGCTGCCGCCAAAGAGGTCGGTGCAGACAACGACATCATCGTCGGCAGACATACCCGCCAGCAGTTTTTGGGCCTCCTCGGCCACGTCCATGCGATCATCGACGAACATCGAAAGATCGTGGACGTTGTCGCGCGCGCCCGAGAGCAGCTCGACGCTCTCCTTGATGCCGGTAGCGAAGTGCGCATGGCTGGCGATGATGTACTGTCTCATTCTGTGTTCCTCTCAATAGCCCGGCACGTTCCCGCACCCGTTTTCTTTAGTAGTCGAACTGGTGATAGTAGCGACGATACTTAAGGTTGTGCTTGGTGACCGTCTCGTAGTAGCGAGCCAGGCGGTCGGTCACGAGCACCGTCAGAATCCACGGGGAGACGATGACGCGGAACTCGTCGTCAAGGCCCGGGATGGCGAACTCGGCGGTGTCGATGATGTTGATGTCGGTGTCGCCGGTCACGCCGCGGGTCAGGAACGCGCGGACGCGCTCGTCGAGCTTGCGGTTCTCGTCCTCGCCCATGAACAGGAACACGGGGACGCCCGGCTCCACGAGCTCGAGGGTGCCGTGGAAGAAGTCGGCCGAGGTGATGTAGCGGGTGCGCTTCCACTGCATCTCCTCGAGGATGCACATCGAGAACAGGATCGTCTCGCCCCACAGGGCGCCGGAGCCGATGAACATGGTGTAGGGGGCCAGGGCGTACTTCTTGGCGAGCTCCTCGGCGCGCGGCTCGAAGCGCTTGCGGATATCGAGCATGTCCTTCCAGATATCCTTAGTCTGCTCGATGAACAGGTCGAACTTGGGGAAGCAGCCGCGGCGGTTGAGCAGGCGCAGGCCGAAGCAGTCGGCGAGGTAGTAGCCCTTCTCGCAGCCGCCCGAACCATGGTCAGAAGCCATGGCGACGCAGTTCTCGGCACCCACAGCCTGGCCGATGAGACCCTCGGGCTTGGTCATGGCGTAGACACGAATGCCCTTTTCCTTCATCTTCTTGACGGCCTCGAGGACCTCGGGGGTGGTGCCGGACTCGGAGGCGGTGAGCACGACGGACTTCTCGGTCATGCGCTTGTGGCCCATGGCGTTCCACTCGGCGGCGTGGATCAGGTAGACCTCGAGGTCGCGGTCGCCGAACTTGTTCATGAGGTACTCGAGCTGCATGAGCTCGTCCCAGGTGCCGCCGACGCCCATCAGGAACACGGCGTCGTAGCCCTCGTCGGCGACCTTGTCGGCGAGCGCGGTCATCTTCTTGCCGGTCTCGTAGAGCGTCTTGCCGTCCTCGAGGTAGCCCTCCTGGTCGAAATGCATGATCTCGATCTTCTCGGTTTCCTTCATTTGTCTCTCCTTTCTGGGGTTGTCTCCACATCCCCCATGCCAACGGGCATCAAAACCCGCTTACATTCCGTAACACTCGGCCGCTTTGGCCTTAAGCGCATTGACTGACTCTTCGTAGCCCTCTGCCTTGACCTCCATTTGCTTGGAGACAGCATCGAGATACGGGTGCACGTCCCATGACTTCAGACGCTCGGCGATTATGGCCGCAATCGTCTGGAAGAACACAAGATTGGGAATTGTGCTGAGCAGCGGAGCCACCTGAGGCACCGCAACCTCGTGAGCCCTACCCCTGGGATGGGCCGTGAGCAGCACCGTTTTTGCCGTAACGTTCGATAGCGCATCGGCGATATTCGCAAGACGCTCCGACCCTTGTGGATCGTCGACGATAAACACCAGATAACCCGGAACGATCTGCATCTCGGGACCGTGGACGAACTCCTCGCCCTCGTGATGCATGGCAGGAATCTTGATGGTCTCGCTCAGCTTGAGGGCCGCCTCTTCGGCAACGCCATAGTTGGGGCCGTTGCCGACGACCATGGCGGGCATGTGCTCAGAAAGCTCGAGCATGCGGTCTTGGACATATGCCTCGGCGGTCTTGCACATCACGGCATTGGCATGGATAGCCTCGCGCAGGTCGTCTAAACGCTGGGCGACGCCCTTGGCGTCAATCGTTCCGCGCGCCTGACCGCCGTAGATACCAAAGAGCACCAGGTACTCAACGAGGACCTCGACGCCCAGCGTCACAAAGTCCACCGACTCGACGCCCACACCGTAGTCAAGAACGATATCAGCGTGCTCCTTGATGGGCGCCTCGACGTTTGCCGCGAGCGCAACTGCAGCCATATCGTGTGCGCGCATGTAATCAAGAGCCGCGATCGTATTGGTCGAATAGCCGCTCTGCGAAACGGCGATGTTGAGCGCATGCTGCGGATAGGTATGTTCAAAATCGACGAAGGCCTCGGGCGTCACAACGGACACCTGCATCTGCAGCGCATCTTGCAGGTAATCGCGGGCGCAATCGGCGGCATGGCGCGACGAACCCGAAGCAACGATGCGCAGCGCGTCAAAAGAACCGGACTGGAAAATATCAACGAGCTGCGCTACCAGCTCAGACGAACGCTCGAGGTTCTCTCCCATACGCACATGGGCAAGCTGAACGTAATCGAGCATCTTCATCGTCTCACCTCGTAACAAATCATTAGTATTTGATACCAATCACAGTTACAGGTTACGGCTTTTTGATACCTCTTTGTCGATTAATTTATCCCCATCGGCGAACGGTCGATTTTGAGCCATGTAAGGTTGTATATGCAGTCTGCTCAACGAATCAAAATTCCGTCAGCTTTTCAGCCCGTTATGCAAAAAACCAGCTAGTACGTATAGGTATATCCACCCGCATCACCGCGGTTAAACGACTTGACGTACTCGATCGCCTGGCCGCTCGCATCGAAGCTCACGCACTCAAGCGTCAAGGCAAGATCGCCTTGCTCCAGTCCAAGCAGGCCGGCATTTCGCGCGCCCAGCGCTTCGATATCGAGCTTTTCCTGTGCCATGACCGGCTGTCGGCCCAACATCTCATAGGTTTCGTACAAACTGAAGACCGACACGTCAATATCTTCGATTGTAGGAAACAGCAGGCACGGAATGAACGCCATCTCAATCGATACGGGGTCGCCGTTGACGCAGTTCAAACGCCGAATCGAATACAGTAAATCGTCCTCGGCAATGCCAAACAGGTTGGCATAATATGGGCCCGCATAACGCTTGGAACGCGCGAGGATGCGGACGGACGGCTCGCCGCCCGAAGCACGAACCGATTCGCGAAACCCTCCCGTTCGCTCGTAGGCAACGGGCACTTTCTGTGCCACAAACGCGCCCTTTCCGCGGACGCGTCGAATCTGCCCACGCCGAACCAGCTCATCGACAGCGCTTCGGATGGTCAAGCGTGTCGTACCGAATTCCTCGGCGAGGTCTTTTTCGGACGGAATCATGGAACCCGTAGGATATATACCGCGCTCGATACGCTCCTCGATGCGGCGTCGAATGCGCATATAAACCGGGGTGGCATCTACTGTTTCAGCCATTGTTCACCTGCCACGCTCCTCATGCCGTTCTTTTCGCCGTTATCGGCAAAGCGGAACTTTGTGGGCAAAATCACCGATTTGCAATGCTCCACAAAACGCATGTCCTTATCAAATTCTATCGTGCTCTCATAGAACACCGGCGTTCCCTCTTCTTGCTGGAGCAACTCGGCCTCTTCGGCGTTCAAACGCGAGATGGAGATATGCTCACGTCCATGCTCAACGCGCACGCCACCTTCTTTGAGCAAGACATCGTAAAGGCTCTCGCACTCAAAATCGTGCTCGGGAAGCGATGGGCACAGGGACAGGTTAACGTGAGCCGTCTCGATTGACGCCGGCTCGCCCTCAATAAGTCGAACGCGCTGCATGCGGAGCAAAGGAGCGCCTATAGCCACCCCAAGCTTGTCGGCAAGCGTCTTATCCGCCTCGATGGTCTCGGTGGAAACCAGACGAGAAGAGGGATGCAGGCCGGCAGTCCGCACGGCATCGGAAAAGTTATACGTTTCCTGGAAGATGTTCAGCGGCTTAGGAGGACACACATACGTACCCGATCCGCGACGGCTCTCGAGCGTTCCACACGAGATGAGTCGCGTGATACCAGCGCGCAACGCCGTACGCGAAACGCCGATCTCTTCGCACAGCACGCGCTCGGCCGGCAGGCGATCGCCGCCGGCAAGCTGATGGTGCTGGATATACCATAGAATTCCCTCAACAGCACGATCTTTGGGGGGAATTGCATAAGATTCGCCTGCCATTGCACGGGCTCCTCATTCAGAAACGTATGCCGCCAAAATTAGACCAGCCCTCCCATGGCATCAAATTCGGCCTTGATCTTCTCGGCGACATTCCGATACGACTTATATAGGCTTGAATCGCGTTTGACTTCATCGGTCATAACGGGAATCTCTAGTTTGGAAACCTCGTCTTTTCCCGTCTGAACCGCCACAACAACGCCCATACCAAGACACATATTACGCTTGGCTGCGTTTATTTTCGCCGCCTTGGCAGGATTTGCCAGGATACGCTGGGCAAATTCCTGTTTTGAGGCCACTTCCTCGGCCTCCGGATCGCCCGCCTCGGCTACTTCGCACTGCAACACGTCCGCATAGTCAAAAATCTTCGGCTCGCCGCCGCGCTGATGCACGGCCCACTTGCGGCGCGTGGCATCCTGATAGATAGCCGGCAAAAACGTAAACCGCGGCGGGTCCAAAATCGTATCCGTGATGGTAAACACATCGGGATCAAAGGCATCCTGCGGGTTTTTCTTCTTGAACAGCCCCATATCAGCCTCCCGTACTAGCATTAAACAACTCAAGCCAAATATAGCACCAATTTCAAGTCGCCGCCTTACCCTATCGGTACGCGGCCTCTATGGCTCGCCCAGCGGAAGAACATACGGACGAGGGACGGGGTGGGGTGCTTGGTTTTGGAAGTGGGCTTCGCGAACTTCCAAAACCAAGCACCCCACCCCGTCCCCGGCGATGTATCACTGGCTGACCAAAGTTACATGCACAGTACCCAAGGCAGCATCAGCAAAGTCCCTATTGCATTAAAAATAATCAGCCCCCGCAAAACGAAACGGTCGAGAGGGCCTTGCCCGGCG
>DXZW01000034.1:0-47872 GCA_019419455.1 Collinsella sp. | reverse complement strand
GCGCGAGACCGTCCCGAATGCCTACCCGCACAGCGTGGTTACGAGTGGGATAGTCAAAATGGAGCAGATGATCGACAAAAACGTGCACTGCATCATGGGGCGTGCATCCTTGCCGTATTGTAGGCAGTACAGCGTACCGTTGCTACCCACCGGCATTGCCATCTCGAGCACAAGCGTCGCGATAAACATGGGCGTCATGCCGGGCCACAAGCGCGCGACGGCAAGACATGCCACCGGCACGACAACCAGGCGAAACGCCACGGCGACATAGGCGCGCCAGTTGGTAAGCATCTCGAGCGGACGGTACTTGGCGATAGACGATCCCATGAGCAACAATGCCGCTGGAGTGGTCATGGTGCCAACGATGGAAATCGAGTCGCCCAACACGCCCCAATCGGTCCATCCGGTTAGCACGATCCCAAGCACAACGGCACTTGCAATGAGACCAGGACTCTTGCAGCAGGCGGCAATATTGCGCATCTGCTTTTTAAGGCCGCCATCCATTCCGCTAAATAACATGGCACCGACGGTAAACATAAGAAGGTTTAGGGGGATAAGCGCAATCGATGCATACAACAGCGCTTGTTTTCCCAACACCGCCGAAATAACCGGAAAACCGATAAACCCGGCATTACCGAAAAGCACGGCGAAGCGATACGAGCATTCTGTCCCTTTGGGAACGCGAAGAGCAGCGGTGACAGCAAACGCGATAACGGTCGCCACTACATACATCACAAAGGACAGACCCATGAGCGAAAACGTCTCGGCAATGCTCGGAAGCTTCACATCATCGCCCAGCGCTGACGAAAGCACCAAGCACGGTAGCGCCACCTGCAACAGCAGATGCGACAGCTCGCGCTCGAACTCCGCTTTCATAAACCCCAGCTTGGCGATACACCACCCCAACAAAATAGGCAGCGAAACCGTCAACATCTGAAGCGCCACACTCGTAAAGCTCATGCTTCCCCCTTATCTATTCCACGAGGGCCGGGGCGCCTGCTTTGTTTTGAGAAGTGGGCTTCGCGAACTTCTCAAAACAAAGCAGGCGCCCCGGCCCCGGCAATGTAATTTTGGCTGACCAAAGGAAGATGCGCAGCCCCAAGGCCGCAACGGCAAAGTCCCCATTACATTAAAAAATATCAGCCCCCGCATATCGAAACGGTCGAGAGGGCCGCCTCCGGGCTGGTGCCCTTCCTCGGAGAAGTTCGCGAAGCCCACTTCTCCGAGGAAGGGCACCAGCCCGGAGGCGGCCCCAGCGCGAGACCGTCCCGGATGCCTACTTACTCGTTGTCGCCCGCGGTCATCTGCGTTGCGGAGAGCGCGCCGTCGGCTGCTGTTGCGGCTGCGGCGTCGGGCCAGACCCAGTCGGTGAAGGCCGGGTGATCGTAGCCCTCATCGCACGCGAACTCGAAGGCCTCGGTGCGGAATGCCTCCCACTTATCAATCTGCTCGGCAAACTTATCGGCGTCGACCATGCGCAGCACGTCGGCGGCCAGTGCCCAGCGGTCCATGTTGTTCAGGCGCAGCATGTCGAACGGCGTTGTCGTGGAGCCTTTCTCCTCGTAGCCGTGGACGCGGAAGGCATCGTGGCCGGGGCGGTTCCAGATCAGGCGGCGAATCGTGCCGGCATAGGCGTGGAACGCGAAGAAGACGGGCTTCTCGCCGCAGCCGAACAGCTCAGCCCAGCGCTCGTCGCTGAGAGCCTGGTCGTTCTCGCAGACGTTCTGGATCTTGAGCAGGTCGACCACGTTGACGAACCATACCTTGATGCCCAGCTCGCGCAGCATGTCGGTTGCAGCCAGAGCCTCAAGCGTCGGCACGTCACCGCAGGTGGCGACCACGACGTCGGCCTCGGCGAGCGAATCGGCGGTCGATGCCCACTCCCAAGTCGCAACGCCCTCGGCGAGCTCCGCCTTGGCCTCGTCGACCGTCTGGAAGGTCGGAGCAGGCTGCTTGCCGCAGAAGATGGCGTTGACGCAGTCAGTGGACTGGTAGACGCGCTCGGCCACGGCGAGAGCCATGTTGGCGTCGGCCGGATAGTAGGCGTTTACGATGTGCGTGTCGTTGGCCTTGTTGAGCAGCAGGTCAATAAAGCCGGGGTCCTGATGCGAGAAGCCGTTGTGGTCCTGACGCCAGACGTGGCTCGACAGCAAAATGTTAAGGCCGCTGATGGGGGCACGCCACGGAATCTCGCGCTTGGTAGCCTCGAGCCACTTGCAGTGCTGGTTGACCATGGAGTCGACCACATGGACAAAGCTCTCGTAGGAGCTCCACACGCCGGAACGGCCAGTGAGCACGTAGGCCTCGAGGAAGCCCTCGCATTGGTGCTCGGACAGCTGCTCGACGACCTTACCGGAGCCTGCCAGCAGCTCGTCGTTGGCCTCGTCCTCGTAGAAGCCGGCGTCCCACTGCTTCTTGGTCACCTTGTAGGCAGCCTGCAGGCGGTTGGACGCGGTCTCGTCGGGACCGAAGATGCGGAAGTCATCCATGTTCTTGGCCAGAACGTCGGCAGTGTACTCACCAAAGACGCGGGCGGCCTCGGTGGAGCCCCAGCCATGACCATTAGTGTCGACGGGGACCTCGTGGGCGTGGATATCGGGCAGCTCGAGCTCGCGACGCACCTTACCGCCGTTCGCGTTGGGGTTGGCGCCGATGCGCAGCTCGCCGGTCGGCATAAAGGCCGTCACCTCGGGGCGCACCTGGCCCTCGGGCGTAAAGAGCTCCTCGGGCTTGTAGGAACGCAGCCACTCGCGCAGCACGCGGAAGTGCTCGTGGGTGTCCTTGGCACTCGCCAGCGGCACCTGATGCGCGCGCCAGGAGTCCTCGGTCTTCTTGCCGTCGATCTGCTTGGGGCAGGTCCAGCCCTTGGGCGTGCGGAACACAATCATGGGGTAGGCCGGGCGGACCACGGTCTCGCCTGCGGCGGCCTGGGCCTGCGCGGTTGCCTTGATGTCACAGATCTCATCGAAGACCTGCTCAAACAGGGCAGCGAAACGCGCATGAATGCTTGCGTGGCTCTCGTCGTCAAAGCCGGCGACAAAGAAGTGCGGCTTATAGCCCATGCCCTCAAAGAACTTGGTGAGCTCTTCGTCGGACACGCGGGCGAGGATGGTGGGGTTGGCGATCTTGTAGCCGTTGAGGTGCAGGACCGGCAAAACGATACCGTCGGTTGCCGGGTTCACGAGCTTGTTGGATTGCCAAGAGGTCGCGAGCGGGCCGGTCTCGGACTCGCCGTCGCCCACCACGGCCACGGCCAACAGGCTCGGGTTGTCCATGACGGCACCGTAAGCGTGGCTGAGCGTGTAGCCGAGCTCGCCGCCCTCGTGGATGGAACCGGGCGTCTCGGGCGCAAAGTGGCTCGGGATGCCGCCGGGATAAGAGAACTGGCGGAAGAACTTCTGCAGGCCTGCCTCGTCATTGGTGATGTCGGGGCGAATCTCGCGGTAGGTACCGTCGAGCAGCGACTGAGCAGTACCGGCGGGGCCACCGTGACCAGGGCCCATCAAGAAGATAGCATTCTGGTTGTGGTCGGCGATCAGTCGATTGACGTGACCGAACAGGAAGTTGATGCCGGGCGTGGTGCCCCAGTGGCCAACCAGGCGGTGCTTAACGTCCGGACGACCGAAGTCGCGCACCTCACCGGTTTTCTCGTCGACAAAGTCGGGGCGCATTAGCGGGTTAGAGCGAAGGTAGATCTGACCGACGGACAGATAGTTCGATGCGCGCCAATACAGGTCGACGCCCTCGAGCTCGGAAGCCGGCACCTCGTGGCCCAGCTTTTGCCACGGCGTCCCCAGTGTTTTAGCCATTGTTTATGTCCCTTCGCTGTGCGGTCACCCTCCAATACGGCAACCTTTCGTTGGGACCAGTATATTTGCTAAAACGTTTTATCATGGTGAAAAAACGTTTTATCACCCTTATCAATCCCATCGATTAGCAAAACGCGACATTCACCTGCGGCGTTGATTGTCACAGGTGCTCCACATTCGGTCTCTGCAAATTGGTAAACGTGTTTAGTTGTGTTTAGTAAGCTCGAGCACGCTGTCCTTAACGATAAGCTCCGGCTCCAGAACGACCTCTTCGGCACGCCTGCCGCCCCTACCGGCAAGACGCTTGGACATGCAGCCAAAAGCATGCTCCGCAAGGACACCAGGGTCCTGCTCAATCGCGGTCAGCGCCGGCTCAAAGAGAACGTCGGCCGCCGAGTTGTCATAGCTCACCACCGAGATATCGCCCGGGATGCTCTTCCCCATCTCGTGTAAGCGCTTGAGCAAACCGAGGGCAATGTTATCCGAGCTTGCGAACACGGCAGTGGCGTCAGTTGCGAGCACTGCCTCCGAGGCCTCGTATGCGCTCGGAATGTAGTACTCGCTCTCAAACTCCAAACGCGCGTCGATCGGCAGGCCAACCTCGCGCAGCGCGCGCTCATAGCCGGCAAGTCGCTTGCGACCCGTATTGGAACGGCGGGCATTAACCAGGCAGGCAATACGGCGGTGGCCTTGCTCGATCAGATAGCGGGTGGCCATATAGCCGCCCATCTCGTGGTCGAACATCACCTTGTCGCACTCGAGCCCCTCAATGGCACGGTCGACCATTACGGCCGGGATGGGCAGGTGGCTGACTTCTTCGCGCAGGGCGCGATCATCGGAGAACTCGTCACCCACCACCAGGAAGACGCCATCAACGCCGCGCGTCACCAGCTGGCGCAGCAGCTCCAGATCGTCATCGGCGCTTCCGCCCGAGCTGGTAATGAAGAGCGCATAGCCGTCCTCGCGGCAGCGCTTTTCCAAGCTACCGGCGAGCGAGGCAAAAAAGCGGCTCTCGATGTTAGGGACGATAAGGCCCAGCGTGCGCGACTCGCGCATAACCAGGCTGCGCGCAATCTGGTTGGGAACATAGTGGTTGCGCGCCGCGACCTCTTTGATGAGCTTGCGGTTTTCTTCCGAGATGCGACAGGGCCGATTATTGAGAACAAGCGAGACCGACGAGGGGGAAAGCCCCACCTCCTGGGCGATCTGCTTGAGGGTGACTTTGTTGGCCATCTCGCTCCTTCCGGGTTTACGCGCAATCTCTTGAAAGTATAGCGACTACCCCTCTACCTCGGTGATAAACACTTTACCAATCCGGTGGACGGCTGTTTTATCGCCGCCAGCGCACCAAATCCGTCCGGGTGGGGTATATTGCAATCGATTGATG
Source organism: Collinsella sp. (assembly GCA_019419455.1). Classification (GTDB taxonomy): domain Bacteria; phylum Actinomycetota; class Coriobacteriia; order Coriobacteriales; family Coriobacteriaceae; genus Collinsella. Next base: position 42,676 of record DXZW01000034.1, on the reverse strand, counting down.
ACAACGACCACCAAAAGGCGGATATCCGTATGCACGAGAACGATTTTTTTAACGAGGACCTGCTGTGCGCGCTCGCTGGCGTTGCCGGCGAGGACAACGTGCTGATGAGCGAGCCCATGCGCGAGCACACCACGTTTAAGATCGGCGGTCCGGCCGACGTCTTTGTCACGCCCGATACTGAGCAGGGCCTCGTCGCCACGCTCGATACCTGCTATCGCTGCAATCTACCACTCACCATCGTGGGCAACGGCTCCGACTTGCTCGTCGGCGACAAGGGCATCCGCGGCGTCGTCGTAGCGCTGGGCGAGGGCCTCTCCGACATTACGGTCGACGGCACGCACGTCACGGCGGCAGCCGGCGCCTTGCTTTCCGATGTCGCAGCCGCGGCAGCCGAGGCCGGCCTTACCGGCATGGAGCCCATCTCGGGCATTCCCGGATCGGTCGGCGGTGCCTGCTACATGAACGCCGGAGCATACGGCGCTTGCATGGCCGATGTGCTGGAGTCCGTGCGCGTCTACAAGCCCGCCCGCATGCTCGACGACGGCACCCGCGGTAGCGGCAGCATTATCGAGTTCGATGTCGACGAGCTCAACCTGGACTATCGCAAGAGCCGCATTGCCGACGACGGCTTCATCGTGCTCTCGGCCACCTTCAATCTCGCCCCGGGCAACGCCGCGATGATCAAGGCCGACATGGACGACTACCGCCAACGCCGCGAGGACAAGCAGCCGCTCGACATGCCGAGCGCCGGCTCCACCTTCAAGCGCCCCGAGGGCTACTTTGCCGGCAAGCTCATCATGGACGCCGGCCTGCGAGGACACGCCATCGGCGGCGCGCAGGTGAGCGAAAAGCACTGCGGCTTCATCGTCAACGCCGACCACGCCACCGCCGCCGATGTCGACGAACTCATCCGCCACATCCAAACAACCGTCAAAGACCAATTCGACGTAGACCTAGAACCCGAAGTCCACCGAGTAGGCGAATTCCTCTAACAAAGAAGGCCCCGAAAGGGGCCTTCACCATATTTATTCAGATAACCCAGTCCGGTGTGTCGCGCCCCGAACCCGAGAGGGCCGCGTGCCCGCCCGCAATATATTTGATTGATCGCGAGTTCCGCACGCAAAGAAGGCCACTTAATGTGGCCTTCGTCTTGCGCAGGACTGCCCGAGCAGGCAATCAAATATATTGCGGGCGGGCACGCGGCCCAGTCGGCTTTACGACAGCGCAATACCGCCAAGCCAGCCCCAACGCACGCCAGAGCCAGTACCATAAAAGCTGATGAACGAATCAAGCGACTTAGACGTAATGGCACCCTCGTTGCTCATAACGATGCCGCCGCCAACGTAGATACCCACATGACCGTAGATAAGGCCCGGAGCACCCGTGCCGCTGTGCGAGGAATCGGCCACGATCATGCCCACCTGCAGCGCCGAGCGGTCGGAGCTATAGCACCAGGCGTTGAACATGTCACACGCGTTGCCGCCAAAATAGCCCACGCCGGCATTGCGGAAGACGTTGGTAACCCAGGCAGCACACCAGCCCTGGCCGGGAGAAGGCGTCGAGTAGCACGCATTGACGACGGCCTGCTGCTTGCCCGAACCGCCCGTCTGTTGCGGGGTGCCGCCGGCATACGAGCCGCCACCCGAGCTCGAGCCACCCGAAGAAGAGCCCGTGTTCGCAGAGGCCGCGGCTGCCGCAGCCGCCTTCCTAGCGGCCTCCTCAGCCTGAGCGGCAGCAAGAATCTCGGAATCGCGCTGGGCCATGAGCTCCTTGACATCGTCGGAGAGGCCGTTCAGAACCGTCTGGACCTCCTGCTGCTTGGCCTGCATGTCCTGCATCTGAGCAGTCTGCTGGTCCTTGAGCTTCTCCAAGTCGGCTTTTTGCGACTCGAGCTCGGACTTCTGTGTATCGAGCTCTTTCTGGATGGTCTGGATGTCCTCGATGGCGTCACGGTCGCTCTTGTTGATCTTCTCGACGTAATGCGCGTTGGCGACGAGCTCCTCAAACGAGCCAGAAGCGAGCAGCAACGACAGGATATTGGTACCGCCCGACTTGTAGCTGGCGGCAACGCGATCGGAAAGGTCGTTACGCTTCTTCTTGAGCTCCGACTTCTTGGTGTCGATCTGCTCCTGGGTGTCGTCGATCTGACCCTGCACGCCTTCGATATCGCTGAGGGTCTGGGCATTCTTGTTGGCGAGCGCCGCGTACTCATTGGCAATGCTGTCGAGCTGAGCCTGGACCTCGTCGAGCTGGGCCTGGGCGGCATTCAGTTTGTCGGTGGTTTCTTGACTGGCCTCAGCCGCATGGGCGCGGGCGGGCAGGCCAAAAAGAACAGCCGCAGAAGCGGCGCCGAAAAGAGCCTTAAGGGCAGTGCGGCGCGAAAGCTCCTGCGTAAAGATGGAATCGTTGTTTGGTGACATATGTACTCCGTTACATGCTTATTTATATGTCGCTCAACTCAAACATATTAACGCACATCGCGCTTGTCCCAACTATTTCCACGAACGGCTGGAAAAGCATGGTCAGCGGCTCGCAAATACGTCCCACACCAAAGGTAAGGATTATGCAAATAACACCCTATGAGTACGTTAACATCAATCCTCTGGTTTTCCTGCCCCGCGTGTTTTGGGCGCCCCCAGCTGCGCTATACTCCCCTCAAGAAGTGTTCCTGATTCGATAGGAGACTACATGTCCAAAGCACTCGACCCCAAAGACACCTGCGTCCTCGTTACCGGCGGCGCCGGCTTTATCGGCTCGCACACCGTCGTTCAGCTGCTCGAGGGTGGCTACCAGGTTGTCGTCGTCGATGACCTCTCCAACTCCAGCGCCGTTGCCATCGACCGCGTCAAGACCATCGTGGGCGACGAGGCCGCCAAGAACCTCACCTTCTACGAGGCCAACGTGCTCGACCGCGATGCGATGAACAAGATCTTCGATACCCACCAGATCGACCGCGTCATCCACTTCGCCGGCTTTAAGGCCGTTGGCGAGTCGGTGAGCAAGCCCGTCGAGTACTACCACAACAATATCGAGAACACCCTGGTGCTCATCGATGTCATGCGCAACCACGGCTGTAAGTCCATCATCTTCTCGAGCTCTTCGACCGTCTACGGCGATCCGGACAATCCGCCCGTCACCGAGGAAGACCCCAAGAAGCCCGCGACCAACCCCTATGGTTGGACCAAGTGGATGATTGAGCAGATCCTCATGGACGTCCACACCGCCGACCCCGAGTGGGACGTCGTGCTGCTCCGTTATTTCAATCCCATCGGTGCCCATCCGTCGGGCCTGATCGGCGAGGACCCCAAGGGCATCCCCAACAACCTGGTGCCCTACGTCGCCCAGGTCGCCGTCGGTAAGCTCGAGGCCGTTCAGGTCTTTGGCAACGACTACCCCACCCCCGACGGCACCGGCGTGCGCGACTACATCCACGTGTGCGACCTGGCATCCGGTCACGTTGCCGCCCTCAACTGGATGAACGGCAAGACCGGCGTCGAGATCTTTAACCTGGGCACCGGCACCGGCACCTCGGTACTCGAGGTCGTCGCCGCCTTCTCCAAGGCCTGCGGCAAGGAGCTGCCCTACGTGATTCGCGAGCGCCGTGCCGGCGATATCGCCGCCAACTGGTGCGATGCCTCCAAGGCCGAACGCATGATGGGCTGGAAGGCCCAGTACGACATCGCGGACATGTGCCGCGACAGCTGGAATTGGCAGAGCCATAACCCCAACGGCTTCGCCGACGCCGAGTAGCACTCAACCGCGGTAGATTTCTAGGCATATTCCAAAATCTACGGGCCCCGGCCTCCAATGTGAGGTCGGGGCCTTTTAGGAGCTCGTTCTCGGGCTCGAGCTCGCGCATGCACTTGCGGCCGCCGCGACCGGGTGGTTGGTCAGCTCCTTCTTCCTGACCGTCACCCATCTTCCCAGGGTCTTCTCGTTGATGCCGAGGTCGGCTGCCACTTGGGCGATGGGCTTCCCCGACGCGGCGGCGAAGTCTGCGGCCTCGGCGCGGTACCCCGCTGTGTAGGAGGGCCCGTCTGCCATGACTGACACTCCTTTCTTTTTGGCGCTGAAACGATTATCGCCGCTCAACGCCATTCCTCTAAGTCAAGTGTCCTTGAATACGATACAGTTCAAATGGACGAGGAGAATCTGGCGCTCCTCTCGATGAGCCCGGAGAGGTCCCTGGTCGTCACCTTCCCCCGCGCGAACGCGAAGCGGACGGCGGCGAGCCATGTCCTCACCGCGCGTTCCATTTAGGGAGTCCTCGAGAAGTCGATCTCTCTGTGCGATAATCGAGCTATTGAGTCTCGCGAGTTTAGAGCTGGTGATATGCATTGAAAATCAAGATGAAAAACATCGGCAGGGTCGCTGAGGCCGATATCGAGATTAATGGTATTGCCGTGATCGCCGGGGAGAACGGGACGGGGAAAAGCACGGTTGGAAAAGCGCTTTATGCGGCCTTCAACAGCATGTCCGATTCGGAGAACAAAATCGACCGCATGAGGCGCAATAGTGTTGAGCGCGCCATCAGGAAGGCATATGTGGGAAGCCCTCTCGACTCCACGTCTCGCCACAGGCGAACTGCTGGAAGAATGAATAGTTTCATCGACAGGGTTTTTTCGGGCGAGTGCACGAGGGACGAGCTTATTGATGAGATAAAGGAGTATTACGGGGAGGAGATCTCCCGTGAGATCGAATCCGATTTCACGAATGGCGTAGCAGGAGTTGCCGATCAGATTATCGAGATCATGGATATCTCCGATGATGAGGTATTTCGTGCGATTGCGACAAACAGGTTCCGAAGCGAGTTCAACGGCCAGATCAATTCGGTTTTCGGCGAAGAGCCCGGGAAGGTCGAACTCCAGATAAAGGACGCATCTACGGTTTTCTCGGTTGCAAGTGACGAGGTGGCGGAGGTGCACGATAGGAGGGTTTTGCGATTCAGGGCGCATTATCTGGACGACCCGTTCCTGATCGATTCTCTCGGAGGACCCTACGGCCCCGCTTTTCGGTTCAAGCCCCTCCTTGGACACCAGGAGGAGCTGCGGCAAGATTTGATTCAGGCGACCATCCGTAACGATGACAGCGAGTCCTCGCTGTTCGAAGAGATCGCGAAGGAGCGACACCTGAAGGTTCTCATGGACAAGGTTTCCTCCTTATGTCCGGGGCATTTCGAGAGGAGCGAAAGTCGCGGTCACCTTACGTATCTCGAAGAGGGCTTCGCTCGGGGGTTGGAGCCTGGGAACCTTTCTGCTGGCTTGAAGACGTTCGCCATCATGAAGGTGCTCTTGAAGTCCGGCGCGCTAGATGCCGGAGGGACTATTATCCTCGATGAACCCGAGATTCATCTTCATCCTGCATGGCAGCTGGCCTTCGCCGAGATAATCGTGCTGCTCCAGAAAGAGCTCGGGATGCACGTCTTAATGAGCACCCATAGTCCATATTTCCTGAATGCGATCGAAGTGTATTCTAAGAAGCACGCTGTTGATGGATTGTGCTCATATTATCTTGCGGAGACCTGCACTGATGGACGCTCTCGCTTTGCCGATATAACCGGCTCGACTGAGGTCGCCTACGAGAAGCTGGCGGCTCCTTTTGATACGCTTGAGAGGGAGGAGTACGGCCTTGAGTAGCGACCTGTGCGCCTCCTGCCCTCATCCGAACTCTCCCGCGGTGCCAGATGGCAGCGATGGTTGCTCCCGTTGCAGGACCTGTATCCTAAGGGACTGCACGTCGACCATCTCCAAAACATCCAGAGACGGGAGCGTCTCTCTTGTGGATGACGATTTGCCTGTTGTCAATTTTGACTCTGTTAAAGAATGCTACTGCAAGAAGGTCAATAGGTGGATGCAACTCCCGCGCTCCGCCGATGCGCTGTATTGCGATCGGGAAACGTTATATCTAGTCGAATTTAAAAACGGCAGTCTGAAGGAGACGCTGGGGAAGAGGCTCAATCCCAAGGATGACGAAGAGCTTGGTATCAATCTTGGCCAAAGGGACGCCCTCATCGAGAAGTGCAAGGACAGCGTTTTGATTTGCTCGGACCTGTGGGGAAAGAGGACGAGATGGTTTCGCGAGCACTGCGTCTTTGTTTTGGTATACAACGAGGACAAGAACAAGACCGCGTTGAAGCGGGTTGCCAGCTCGATTAGGAAAAAAGCGCGTTTTGGGCTTCCTGACAAATTGAAAGGTTTTTGCGTGAAGGATGTCTTGACGCTAACCGAAAAGGAGTTTTCGACATCGCTCCTTTCAACTTGGCGAGACGCAGAAGAAATCGCGGAGGTCGACGCGTAGGAGACCGAAAAGCATCCGGTGGCTATTTGCTCCCGATATCGATCGTTCGTCTGCAGTCGGTTTTCTTTCCGCTGCGCCCGCCAGTTTGCGATGAGTCGCGCACCGTGTGAAGCTCAACACGGATGAAATACAAATATAATCCCCCCTTGCACTGTGTTGATAAATATTGCTCGTCGAACTCATCTGAACTGGGCTTTCTTGCATAGAACTGCCTGAACCTGAGCGTTTTCGGGTATCGCATTGCCCGATCGAGCACCATCGCGACCTTCTCAAGCTTGTCCTCGGGCGGACTCATAGCCACAGCCCCGCATGTCGTCCCGGTTGGAGCCGGGATGAGCCCTCAGGAAGCACTGCATGAAGTAGCGCATCCGGTTCACGGGCCCCAGCGGGTTCTGGCCGTCGGGAACGCCCTTGAGCAGCTTCGCGTTGTAGTGCTGGCTCTTCAGTGACAGATTGTTGACGGGAGCCGTGTGGCGCCCGGCTCCATGTCGTGGATGAGCGTGGAGCCGGGCGCCACACGGCTCCCGAACGTCGCCAAGGTCTTCGCCCTGCTTGTCTTGCCAAGGCCCTCCCGGATGAAGATTGAATTGCCTGGCTCATCGCAGCCGAGCGCGACACGGCCTCTACCCGAGACCATCATCTCTACACATAGCCCATCATTCGACAAGAACGCGCAGTTTGTCCTGCATAGGCGCATGGTGTCCCCCTCCGCCGCAAGAGGTGAGCAAAAGAGAGGCTCCCCTCGCCACTACCGGACAAAGGGACCTCTCTGGGGAAACACGCTATAAAACCTTCTTGCCGGGCGGTCGAGTACAGCACCGACGGCGTACCCGTGGAGACCTACCCAGAGCCCACGCCATTTCAAGTTTCTTGGTCTTCAACGCCACAATCCGATAATCATCCAGCCGTCGAAATGACCTCGTCACAGGCGGCAAGCATCTCCTCGTCATGAGTGACAACGATTACAATATGGTCTCTCTTAATTTCATGAAGTAATTTGATCAGCGCGCCTCGACTCTTCGCATCAAGTGCTGAGGTCGGTTCATCAAAAAGCATAACGTCCGGCGATTTCAACAGCTGTCTCACAATTGCAATCTTTTGCTTCTCGCCGCCGGACACCCCTCCTTTCCCGCCGTCAAGCATCGCCGTTGCCCCGTTCTCCACAGAAGCAACCATTTCGTCTAGCCCCAATATGACAAGCATCCGATTCAGCTTATCCATCTCGTAATCATCAGAAAGCAGCGTAAGATTATCGAGAATCGTCCCCTCAACGATAGGGGGTTCTTGCTCCGTAATGCTGACTCGACACCGCCGCAATGCATATCGATCGATGCAACGCTGTGACACCCCGTTGTAGCGAACGGCCCCTTCTGTGTCATCTGGATATAGCCCCAATATCACTGACAGCAGCGAGCTCTTCCCCGAACCATTCGGCCCCGAGATTCCATATAGCCGACCCCTGGAAAACGCGAGCTCCTCAATGCTTAACGCGACCCTTTCCGCCCCTGGATAACGTAGCTTGATGTTCTCTAGACGGATTTCCTCAATCGGACCAAGCGCCAATTTGCCATTCGCTTCCACCGGGACATCCCAAATTCTTTTCAGCCGCTCATAGCATACGCGATTAGTCTGGTAATCCCTTCCCCAGCCCAACAAATACTGTACCGCTGAGCTTAAGTTCGAATAATATCCAACAGCAGTCACGAGAAAACCAGGCAACAGTCTCCCGCCCATCACTTCAACCGCGCCCACAGCAAGAAGACATCCTTGAGCGGCGGAAGCGACCAACGCGTTGCCAAAGGTAAATCTAGACCCTACTTCCTGATTTGCTCTCATCGTTGGATAGAGCCCATTAAAAGCTTCGACCAGTACAGCGCGGGACCTATCGAACAAAGCATGTTTGCGGATGAAATCAACTTTCTCCAACTGATCTTGTAGACAGGAAAAAAACCTCGCGCTCTGCTCTTGTACGTCAAAACTTCTCTCAAACAGCCTTGCGCGTGAAACCGCATAAAAAGCGGCACTCGCTGCCGCAAGAACAAGGCAGACCACACTCAACTTGATATTCAGGCTACCGAGAACAAACAGGGCGGACAAAAGGGTGATAACGTTGCTTGAAACCCCCACAACCGAGTTGATTACGAAGATGACAAGGTCATTAGCGTCGTGATTGATTTGCTGGTTATAATACGACGCGTTGAAGCCCTCGAAGAATGCCTGGGGAAGGTGCTTCACGTGCTCAAGCGTATCCGCATTTAAGCCGAACCCCGCATGCGACTGAAGGTTGATGTACAGCATCTCTGAGCAATACACTAGTCCCGCTCGAACCGCTTGGACCGCAACCAAAATAAGGCAACAAACGAGAACGGCGGCAAGATCGGCGGTGGCCGGCATCGCCAATCGGTTTACCACTATGCCGGTAAGAAAGGGACCCGCAAGCGCAAGCAGCCCGACCAAAACTGTTACGACAAGATAGGCGTAGAATCGACCGCCCAGTATATATTTTCTACAGAGATTAAGCATCAGCCTCATTTTGCCCCGCACCCCGTTTTGCCGTATTCATCATCTGGGAGAGCAGCATTTTTTGCTCGGCATCATACCGGAAGGAAACGCAACGTTTCCCCTCACCGTTTAAGGCGTGGTTGGGGCACCCTCCCATGCACATGGGAAAAGCAAAGCACTCTTGGCATTCCGGGTCATCCGGCTCATATGCCATCCAGTTAATCATGTTCTTGCTCAACATTGGCGGCTCGAAAATAGTTCCGACCCTCCGCTCCTTCATTCCAATGTCATCCCAGCACTTATACAAATCTCCGACGGGATCAACCACGTACGAGTTGATTCCAACGGCGCAACATATCCCGAAATTCGTCCCACCAAAAGGTTGAACTTTGAAGCCCCGCGCAATTGCCCTTTTATAAAACTCAGTCTCCTCATACGAGAACTCTTTTACAGTAAAGCAGTGGCTGTCGTTCGCACATACCTGATTGATATCGTCAACAGGGGCTAAATAGAAGTGAACCTTATTCATCAGGCCATTTAGCTCGAGATAATCCAATAGCTCTTGAGCGGCCTCGATGTTGGTCTTGTCGACGTTGCTCCTATCGAAATATCGATGATGTCGGCACACTCTTTGACGTTCTTGAGAATACGTTCGTATGTAGGGCTTCCGTCGTGAAGAATCCTTCTCGAATCGTGATCCGACTTCGATCCATCTATAGTCACTTGCGCGCTCGTCACACCACATGCCGCGAGCCTCCTTGCAACATCAGGCGTCAGCAGATAGCCATTTGTCACTATCGATGCGGAATATTCACACGTTGGCCCCACGACATCTTTCAGATCCGACGTAATCCGTTCGATCATCTTCATTCCGAGCAGAGGCTCGCCGCCGTACCATCCAACTGAGAGACTTGCGATACCAGGATAGTAATCTTTCACGAACTTGGAGAGCTGTGTCAAAACCTCCTCGCCCATCGTCGTGTACGCCTGTCCCTTTTCATAGCAGTAGGGACAGCAAAAGTTGCAAGCCATCGTTGGCGCAATGGTAAGGGACAGAGCAGTATTCGCAAAGCGCGCGGCGCGACTTTGCAACCTGATCTCCCCAAGCTCGTCCCTCTCCTCATTGACTAGGATGCCTCCCCTTATCAGCTCCGCGACAAGATCATCGGCATCCCGAACGTCCCCTTCTTGAATCCTTTTGAATTTCTGCGCGTATTCCGGATTTAACGACAGGATGCCGCCGGTTCGCGCATTCATGATAAGAAGACTTCCGTTATGTTCATGCACCACATTAAATTGCGACAGTTTCACTTCGCACCATCTCCATTTCCAATCAAATCCATATCGACCCTCAGACGCTGCGCATACGCCAGCGCACTACCTTCTTCGATAAAAACTGCACGAAAGCAGCAATAGACATGCGAGCGACACGATGACCGCATGGCCGCATGCAGCCATCAGGACCGTCCCGCCGGCAGCCCCGCACGCCCTCATCCAATAAGCCATGTGAACCGGGGGTAAAACGGTTGGGAAACTCATCGCGATAACAAGGCCCGCGAACGTTGCGACCAGCAAGGCTCCCGACACAAGAGATCTGATCCTGAACACCTCATATGCAACCGCAACCATCAGCGTATAAGCGGCGTCTATAACGATATTCGACAGGAGTGCCGAGGTCACATTACCAACCGTAAGGCTGTCTAGACCGCTTCCGGAGCACACGGCAAAGACCGCAGCGACACCGAGAGTAAACACGATGTAGGGGCACAGCGTATACACTTCGCAAGCCAATGTCTTTGCCGCAAACAGCTGCCAGCTGCGGAAGCCCCGAGCAATCGAAACTCCCCTTGCCGACACGCTCGTCGCATCACCGAATAGCGTCCCCGCCACAACAACAGAGACGATTGGGAAGAACACCGTATGCGCCATGGAGACGACACTTAGCCAGGAAGAGATACCCGTTGGCCCAACCCCTATCGAGAAAAGATAGCCCGGATCGGCGGAAAAGCCAAAGAACTGGCCCTCTCCCCCTGCGGAGACCCATGCGCCGGACCCGGCAAACACATAAATCCCCGCGATGCCCAAATACATCAGCGCTATTATCACGGCGAGTTTCATTCTCCTTGCGCGGAACAGTTCCGCCCTGACCGACATCCCAAGATTCATCGAACCGCCGTCCTTACAAATAGCGAGACGAGCGCAACTCCAACCGACACAAGCACAGTGCCGCCCGCATACAGCAAAACCTGAATTACACCAACATTCTGCATACTCAGGGAACACAGGTTCATCAGGTAATACACGGGCGAGAGCATGAGCAGCAAGCTGGGCTGACCGCTTCCGTATGTACTTGGGAACCACACCATCACAAATGTCGAAACCGCTATTGCAACGACGCTGCTCGCCACCACACTCCTCGTGAGCAAATACAGGGCGAAGGTAGCGGCGTACATCGAAATGAGCAGCAGCGCGATCATCAGCGCAATCGATACAAATTGGGCAAACCCTGAGCACGAGGCCCCAACGTCCCATTGGGCCATCTTGGTTAAATACAGCGCAGTCGTAGAAAGAAGATACACGGCACCGACCAGAGTGCAGTTCACCAACAGCTTCGTGATCACAATCGCCGCCTGCGACACCCCTCGCGATCTCGATACGGCGTAAGCCACGGATTCAAAGTCTCTCGACGTAGCGTAAACCGCGTAGAGAATCGTCACCGGAATCCAGACCACTGTAGACGCAAAAGACGTCCGGGCAACAGAGCCCAAAACGTCCCCTGCATCCACTAGGTTTCCAATAAAACCTATAGCCCCTCCAAGCGTATACGGGTCATCACCGGCGACCATGATCAGCACCTCAGACGAAGTCGCAGCCGCAACCACATACAGCACAGCCGCAAGCGCAATCATCAGAGCGGTCGCCGGGTGCCTGGCGAGCAACCATACCTCGCTCCGAAAAGCTGAGATGAACTCGCGTTTCATCACAGCTCGCTCTCTCGACCGATGAGCTCCGAATAAAACTCCTCAAGGCTCTTCCTATGAGAATACGCCTCCGCAACCCTCACACCTGCGGTCGAGAGCGCTTCGATTGCAATGCCCCGCCCTTCCTTTTTCTCCTCATAGCGCATAAGGACGCTGCCGTCCGGCAGAAAAGAATGTGAGGTCTCATCTCCGAGAACCGATCTCGTCCGCTCCAGATCGTCCACATGCAACACGAAACCACCGCGGCATGACTTTTCCAGCTGAGGTGCGGTCATCCTTCGAATGAGGCGACCATGACTTATGAAGAGGTAATCAGTTGCCAGCTTGTGCATCTCCTCAAGATTGTGGCTGGATACGAGAATCGTTTTACCTTGATCTTTGTTAAGATGCGTAAGGATTTTTCTTACTTCGACTATCCCCATCGGATCCAGGCCGTTTGTCGGCTCGTCCAGGATCAACAGCTCCGGATCGCCCAGCAACGCTATGGCCAGATCGAGACGCCTCCTCATTCCCATTGAGAAGTTCTTCACTTTCTTCCCGCCGGCCTCCCCCAAACCGACGGTTGATAACACACCGTCGATGGAACGATCGGTGGGAAGCCCCCACTCAATACAGCGAACGACCAAGTTGTCTCGCGCGGTCAGATTAGGATACGAAGCATTGAGGTCGGGCATATAACCCAGCCTTTCCCTGCAGCTCCGTATTTCACGTCTCCCGGTTTGCCCAAACATCGAGATCGTTCCTGACGATGGCTCCGAAAGCCCCGTGATCAATCGAATTAACGTGCTCTTGCCGGCACCATTCTCCCCAATGAGTGCACACAGCTCGCCTTCCATTAAAGAGAACGAGACTGATTTAACCGCTTCAAACCCGCCATATCTCTTGGATATGGCACGCAATTCAACTGGGACTTCCCGCATGGACGACATCCTCCCCGTCAATAAAAAGGGACGACATGGCAATTGTGCGGGGTTATAGGTAACGTCGGTTCGCCCCCCATATTGCAATGCCACATCGCCCCTCAGGCGCTGCTGGCCAAAATATCTTTGAACAGTCTGTGCACGCCGTACGGCGTGCACTATCCGCTAAAAGCGGATAGTGCACTCCTGTGAAGAACACTTGGTGCTGCAGCTGCCGTGCGCGTAAAAGAAGCAATTGTTGCACATGGGCTCAGCCCCGGCTGACGGCTCGGTAATCCATTCCATTTCATTCCCCTCCTTTCGCGGTAGAAAGCCAGTTCATCTCTGCCCCCTAGAAACGGAACGTGCAGGACTGATTGGGGCACCTCTTCGTGCATCCCCCGTGCGCGTAGAAGAAGCAGTTGCCGCACGCGGGTGCAACGCCTTCCTCCGGCTCGTTAATCCAATCCATCTCTCCCTCTTTTCCTTGCATACCGAATTGATAATGTTATTCTAATTCGATATGTATCATATTTCAATATAAGCTTATTTATATACTACACAAGGTAAGCAACCCCCCCTGCATCCAGCACAGGAAATGACTCTCTCGTTCCCCAGTGACGCGGCGAGAAATACAGGCCACTGCAGGACGTTGAATGAACAGCCCGTGAAAACCGTTGTTTTCACGGGCTGCACCTGCTCAATACTTTTTTATTCTCCAGCCTCAGTCGTCTCTAAGATCGACCACGTAAACATGATCTGACTCCAGGACCGGGTCATCACCCGTCGCGGTCGCCCTGCTCAGCGCGTTGCGGGCGCGCCGCGTCGCCAGCTCCTCAAGTTCTCTTTCGTTGACGCGCTTAATAAGATCGCCAGGCTGGCAATCAAGCTCTACGCAAATATCCAGCAATGTCTTTAACCTAATTGCCTTCACCTTGCCATTTCGTATTTTTGAGATACTTGCCGGTGTGTGCCCGGTCGCCCGAATGATATCCGTACTCGTCTTTCCGCGTCGAAGCAATAAGCTTTCAAGCTCAATAATCAGATAGTCCATGCCGCCCCTCACACCAAATCCTCGGTCTGGTCTTGAAGCAGAGCTCCGTAGCGCCATATCGCAGAAATCGAGAAGCAGCAAACGGCCCCCAGCACAGCACCAATATCTATGGGCAGGGCCAGGTTTTCAAACATCGAATAGGCGTTCCCCAGCAAGTCGAAGGGGCCAATCACTATCGAAAGAAACCCCGGAGAAAACAAGAGTTCACCTATTGCCGCTGCAACAAACAGCCACCCGATAATCGAGATTCTTCGAGCATGCGAAAGGGTAAAGGGCGATTCGCCATGAGCCATGTCCATGCTGATTCCCCGCAGGGTCCATGTGGCCCCTCCGGAAATCAGAAGATACATCAAAGGAACCACTACGGAAACCGTCTTTGATGGATCATATAGGTTTCCTTGAGCAGCCATAAGCCCAATGGAAATAACCACCACCACCGAACAGCAACACACCGCTATAAACAGCGCCGTAAACAGAATCCCAAGCCTTCTTCCGAGAGTCATCATCTTCTGGATGGACTTATCGATCTTCTGGGCGCTATTCACCACAGCTCCTCCTAAAGCAATCAGAGGTCTTCTTACTTACTGTTTTTCCTACATTGTAACGAACTCGATAAGAAGAGGGTCGCTTCACGCCGCGCAATCCCGAACTCCAAGCGTTTCTCATCAGCATTGCCCATCTTTCGAGTCGAAATTCAAATCCAGTTTCTTATCGCATGCTGAAATCAACCCGAACTGGATGTGACTGGAAAACAGCGCGCTGCGTCGGTCGCGCTTTCCCGAGCGACTCTGGCACAACAGACGATATGAGTTGAACATTGGGGCCTCTCCCCTTGCAGCTCTCTCGTGGGTCGGGCGACAATGGTCGTACCATCAACCGCGGCCGCGCGCTGCGGGCCCTCGGCCTCGGTTGCGTCGTCGGGGCGGTCCCGAAGATGCACCGGCCCGCGGCCGACCGCGGCCGCAAGAACGACCGCCGCGACGCCGAGTGGCTGGCACGCATGCTGGCGCGCCGCAACGTCGTCGAGGTGTGGGTCCCCGACGAGCGCCCTCGAGGACGCGCGCGACGACCTGCAACACGCCAAGCAGCGGATGTCGAAGTTCCTGCTGCGCCACGGCCTCGTCTTCGACGAGACGACGCCGGCCGGCAGGCGCAGGGGCGCCTGGACGGGGGCCTACTGGGACTGGACGGAGTCCCTCTCCTTCGACGAGCCCGACGACGCCGCGGCCTACGAGCACTACATGGACGGAAATGACCTGGTAGAGAACCCTCGCACCGTCTACGTCGCAGGGGACGTAGACGAACTCGTCGAGCACGAGCAGCCTCGCGGGCGACACGTCGTTCAACAGTTTCGACAGCGTTCCCTTGCGCTTCGCGTTGCCGAGCTCGAGAACCAGCTGCGCGGTCTGCCAGAACCTGACCGACATGTCCGCGGCGACCGCGCGCATCGTGAGGGCGACTGCCATGCGCGTCTTGCCGCGCCTGGACTTACCGAAGAAGACGAGGTCTTCGCGCGATTGTTTGTGTCAACGGCCAACTGAATGTGAACCCTTCTTGCATTGTTGCAACCTGGCTGGCAGCCGGTCTTTAATGACGACGACCATTGTCGCCCGACCCACAAAAGAGCCGCAAGGGGAGGAGCTCCCAATGTTCAACTCATATCGTCTATGGCGCACTACCATTCACCGAAAGTCGGCAACTTTTTCATTCTCTCTATACATGTTTAAACAACATGTTCTACAATAGGGACAATAGCAATGGAAACTCGGGACGAGCCGTCTATCCATCTACGGCGCAGCCCCTTATTCAAAAGGACGGTGAGTGCATCCA
Source organism: Collinsella sp. (assembly GCA_019419455.1). Lineage (GTDB taxonomy): Bacteria > Actinomycetota > Coriobacteriia > Coriobacteriales > Coriobacteriaceae > Collinsella. The sequence continues at coordinate 27,113 of DXZW01000034.1, read as the reverse complement.
TGGAGCGTGCAAGCGGCGTTCTGATGCCCGTTTCGTCATTGCCCGGACCTTACGGTATCGGCGGCTTTGGCTGGAACGCCTATGACTTTGTCGATTTCCTCGCCTCGTGCAAACAACATTACTGGCAGATTCTCCCCCTTACGACAACGAGCTATGGCGACTCGCCCTATCAGTCGTTCTCGGCCCGTGCGGGCAACCCCAATTTCATCGACTTTGCCGAGCTTATCGAGGCCGGCTATCTGGAGCAGTGCGATATCGACGGCGTGTACCTGGGCTCCGACCCCAGCAATGTCGACTATGGTGCCATCTTTGGTGGCCGTCGTCAGATTCTCGACCGCGCCGCCGAGCGCTTTGCCGCCGACAAGCCGGCCGACTTCGACGACTTTGTCCAAGCAAACGAAGACTGGCTCATCCCCTACTGCGAGTTCATGACCGTCAAGGAGGAGTGCGGTCTCAAGGCCTTTTGGGAGTGGCCCGCAGAGCTCCGTACCCGCGGCGAGGCTTCTGCCAAGGTCTGCGCCGCCCATCCCGCGCGCATGCTCTACCACCAGATGACGCAGTACTTCTTCAATCGTCAGTGGAGCCGCCTCAAGGCCTATGCCAACGAGCGCGATATCCTCATCATCGGCGACCTGCCCATCTATGTCTCGCGCGACTCCGTCGAGATGTGGGCCACGCCCGAGCTCTTTAAGATCGACGCCGCCGGTAATCCTGTGAGTGTCGCCGGCACGCCGCCCGACCAGTTCTCGGCCACCGGCCAGTACTGGGGCAATCCCATCTACGACTGGGACGCCATGGAAGCCGACGGTTTCTTCTGGTGGGAGGGCCGTATCCGCGCCGCCCTCGACATGTACGATGTCATCCGCCTGGATCACTTCCGCGGCTTCGAGGCCTATTGGGAGGTGCCGTTCTCCTCACCCGATTCGTCCTACGGTTCGTGGACGCAGGGCCCCGGCCTCAAGTTCTTCAAGACGCTCGAGGAAAAGCTCGGCACGCTGCCCATCATCGCCGAAGACCTGGGCTTCCTCACCCCCGGCGTCATCGACATGCGCGACAACTCGGGCTTCCCCGGCATGAAGATCTTGCAGTTCGCCTTTGAGGGCACCAACTCGTACTACCTGCCGCACAACTACATTGCCAACACCGTCGCCTATGTGGGCACACACGACAACGAGACGGCGCGCGGTTGGTTTGAGGGAACGGCCACCCCGCGTCAGCGCGAGCAGGCGGCCCTGTACACCCACCAGCAGGCAGGCGAGCCCATGGCCGATGCACTCAACCGCACCATCGCCGCCAGCGTGAGCGATACCTGTATCTACACCATGCAAGACCTGCTCAACCTGGGCAACGAGGCGCGCATCAACACCCCCGCCACCCTGGGCGGCAACTGGACCTGGCGTATGCTCGATGGCGCCATCACCCGCGAGCTCGAGCACAAGCTCACCGGCTGGACCGAGACCTACTTCCGCATCCCGTCGGAAGCCGAAATTGAGCTTCCCCAATAGGAGCCACCGCGCCCGACCCCACCCCATCGTGCGGACGCGTCCGTTTCCCCGCGCGAGGCCACCCCAATCCCCTCGCGCGGGCTTCTTTTGAATTTCTGACATGTCGTCGACTCACCACAGGAGGAAACATGCCCCGCATCAATCTTGCGGATCTTGCCGAGCAGTCCTTTGGAACTTCGCTCGAGCAACTCGATGACCGCCGCATTTACAAACTGCTGGTCAAGCTCGTGCAGGAGCACTCTGCCGCCTGTCCGCTCAACAACGGCAAGAAAAAGCTCTATTACATCTCTGCCGAGTTTTTGATCGGCAAGCTGCTCATCAACAATATGATCGACCTCGGCATCTATGACGAGGTTAAGGACCAGCTCATCGCCGCCGGCCACGACCTCAATAAGATCGAGGAGTTTGAAGTCGAGCCTTCGCTCGGCAACGGTGGCCTGGGCCGTCTGGCCGCGTGCTTCTTGGATTCCATCGCAACGTTGGGCCTTACCGGCGACGGCGTGGGCCTCAACTACCATTACGGTCTGTTCCGCCAGCGCTTTGTCGACAACCAGCAGAAGGCCGTCCCCGACGAGTGGCTCGGCGAGCAGGACATCCTAGTCGATGATGACCACTCCTACACTGTTGAGTTCGGCGACTTTGCCGTTACCTCCAAGCTCGTCAACATCAATGTGCCCGGTTATGGCCAGCCCACCAAAAACCGCCTACGCCTGTTCGACCTGGCAAGTGTCGACGACGGTCTGGTCCCCGGCAGCTCCATCGACTTCGACAAGACCGAAATCGCCAAGAACCTCACTTTGTTCCTCTATCCGGATGATTCCGACGAGCAGGGCCGCCTGCTTCGCATCTACCAGGAGTACTTCATGGTGAGCAACGCCGCCCAGCTCCTGATCGACGAGGCCATCGAGCGCGGCAGCAATCTGCACGACTTGGCCGACTACGCCGTGGTCCAGATCAACGACACGCACCCCACCATGGTCATTCCCGAGCTCATTCGCCTGCTCACCACCGAGCACGACATCGAGTTTGACGAGGCCGTGACCATCGTACGGTCCATGGTCGCCTACACTAACCACACGATTCTTGCCGAGGCGCTCGAGAAGTGGCCGCTCACCAGCCTGCAGAAGGTCTCCCCTGCCATCGCCGACATTATCGTCAAGCTCGATGAGATCGCCAAGGCCGAGCACGACGACCCACGCGTCGCCATCATCGACGAATACGACACCGTCCACATGGCCCACATGGACATCCACTTTGGCTTCTCCATCAACGGCGTCGCCGCGCTGCACACCAAGATCCTGGAGGATACCGAGCTTCATCCGTTCTACGAGATCTACCCCGAGAAGTTCTCCAACAAGACCAACGGCATCACCTTCCGCCGTTGGATCCATGGCGCCAACCCCGCGCTCGCCAGCCTGCTCGACGATGTGATCGGCACCGATTGGCGCAGCACCGGCGACCTGAGTAAGCTTGCCGAGTTCGTTGACGACAAAGATGTTCTTGAGCGCCTGGCCGCCACCAAGGCCGAGGCCAAGGCCATCATGCGCCAGTTCATGGCGCTCGAGCAGGGCGTGACGATTCCCGCAGGCGCCATCATCGACGTCCAGGTCAAGCGCATCCACGAGTACAAGCGCCAGCAGATGCTCGCGCTCTACATCATCTGGAAGTACCTCGATATCAAGAACGGCAACAGACCTAAGCATCCCGTCACCATCATCTTTGGCGGCAAGGCGGCCCCTGCCTACACTATCGCCCAAGACATCATTCACCTGATCCTGACGCTGTCCCAGTGGATTGCAAACGACCCCGACGTGGCTCCCTACCTGCAGGTTGTCATGATCGAGAACTACAACGTCACCGCTGCCGAGCGCGTGATCCCCGCTGCTGACATCTCCGAGCAGATCAGCCTGGCCTCCAAGGAGGCGAGCGGCACCTCCAACATGAAGTTCATGCTCAACGGCGCTTTGACCCTGTGCACGCTCGACGGTGCCAACGTGGAGATTGCCGAGCTTGTCGGCGACGAGAACATCTATACCTTTGGCGCCTCGTCCAAGCAGGTCGAGCAGCTCTACGCCGACGGCACCTATGACGCCGGCGCGCTCTACCGCAAGCCCGGCATCAAGCTGCTGGTGGACTTCCTCACCAACCCGGCCTTTATGGCGACCGGCAACGCCGAGCGCCTGCAGCGTTTGCACGACGACATCATGGGCAAGGACTGGTTTATGGCCCTGCTCGATATTGAGGAGTACATCCAGACCAAGGAGCGCATGCTGGCAGACTACGAGGACCAGGACGCCTGGATGCGTAAGGCGCTGATCAACATCGCCAACGCCGGCACCTTCTCGTCCGACCGCACGATCGCTCAGTACAACGACGAGATCTGGCACCTGAGCTAATTTCGTTTCCTTTACCCATCCTCTTGAAAGCGGAGTCGTGGCAACGCGGCTCCGCTTTTTGTGCCCGCACGCTACCCTGTGACCCGACTCGACCAAACAATCTCGATCTGTAACAGCTACTCGGTAAAAACGGCCCCAGCTGTTACAGATTGAGACATACCGGCCCCTCCCCTTGGGTTTATCTCAATCTGTAACATCTAGCAACTGAAATTCGCCTTTGGTGTTACAGATTTAGATGAAATGGTTAGCTCAGCGGAACCGTCTCGATCTGTAACATCTAACGTCCGAAATCAGCCTCACCCGTTACAGATCGAGACAAACGACCGGTCAGACAATCCCAACACAAAGAAAGGCTCCCCTCTCGCCCAGTGGACGGGAGGGGAGCCTTATATGTGACCGCGGCAAAAGGATGGCAATACCGCAGTCGCCCAAAGGGAGGGCCCGGATGCACCAGGCCTAGATAAGGTTCTTGCCAGAGACCTTATCGAAGAGGTGGGTCGCGTTCTTCTCGAACTTGAACCAGATGGGGTCGCCCGCCTTGAGCGCGCCCTTGGCCTCGAGGTCGACAACGGGAATGATCAGGACGAACTGGCCATCGGGAGCGGTCACGTGGACATGCTCGGTCGAACCCATGAGCTCGGTCACCTCGACGGTACCCTGGAGCGCGCCCTCCTCGTCCTTGTCGGCAAGCAGAATCTGCTCGGGGCGCACGCCGGCCGTGATCTCCTTCACGTCGCCGCCGTCCCAGTTGAGAGCAAGCTGAGCGCAGGTCTCGGGAGCGAGCGCCACGTTCATATCCTCGGTCTTGACGGTAAAGCCGTTGCCCGAGCGCACCAGCTGGGCATCGAAGAAGTTCATCTGCGGCACGCCGATGAAGCCGGCGACGAAGATGTTCGCGGGATGATTGAAGACCTCCTGCGGCGTGGCGATCTGCTGGACAACGCCGTCCTTCATGACCACGATACGGTCACCGAGGGTCATAGCCTCGGTCTGGTCGTGAGTAACATAAATGAACGTGCCCTTGATCTCGTGGCGCAGCTTAATGAGCTCGGCACGCATCTGGTTACGAAGCTTGGCGTCCAGGTTGGACAGCGGCTCGTCCATCAGGAAGACCTTGGGGTCACGCACGATGGCGCGGCCGATAGCGACACGCTGGCGCTGGCCGCCGGAGAGCGCCTTGGGCTTACGGTCGAGGTACTCGGTAATGCCCAGAATCTCGGCAGCAGAGCGAACCTTGCGGTCGATCTCGTCCCTGGGAACCTTCTTGAGCTCGAGCGTAAATGCCATGTTCTCGTACACCGTCATATTGGGGTACAGAGCGTAGCTCTGGAACACCATGGCGATGTCGCGGTCCTTGGGCGCCACGTCGTTGACACGCTTGCCGTCGATGAGCACATCGCCCGAGGTAATGTCCTCCAGGCCGGCGACCATGCGCATCGTCGTGGACTTACCGCAGCCAGAGGGGCCAACGAGGACGACGAACTCCTGGTCGTGAACGGTGAGGTTGAAGTCCTCTACAGCGAGCACACCGTCCTCGGTAACCTTGAGGTTGTGCTTCTTCTCCTCGGTCTTCTTCTTTTTGCCAAAGAAGCCCTTCTTTTTTGACTCGTTGTTGGGATACACCTTCTGAACATGTTTGAGAACGATCTCGGCCATGTCTCTACCTTTCGATATGCGGCGCCGCGCTGAGGGGCGCCGCAGAAACTTGCAAAACAGTTACGGCATCAGCCCTTGACGGCACCTGCCACCACGCCGTCGATGATGTACTTCTGACAGAGGATGTACATGATAACGATGGGGATAACGACCATCATGATGCAGGCCATCATGGGGCCGAGCTCGACGTGGCCGTAGCCGCCGCGGAAGTACTGGATCAAGATAGGAATGGTCTTGTACTTGGTGGAGTCGAGCGTAAGGTAGGGCAGCAGATAGTCGTTCCAGACCCACATGGTCTCGAGGATGCCGACCGAAAGATAGGTGGGCTTCATGATGGGAAGGACGATCTTAAAGAACACCTGGACCGGGTTGCAGCCATCAATCATGGCCGCCTCCTCGATCTCGAGCGGGATGTTCTTTACAAAACCGGCGAACATAAAGACCGCCAGGCCCGCGCCAAAGCCGAGGTAGATAAAGCAGATGTTGAACGGCGTGTTAAAGCCGATGCGGTCCGCCAAATTGGACAGCGTGAACATGAGCATCTGGAACGGTACGACCATCGAGAACACGAACAGGTAATAGAAGAAGTTCGAGATCTTGTTGTTGACACGAACCACGTACCAAGCGCACATGGAGCAGCACACCAGAATCAGCACGACCGACGTGACTGTGATGATGAGCGAGTACATAAACGCCGAGGCAAAGCCCTGCTCGTTAAGAGCGTGCACGTAGTTTGCGAGGCCGTTGAACGTCTCGGGCGTGAGCAGATCGAACGCCGTGGTGGTGCTGATTGCGGTCCCCTTCTTAAAGGAATTGAGCGCAATCATGAACACGGGGTAGATCCATGCGAGCGACAGGATCGTAAAGAAGATCGAGAGCGCGCGGTTAATAGCCTTATCGCGTTTCATTACTGCTGCACCTCCTTGGACCTCGTGGCCTTAAGCTGGATCATAGAAATAGCGACAACCAGGATGCAGAAGATAACTGCCTTGGCCTGACCGATGCCCTGCCATGCGATGCCAGCACGCGAATAGAACGTGTTGTAGATGTTCAGGGCGAGCATCTCGGTAGAGTGCGCCGGGGCACCACCGGTAAGGGCGAGGTTCTGGTCGAACAGCTTAAAGCCGTTGGTGATGGACAGGAACAGGCAGATGGTGATGGTCGGCATCAGGTTGGGGATCTTAACCTTCCAAAACGTCTGCCATGCCGTAGCGCCGTCGACCTTGGCGGCCTCGATGTAATCAGACGGAATGGACTGCAGACCGGCGATGTAGATGATCATCATGTAGCCGACCTGTTGCCACAGGGTCAGGATGATAAGGCCCCAGAAGCCAGCGGCGGAGTTGAGGGCGATAAGCTGGGCACCCACGTTGGAGAGCAGGCAGTTGATCAGAATCTGCCAAATGTAACCCAGTACAATGCCGCCAATCAGGTTAGGCATAAAGAAAATCGTACGGAAGATGTTGGTGCCCTTGAGCGCCTTGCGGGTGAGCGCCTGCGCAATGGCCAGCGCGATCACGTTGATGAGCACCGTCGACAGGAAGGCAAACGCCACGGTAAAGAAGAACGACGTGGAGAACTGCGGGTCGGTCAGTGCGCGCACGTAGTTCTCGATACCGACAAAGTGCGCGTTATTGATGGTAATAAACTGGCAGAACGAGAGATAGAAACCCTGGATAAAGGGAATCACGAACCCGATCATAAACGCCAGGCACGTGGGCAGCATAAAGAGCGGCCACCAGCGCTTGAGTGCTTTGCCCATAGAAGGGTCCTTTCAATATGCAGGGGGCGGGCAAACCTACGTCTGCCCGCCCCCTGTCGCTAATCAGATAGCTTGGGCAGCAACTGCTTACTCGGAAGCAGCCTTCTCGGTCTTCCAGCCATCGACGAAGGCGTTCTTGACGCCGTCCCACTTGGTGTTGTCGGCAGCATAAGCGATGAGAGCCTGCTTGAGGTTCTTCTTCCACTCCTCGGAGGGGATGTAAACGAAGTCCCAAGCGACAGTCTTCTTGCCGTCCTTGGCCATAGCAACGGCCTGCTGAGAGAAGACGTTGGTGGTCTCCTTAGCGCTCTTGAACGGGGCGGTCAGACCCATCTTGTCAGCGATGATGCTGGTGGCGGTGTCAGAAGTGACGCACCAATACATGAAGTCCTCGGTGGCCTTCTGGGCATCCTCGGAAGCCTGGGAGCTGACGCACCAGTAGTTCTCGCCGCCGGAGCACAGGCCCTGGTTCTCCTCGCCGTCGACGCCGATGTAGATCGGCAGCATGCCGAGCTGGTCGTCGGTCATACCGGCCTTGGTGAGGTCGGCGTAGGCCCAAGAGCCGTTCTGGTAGAAGACGGCCTTGCCGGTTGCGAACTCGTTGGTGGCGTCGTCACCGGTCTTGGAGGCGAGCTGCGAAGGATCGCAGGTGGAGTCGGTGATGTACAGGTCGAAGATCTGCTTAAAGTTGTCGAGATACTCGCCCTTGATCTCGTCGTCCTCCTGGTTGTGCTCCTTCTCGAACTCGTAGTAGAGCGGGAGGTTGGCGAGGTGGGTGGTGTAGCGCCAGCTGGAGGAGTCATCCATGCCGGCGGAAGTGAAGGCGCCCTCAACACCAAGTTCGTCCTTGCGGGCCTGGATGTCGTCGGCACAAGCCTTCAGCTTGTCGAAGGAGTTGATGTCCTCGGCCTTGTAGCCAGCCTTCTCGAGCAGCTGCTTGTTGTAGATGATGCCGTAGCTCTCCTGGACCCAGTCGATACCCAGATCCTTGCCATCGGACTGCAGAGCCAGGGAGTCGTCAATGAGCTCACCGCGGAGCTTGGTATCGGACAGGTCGGCGCAGTAATCCTTCCAGTTCTTAAGACCGGTAGGGCCGTTGACCTGGAACAGGGTCGGAGCGGAGCTCTTGGACATCTCGGACTTGAGCTTCTCCTCGTAGGTGTTGGAGGCGGCGGTCACGATCTTGACCTCGACGCCCTTCTCCTTCTTATAGGCCTTGGCGATCTCCTTCCACTCCTTGTCGACCTCGGGCTTGAATTGGAGGAAGTAGACCTCGGCAGCGTCACCAGAAGCAGAGGAGCCGGAGCCGGCGGAACCACCGCAGCCCACGAGACCCAGACCAAGAACCGCAGCCGCGGAACCAGCAAAGCCCAGGAACTGCCTTCTGCTCATTTCGTTCTTCATTACAATCCACCCTTTCACACCGTGGCGGCACCCTTTGCCGCCGCCTTCGGAGATTGGCTCGGGGACTTTGCCCCTTTTGCTGATTTGTACGATACGCTATTTGGCTAGTTGTTTGAACAAGTATTACTAGAGCGGTAGAAAAACTTCGGTGAACGGTAATTTCAACTTGATACTTGACAAGTTTTGTATAAACAATTATTTGTTATCGAATGCAGAGAAAACGCCCGGTCAAGCCGATGCATCGTCGGTTTGACCGGGCGTTTTATCTCTGAGGGCATGAGTCTCGTCAAGCTGCGAGCTAGCCGGCTATCGCTTGGAGTTGACGCGGTAGTGGAAGATCTCGGGATGCGTGCGGGCATGCGTGACCTCGAACAAGATGCCGTCCGAGGTGTACGACTGGCTCTCCATGACGGCAACGCAGTTGTATTTCCCAAGGTCAAGATAGCTGCAGTCCTCATCGTTGGCAAGCTCGACGCTCACCGTACGGCGACTCGCCATCACTTTGACGCCGCGTTTGTGCTCCAGATAGTCGTAAATTGACTTTGCGGCGATCTCGGGCGTCAGGCCTTTGGCGATCGACTCCAGAAAATAGCCGTGGTCCACCTGGCGAGCGCTACCGTTAAGGCTACGGACGCGCACCACGCGAATCAACTCCTCGCCCACCTTAAAGCCCAGGTGACGAGAGAGTTGCTCGGTGCAGACCAGATGTTCAAAAGACTTAACGTCCGTCGATGCAACGGCATTGTTGCGCTTTGCAAACTCGCCAAACGACTCAACTTCCTCGAGTGCGCCCAGCATATCGGTCTCGCCTTTAAGCCAAATGACGCGCACGCCCTTGCCGTGTATGGGCTGCACAAACATCCCGTCGGCCAGCATACCCAAGGCGCGACGGACGGTATTGCGAGTACATCCGAACTCCGCGGTCAGTTCGGCTTCGGTTGGCAGCATCTCCTGAAACGCATAGGTCCCATTAATGATGCGCGAGCGTATTTCTCGGTAGATTCCTTCGTAAATCGCTTTTGGCATTGTTTCACCTCTAATGAATATGTATGGCTAGGCACGATAGCATTTCTTTGGGTTGTTTAAACCGATTATCGGTAAAGCACGGATTATTTACCGTCGACGGTTCCCCCGAAACCTAAATCGGACCGAATCAAAACCGTCAATGCGGCAAGCAGCCAGTCCTCTACAATGAGTTCATTGTTTAAACGTTCTTGCTCGCACGGCATGTTGCATCCGAAAGGCATATTATGCTGCAGAAAATCCAACGTTTTGGCGGAGCCATGTTCGCGCCCGCCATGCTGTTTTCTATATCAGGCCTCATGGTCGGCATCTCCGCCCTCGCCACGACCGTAGACATCGTCGGCGATCTCGCCGTATACGGAACCCCTTGGTACGTTTTCTGGACCATCATCCAGCGCGGCTCGTGGACGGTCTTTAAACGTCTCCCGCTCCTTTTTGCCGTAGCGCTGCCTATCGGTCTTGCCCAAAAGCAACCGGCACGCTGCTGCCTCGAGGCACTCGTGGCTTATTTTGCCTATTGCTTCTTTTTGAGCGAGATCATTAAGCTGAGCGGAGACAACCTTGGACTTGAGTACCCGTCATCTTTGACCCCCGCCAGCGGCATCACCGTCATCGACGGCATCAAGACGCTCGACACCGGCATTATCGGCCCGCTGGCGGTATCGGCAACCGTCGTCGCCATCCATGATCGCTTCTACGATGCCAAGGTTCCCGATTGGCTCGGCACCTTCTCGGGTTCCTCGCTGGTCTACCTCATCAGCTTTTTTGCCGTGTTTGCCCTTGCCGTCATCTCGGCCGCCATCGTACCCTTCGCATACGCTGTGACCGAAACGCTGCGCCACGCACTTGCGGGCGTCGGCCCCTTCGGCGTGGGCATCTTTGTGTTTTTGGAGCGAGCACTCGAGCCCATGGGGCTGCACCACCTGCTCTATATGCCCATCTATTACGACAATCTGGTCATTCACGACGGTATTTACGCCACGTGGACCAACCTGCTCCCCATTCTCTCCCATAGCACGCGCCCTTTAAATGAACTTGCACCCTGGGCAGGTTTTACCGCCACCGGCTGGGGCAAGCTCTTTGGCCTTCCCGCCATCGCGGCAGCATTCTATTTCACCGCCAAACCCGAACGCCGCGCCGGCCTTAAGGTCATCCTTTTGCCCGCCATCGTCGCCTCGGTGGTCTGCGGCGTCACCGAACCGCTCGAGTTTCTCTTTATGTTCACCTATCCCGGACTCTTTTTGCTCTACGCCGTCCTATCCTCCTGCCTTGCCATGACCATGAACTTCTTTGGCATCGTCGGCATCTTCTCGGGCGGCCTCATGGAAATGACGGCCTTCAACTTCATCCCACTCATGCGAATGCATGCCGGCTCCTACCTTTTGGCGCTCGGCATCGGCCTTGCCTTTAGCCTCATCTTCTTTGTTAGTTTTCGAGCACTCATCTTGGTCTATGACCTTAAGACACCGGGCCGCGAGAATCATGTCGCCAATCGCACGGCAATCGATTGTTTAACGGGAAGCGACTTTGCCAAAGAGCAATCTCCCAATGACGAGGTCAATAGTCGATCCGATCAAGATCACGTCCTCGCTGAGCGGGTAATTCAGCTTTTAGGTGGCGTTGGCAATATCGTGGGCGCAACCAACTGCGCCACGCGCCTGCGCGTCGAGGTCGCAGACCCTTCCATCGTTGCAGATAACGCGTCGTTTGTCGCGGTGGGCGCCAAGGGCCTCATCATTACGGGCAAGACCGCCCAGGTGATTATCGGCATCTCCGTTCCCCGCGTTAAAGAGCATTTTGACCAGATCATGGGCCTCGAGCCGGGATTTGTGCCCACCACCTCGGCCTCCCCTGCCGCCAGCGCAGCCCATAAGCGCGGCGACATCTGCTTCTTCGATATCGACGGAACGCTCGCCTGGCAAGACCCCAGGCTCGCCCAAGACCTTCCCGAAGACGAGCGGGACCTCTCCCCCTATCCCAACGAGGCGGTTTCGCAGGCAATCCGCGATTTCGTTGCAAACGGCAACATGGCCTTTATCTGCACAGGGCGCACCCTCAGTTGCATCCACCCCAAACTTCTTGAGCTGCCCTGGACCGGCATCGTCTGTCTTGCGGGCGGTTACGCCGAGATCAACGGACACGCAATTCGTGATCTGTCGATGACGCCCAGTATGCTGCAGCGTCTTGCCCCCTATCTTGAGCAGTCGGGCGAAGTCATCCGCTTTGAGGGCCTCAACGGCGTCGTGCGCATGAGTGCTGATGCCCCCGATGCTCCCGGATACGCGCGCACCCTGGGCGACGCAGTCACGCAGCTGCAACATTACAGTGCCTACAAGATCTTGATGTCTACATCGCTCGCCAACCACATCGCTCAAGATAAGGCACTTGAGCCGCTGTTGTGCTTTAACGAGCTCGAACTCGAGGTAACCGAAATCTCGCCCCGCGAATGCACGAAGCGTGGGGGCATCCAGTCTGTACTCGACGCCCTCGATCCCCACCACGGAACCGTATACGGCATCGGCGACGCCAGCAATGACGTCTCGCTGATGAACGCCGTCGATGTCGGTATCGCCATGGGCAATGCGCCGGACTATCTCAAAAAGCGCGCCGACTACATCACCGACTCGGTCGACAAAGATGGCGTCGTCAAGGCGCTCGAGCACTTTAGGCTTATATAAGCAGCCGGCACGCGTACGCGTCCCGTTTCCCCAAATCGCCAAAACAGACGCGCCGGCAACTCCAATGTGGCAATATGGTATCTGCACACCGCAACGATGTAACCCAAGAAAGAATGCGAGAACCCGTGTCCAGTCCGTTTACCAGCTTTTTAGCCCAGCACTTTGACCAGATTAACGACTATCTGGCCACGTTCTTTGACGGACAGGCGACCTCTGCCGATATCGAGCGCTACCTGTATGCGCCGCTCTCGGCTTTTACGGCCAACGCCGGCAAGCGCCACCGCCCGCTTATCTGTATGCTCGCTGCAACCGCAGTGGGCGGCAGCTTTGAGAGCGCCCGCAGCGCCGCGGCGGCCATCGAGCATTTCCAGTCGGGCGCGCTGATCCACGACGACATCGCCGACAACGGACAGCTTCGTCGAGGCAAGCCCTGCATGCACCTTACCGAGGGCGCGGGCCTTGCCATCAATTGTGGCGACCTGGCGCTCACCATGGTCACCAAGACGGTTCTCGACGACCCTACGCTTGAGTCCGACGTGAAGCTGCGCGTGCTCCACGAGCTTACCGAGATGATCGTCCGCACCATCGAGGGTCAAGCACTCGACCTGGGTTGGGTCCGTGACGGGCGCTTTGATATCTCGGTTGATGACTACCTGGACATGGCGACGCACAAGACCGCGTTTTACAGCGGAGCCACGCCGCTTGCCGCCGGAGCCATTATCGGCGGCGGCAGCGATAAGCAAATCGAAGCGCTGCGCGCCTTTGGCCTACACACGGGCCTTGCCTTTCAGATTCAGGACGACCTGCTCAACCTTGTCGGCGCTAAGGAAGCCGCCAACAAGGACTTCCGCACCGACATCACCGAGGGCAAGCGCACGCTTGTCGCCGTACACGCCCTCTCTGATGAGCGCCACCACGACGAGGTCGAGGCGATTCTTTCCTCGGGCACCGATGATCCCGCGCAGCTCGCACGCGCCGTGGAGATCTTCCAGGAAACCGGCTCCATCGATTACGCCCACACTTACGCGCTCGACCTGACCGCTAAGGCCAAAGCGGCCATCGAGAACGTTGAGCTTGATCCGCACGCACGCGAGCTGTTCCTCTCCATGGCAGATTTCTTTGTGGAGCGCCTTAACTAACGGGGGTTATAAAACCTGTCAGCAGCGTATTTAGGCACAACTTGCTACACTGTTGAGTGCATGTTTATGCATCCCTTTGCGTTGTCTATCCGACAGACGCTCAAATAGTACGAATGGTACGCCGAAAGGGGTTCGTTCATGGAACCTATTACAACGGGCATGCAAGGAGCAGCCGTCGAGGACGTGCAGTCTCGTCTCCTGCAGCTCGGCTACACGATTGATGCCGCCGAAGTCACCGACAAGTACTTTGGAGCCACCACTGAGCAGGCCGTCAGCACCTTCAGGCTCGACAGCGGCCTTGCTGCCGGTCATGCCGTCGATATCCCCTGTTGGAGCGCCCTTGTAGACGCTTCGTATAAGCTGGGCGACCGCACCCTCTATCTGCGCATGCCCAATTTCCATGGCGCCGATGTGCAGGCCCTGCAGCGCGCTCTCAACGTTTTGGGCTTTGCCTGTGGCGAAGACGACGGCTACTTTGGTCCGCATACCGAGGCCGCCCTGCAGCAGTTCCAGGAAAATGTCGGCCTGTTTGCCGACGGCATGGCCTTCCAGGACACCTACGCCTACATCAACCGCCTGCACCATGTGTGGGAGGGCAAGCCCTCGGTCACCGAAGCCGAGTCCCGTATCGGTTTTGCTCGCGCCGCCAACGTGCTCGAGCGTTTCCAGATTGCCGTTATCGGCGAGGACCCCATCGCACGCAGCGTTGCGTCGCGCATGTGGAATATCGCCACGGCAACGACCGACAACAGCGGCATGATGCTCTGCGACTCCGAGGTCCCAACCGACGTTGACCTGGTGCTCGAGATTGCAAGCGACGAGCTGCCCGCCGACGCCGCACCGCGCGCCACGATTGCCCTCGCCGAGTGCCACAACCTGGCCCAGCGCATCCGCACTGCCAATGTCGCCGCGCAGCAGAAGCCGGCACGCATTCGCATTGAGCTCACGGGCATGACGCGCTACAACGGCACCTTCACGGCCAGCGACGCGCAGACACTCGCCGTACGCCTGCTCGATGGCGTTTGCGATGCCCTCGCAGATTAGGTAAACTAAACGAGTTACTTTTGGGCAACACCACACATTGGGACGTAGTTCAACGGTAGAACTCCGGTTTTTGGTGCCGGCTGTTGGGGGTTCGAATCCCTCCGTCCCAGCCATTAAAATTGAGCGCCCTGAGTCCATAACGGCCCAGGGCGCTTTCTTGTGGGCAAGCAGAGGGATTCGAACCCGCAAGGAATCTACCTATATAAGACAGACGCCCCAGGCCCATAACGACCAAGAGCGCCTTGCATCTAGAATTATCAGCCCTGTTCCGAAAAGCGAGCCGCATGCAACAACCAAGTAACCACAGGCCCCGGGAGAGCGGGGACACCGGCTTAGGTTTATCGCGAGTTCCGCACGAACAGGAGGCCACTTAATGTGGCCTCCGTCGTGAGCAGGACTGTAGAGCAGGAAACCTAAGCCGGTGTCCCCGCTCTCCCGGGGCCGGCGGAATCTAGTTGTTCAGCATGCGGTCGAAGCTTCCCGAGTCGCCATCCCGATAGTCTGCGGTCATCAGGATCTCCTGCGGAATGCGCCCGCCCTCGCGCAGCACGTTGCGGAACTGCACGCGCGTGACCATGGGCAGATCCTTGATCGTCGCTGCCAGGTTCTGTGGCACGCCCTGGTTGGCAGCCGCGGGCTCGCACTCGCCGCCGGCCTTCACGCGACGCTTATGCTCGGCGAGCATGGCGCGGTACATGCCGGCATGTAGGCGAATCTCAACCACATTGGCATTGCGAGCCTGCTCGACGATGCGCGCGCCCTCGCGGTCGATATCGCCCACATAGTAGACGTAGTTAAAGCGATAGCCAATCTCGGCCAGATAATCGTCCAGGGCATGCGAGACGCTCGCCTTGCATCCGCCGCCAAAAATCACGCCGCCTACCTTGATGCCAAAGAGCTTGGCGTGCTTGCGGCCACGCAGCAGCTTGACGATCTCGTCGTAGGTGTCCAGGTTCTCGACCATAATGAACGGCTTGTCGGCACCCAGCGTAAAGAAGCCCGTAAAGTGCACGGGGCGATTGGGGGCGACCTTGATCGCCTGCATGCTGATGCCCTTTTCGGTCATACGCCTGATCAAGCGCTCACCGTGCTTGCCGTCAAAAGCCTTCTCGTCGTTAAAGATCTGGTAGGCACGCTGGCGGCGCGAGGCAACCGGCGTATCGGCACCTCGGTTCTGTTCGATCCAAGCCTGGATGATTGCGATTTCCTCGGAAATCTTGCGGTTGGACATCTCGTTGTGCTGAGTGCGCTGCGGAGCCTTTTTGCCGTCCTTGCCCTCGACCTTTACGATCTGCGTCTGCTGCTCCTTGATCTTAGAGAGCGCCGTGGGCGTAGGGACAACCTTGAGCAGCTGCCTGCCTAAAACGCGGGCAAGGGCAAACGCCGAGACCTCGCCGTGGGCGGCCGACTCGGGCTGCCGGGCAGCAGTATCTGCTGCGGCAGACTCCGGCTTCTTCTGAGACTTGCGCTTAGAATCGCCTTGGGAATTGCGCTCGCGCTTCGGCATAGGCGCCTGCTTCTGCGGGCGATCGGACTTGCTCTCCTTCGCCGGCTGGCGCTTAGGCTGCCCCGAAGAAACCTCGACCTTCGCATCCTCGTCCTGCGGCGTGGTCTTCTCGGCTGCAGTCTCGGCATGGGAACTGCGGCCCCCACGATGGCGGCGGCGGCGAGGCTTGCTCGACGCGCCCTGCTCCGCCTGCTCATCAGTAGGCTGCTGGCCCTTGGCCTCGGCATCAACCTCAAGCTGCGGCTCAGCAGGCTTCTGTTCGCGAGCCGCCGGCTCAACGGTCTTCTCGGCCTTCTCGTCCTGAGTGGTCGAAGCCGGCTCGCTCTTCTCCTGATGCCTTACGGGATACGCGCGCCCCGCAAAACCACGTCCGGGACGGCATGAACCCGGAGCCTTCTTGACCGGTTCATCGGACGCGTCAGCAGCCTCGACGGAATCCTGGACCTCGCATGCAATACCTCGCTGCTCGGCCTTAAAGTGGGCACCGCGGCGACGCTCAGGCTCCTGGATCTCAGCATGCTCTTGAGTGCGAGTCGGCTCCTGCATCCCGACGGACTTTTCCTCGACGGCCTCAGCATCCGTCTCACCCTTTTGAGCAACGGCGCGACGGAAGCGCTCCTGCTGGGCGCGGCGCTGCGCATCGCGCTTGCCACCCCCGCCAAAACCGCCGCGTCCTGCCTTGGCCGTAAAGGCACGCACGACGTTCTCATCGAGCAACTCATCGGTATCGACATGCTCACGCGGAGCAGCTTCTTCCACAGCAGGTACGTCAGCGGAATCCTCGACGACAAAATCTTCGACGGACTCGACAGGCTGCTCCTGGACATCGCGGATCTCGGCATTGATGGTATAGAACGCCGGGCGACCATTAATACCGCTGCCCTCGATCTTGGTCACGATATTTGCCGCGATAAGCTCATCGCGCATCGCCTTTGTGTTGCATTCCTTATCGACGGAGCGAAAAATTTGCGCCAGCGCACTCGACTTAATCTTGAGCGCCTTGCGGCAGAGCAGGTCGTAGGCAACCAGCTTGGCACGCTCGGCAGAAAGCGACGTCTGGCTGCTCAGACGCTCAGCCAGGGCATCGACATTATTTTGGTTATCGGAATATACCGTCTTGGCCACGGGGCCCCTTTCATATGTACACATATACGTCTATATGGTACAACGCACGCCCTTATCCACGCAAAACATCTGCGAGAACACTCGAGCGTCACCAGCTTTTGCATGAAAAAAGGACCGAGCCCGCGAAGTCGCGGACCCGGTCTTTCCGAGTCATATAGATGTGACGTTCAACTCGTCAGGTCGACTAAGCCTTGGCGGCCTCGGCGTCGGCAGGAGCCTCAGCGGCAGCGGCCCGGCCGTACTCGGCCTTGCCCATCTCGGACCACTCGGGCTCCTCGTCGGGCATGGAACCGGCCTCCTTGCCGAAGAACTCCTTGAGGCAGTTAACGGCAACGATGAGGCCCAGGACCATCAGCAGGACAGCAAAGACGAGCTGCAGGCCCTTGGTGGCGGCGACGGAGACGGCGGCCGTGGTGGCGGTAGCCGGGATGGTACCGAAGAAACCGTAGGCCTGGACGGCGGTCATGCAGCCCATGGCGCTCTGGACCAGCGAGGTGAAGGTGCAGCAGAGCAGGAAGACGACGGGCACGTAGAGCATCCAGCCCTTGCGGCCGGTGCACTTGCAGAACACGGCGAGGGTGATCATGGTCATGCCGCCGAGCAGCTGGTTGGAAGCACCAAAGAGCGGCCAGATGTTGGCATAGCCACCAAAAGCGAGGGCGAGACCGGGAAGCAGGGTGACGACCGTGGCGAACCAGGGGTTGCCGAGGACCTTCATGTAGCCGGCCTTGGACTCGATGGCCAGGGCATCGTTGGTCTGGGCAAAGAACTCGGAGAACGAAGTGCGGGCGATGCGGGCGACGGCGTCGAGCGAGGTCAGGGCCAGAGCGGAGACGTTCATGGTCATAAAGACGGTAGCAAGCGTGCCGTCAACACCGAAGGCCTGCATACCGCGGGAGATGCCAGCGGCGAAGATCTGGAACGGGGTGGAAGCGACACCGGCGTTGAGGGCGCCGGTACCGGCGGTGTTCATGTCGGAGAACATGATGCCGGCGACGATGATGGCAAGGATGCCGACGAAGGACTCGACGATCATGGCGCCGTAACCGACCTTGACGGCGTCCTGCTCCTTCTCGACCTGCTTAGAAGAGGTGCCGGAAGAAACGAGGCTGTGGAAACCGGAGAGAGCACCGCAAGCGACGGAGACGAACAGGACCGGGAACATCATGCCGGAGGCAGTGGAGAAGCCGGTGAAGACCGGAGCGGTGATAGTGGCCTGACCGTTGACGCCCAGGACGACGATGCCGAGGACAGCGCAGACGATCATGACGATCATCATGATGGAAGTGAGGTAGTCACGCGGGGTCTTGAGCATCTGGATGGGCATAGCGCCAGCGAAGACCAGGTAGACCATGACGACGGCGAACCACTGGAACTTATCCAGGTAGACCGGGAACTGCATACCGACGGCGAACATGAGAACCATGAGGACCACGCCGGTGACGAACTCGGCAGCGCCGGTGAGGTTGAACTTCTTCTGGGCCCAACCAAAGGCGATAGCGACAAAGGTGAACAGGATGGAGATGGTACCAGCGCAGCCGGCGGCATAGGACTTGGTGAAGTCGATGGCACCGGTAGCAGCACCAGAAGCGTCAACGGCCGGGGTGAACATGAACGTCTTGCAGACCATGTCGGTGAAAGCGGCGATGACGATGATGCAGAACAGCCAGCAGAACAGCAGGAACAGGCGACGGCCGGTCTTGCCGATGTACTTTTCGATGAGCTGAGCGAGCGACTTGCCGTTGTTCTTCATCGAAGCGTACAGGGCACCAAAGTCGTGGACGGCACCAAAGAAGATGCCGCCGACGAGGACCCAGAGCACGACGGGCAGCCAGCCAAAGGCCATGGCGACGATCGTACCCGTAACAGGGCCAGCACCGCAAATCGAGCTGAACTGGTGCGAGAACGCGGTGAAGGCGGAGACGGGCGAGAAGCTCTTGCCGTCCTTCATGCGCTTGGCCGGCGTGAGGGCCTCTTTGTCAACGCCCCACTTGTTGGCCAGCCATCGGCCATAGCCCAGATAGCCGCAGGCGAGCACCGCCGCGGCCACAACCATGAGCAAAACTCCGTTCATTACATTTCCTCCTCTAAAAAGAACTTCCCAGACATAAAAAATGAGGGCCGTCGGTTGCGCTCGACGGCCCTCATCTTCATCAGCCGCCCGTTATCGTACGGGCTAGCTGTATGTGCTAACCCGCATCAGATAATTACTACGCTGATAATGTTTAGCTGATGCGTGAACATGTCTAAGAAATCCTCTTCAATCATGATGTGAACGATCCGTGCGTGTTCACATCCCCCAGTGGTTGAAAAGGAGTATGAAACTTTAGTTACCTAAAGTCAACGCAAATATGTAATGAATTTTCCACTTTTTTGAATTTCTCGGTATAAAACGCCACTGACCTCGGACTTTACCCCACGACAGTTTTTGCATGAGAGATGCTCCTCGGGGGCGGGGCGGGCGCCTGCCGCCATATATGAACTTTCCTGCTCGGACAGTCCTGCTCACGACGGAGGCCACATTAAGTGGCCTCCTGTTCGTGCGGAACTCGCGATAAAGTTCATATATGGCGGCAGGCGCCCGCCCCGCCCCCGAGGAGCTCCCATCCCAAATGTGCGGAGCAAAGCTCCGCACACCAACTTATTCTTTCAGCCAAAGCACGCCGGAAATTCGATGCAGGCTGGCTAACCTTGCCGGACGCTGTCGACGCCGAACCAGCTCAGAAGCTATATCGATACAGAAAGGTCCCCGACCGGAGGGGCCGGATATAAGGTTTATCGCGAGTTCCGCACGCAAAGAAGGCCACTTAATGTGGCCTTCGTCTTGCGCAGGACTGTAGAGCAGGAAACCTTATATCCGGCCCCTCCGTCCGGGGACCGCGCCGTACCAGCTACAGCGTCATGTTTGGATCGGCGTCGACGTCGAACGGCGAGATTTCACCTCGGTCGAATTTACGGCGAGCAACCTCCGCGATCATGGCTGCGTTATCGGTACAGGCAGACAAGGGCGGCACCGTTACGCGAATCCCCTGACGCCCAAGCTTCTTGATCATCATCTCGCGCAGATGCGGGTTGGCCGAGACGCCGCCACCGATGCAGTATTCCTTGCATCCGGTAGCGTGCAATGCGTTTTTGGCCTTCTTGTACTGCACGTCAAAGACAGCTGCCTCGAACGAAGCTGCCAGATCGGGCAGGTGAATCGTGCGCCCGGCCTTGGTCTCCTGTTCAATGTAGAGCGTCACAGCGGTTTTAAGGCCCGAAAGCGAGAAGCGATAGTCTCCTCTGCTGTTAAGCGCACGGGGGAAATCGATCGCCTTGGGGTTGCCCGTCTCGGCCAGCTTGGAAATGATGGGGCCACCGGGATAGCCCAGACCCAATGCCTTGGCTACCTTGTCGAAGGCCTCGCCCACAGCGTCGTCGAGTGTCTCACCAAGTACCTCGTAGTCGCCCCACGCCTTCACGTGCACGAGCATGGTGTGCCCGCCCGAGACAAGCGTGAAGATGAACGGCGGTTTGAGGTCGGGTTGCGCCAGCAGGTTGGCAAACAGATGACCCTCAAGATGATTGACGCACACGAGCGGCTTGCCGGCAGCGTAGGCAAAGCCCTTGGCGAAGGCGACGCCAACCACGAGCGCGCCCACCAGGCCCGGACCCTGTGTCACGCCCACGGCGGCAAGCTCACTTGGTGCAATGGCTCCGCCCGTAAGGCCCAGCGATGCTGCGGCATCCTCGAGCGCCGCATCCACGACACTCACAATCACCTCAACGTGTTTGCGCGAGGCGATCTCGGGCACCACGCCGCCAAAGCGGGCGTGAAAATCAATCTGTGTCGACACCTGGTTGGCCAGCATATTGCCATCCGCATCGATAATCGCCACGGCCGTCTCGTCGCAGGAACTCTCGATAGCGAGCACTAGGCGGCGGCGCTCAATTTCGGCGCGCTCCCCCCCGGAGCGCCCAGGCGCAGGCAGCGGCCATACGCGTTGCTCGGCTGCCGTCGGCTCGGGCGAGGCGTTATCGACCGGAAGTACGAGGGGAAGTGGGGCCGTCATGACGATGGCGTCTTTGCCGACACCGTAGTAGCCACGACGGCGACCCACCTCGGTAAAGCCCAGAGCGGCATAGAGCGCAATCGCGCCCTCATTGCCGTCCTCGACCTCGAGCGAAGCCGTGGTGCAGCCGAGCATCTGGGCATCATAGCTCACGTGCGACAGCAGCTTGCGGGCAATGCCCTCACGGCGATGTGCCGGGTCGACGGCAACATCCAGAATCTGCACATCACCGTCCACGACCATACCGCCGGCAAGGCCCAGCAGCTTGCCGTCGTCGTGCGCCACCCACCAACTACGCGGCGCAGCGACGTCCTCGCCCAGTTCGGACAGGAACATGCCCGGCGTCCACGCCTCGTGTCCGGCACCTTCAAAGCAGGCAGCCTCTAGCGCGCTCGCGCCCTCGGCATCCGCCGCGCCCATAGGACGGAACTGCAGATGACGACCGGCGAGCTCATCGGCAACGCCCGTAATTTCGCTCTGCGCACTCTCGGCAAGACCAAGACGCTTGCGCTCGTTTTCCTCGGCATCCGAAAGGCGCGTGTAAATCGGCAGGACGCGGGCCGGATCGCCGTCACCCGCAGCGTGCGCGAGCAGCAAGCCCTCGCCCGAAGGCCACCACAGGTCGCGCTCCACGCAGCGGGCGGTCTCGTCCTCACCCAGCAGCTTGCCATAGCGCACGAGACCGTCACCGGTCAGCTGAACCTGGTCCCAGTCCGCTGCTCGGCGCCACTCATCGAGCGCCACGGCGGCCTTGACCACGTGTTCGCGCTCAAATTGACGCTCGGGACCCTCATCGACCAGCATATACAGCGCCGGATATACCTCACCGCGCATAGCATCGGCCAAGATACCAAGCTTGCCGCGCACGCCAGCCTTCCACGCCGTCCAAGCGCAAGCGTCGAGCGTCGACACGCCCAGCAGCGGAACATTGGCACCACGCGCGAGGCCCTTGGCAGTGGAGATGCCGATGCGCACACCCGTAAAGGACCCCGGGCCGCGGCCGACCACATAGCAACCAACATCGCTGCGATCCAGACCGGCTTGAGCCAGCGCGCCATCAACGGTATTCACGAGCTCAACGTTGGCGTGACGGCGACACATGTGGTCGCCACTCACGAGCTTCGTCTCGCCCGTCTGCCCATCAATCCAGCTTGCCGCGCAGGCAAGCATGTCGGTCGAGGTATCGAGCGCCACCACCAGCGCGTTGTCGTTATGCAAGCTCATCTTGTACAGCCTTATCAATCAAATGGGAAAGCTCCATTGCGCGGTCACCGTGCGCCTCAAGCGTTATCGTTCGCACATCGCTGTCGCCCTCATCACGCTTGAGCGTCACCGAAAGATACTCATCCGTCAGCTCGTCCTGGAATTGTTCGCCCCATTCCAGCAGGCAAGCACCCTCATAGCCCAGCACATCGAAAATGCCCGTATCCTCGAGCTCGTAGGCATGCTCCAGGCGGTATAGATCAAAGTGAAACAGCGGAATACGACCTTGATCGTGAACGGCCATGAGCGCAAACGTAGGACTCGTAACCATATGCCCATCGCCCAGCCCGCGCGAGACGCCCTTGGTAAAGTGAGTTTTGCCCACTCCCAGGCCACCGGTCAGGATGAGCACATCGCCGTCCTCAAGGCACGGTGCAATTAGCTCGCCAAAGTACTCCGTATCGGCAGCGCAAGTCGTTTTGTAAGTACCTACCCCCAGGCACTCCAGGGACATATATGCTCCTTATTATTCCGAGGCGTCCTCTGGTGCGGGATGTCGCTCCAGATAATCGCCCAGCATCTTAAAGTCTTCCTCCAGCAGCTCCTGCCACGCCGGATTGCGCAGCGCTGCTGCCGGATGAAAAGTGGGCATTACTACAAAATGCCCCATCTGGTGGAACCTGCCGCGCAGCTTAGTAATGCCAATCTCGGTCTTAAGCACAAAGTGCGTCGCGGGGTTGCCGAGCGTCACGATAATATCAGGCCAGATGCTTCGAATCTGCTCACGCAAAAACGGCGAGCAAGCCAGCACTTCCTCGGGACGCGGATTGCGGTTTCCCGGCGGGCGGCACTTAAGCACGTTGGCAATGTAGACGTCTTCGCGTTTGAGCCCCGCCAGCGACAAAATGCCGTTGAGGTCCTCGCCTGCCGCCCCCACAAAGGGCTCGCCCTGCAAATCCTCATTGCGGCCCGGCGCCTCACCAATAAACATCACGCGAGCGCGGGGGTTTCCCACGCCAAACACGATATTGTGACGCGACTGGTAGAGCTGGCAGAGGTGACAATCGCCCAGAACGGCCTCAATTTCCTCGAGTGCGACCTCACGTGGTGCCTGATGGGTATGGCCGGGGATGTGCATGACGCCCATAGCGGCTCCTACACGTAGACCTTGTCGAGACGCATGCCAAAGCCGCAGGCGACCTCGTAGTTAATCGTTCCGCGCAGTCGGGCCATCTCGTCCATAGTGATCTCGGCATCGCCATCGCGGCCGACAATAATCATCTCATCACCATGTTCGGCCTCGGGAATCTCGTGTGCCGGGTTGGACTGAATGGCGACCATAAACTGGTCCATGCAGATATTGCCAACCTGATGCACACGCTCGCCGCGATACAGCGCATCCATACGATTGGAAAGCGTACGCGATAGGCCGTCGGCATAACCGATCGGCAGCGTGCAGATCTGAACGCGTGTACGCGGTACGCGGTAGGTAAAACCGTAGCCCACGCCCTCACCCATCGCAGGGTGCGCCACGCGCGTCACGCGCGCATGGACGCTCATAACGGGATCAAGCTGCATCACGCGGCCACTCAGCTCGCACGGCTGCATGCCATACAAGCCAACGCCGGCGCGAATCATATCAAAATGCATCGAGGGGTCGAGCATCGAAGACGGCGTGTTGGCGCAGTGCACGATACCGCACTCAAAACCCGCATCCTTAATGGCCTGAACGGCCTCGGTAAAGCGCTGACACTGCAGCTTGTAGTCCCAGCCCGAAGGTTCATCGGCCGTGGCGAAGTGCGTAAATACGCCGTCGCACTGAATACCGCGATGGAAATTAATACCGCGGACAAAGTCGAGCACCTGCGTGTAATGTACGCCGATGCGGTTCATGCCCGTCTCGATGGCGAGATGATACTTGCCCACCTTGCCCGCCGCGACGGCACATTCGCCATACGCAAGAGCAAAGTCAGACGTATAGACCGAGGGCATGATATCAAACTCGAGCAACGTCGGAATGGCCTCGATAGGCGGCTCGCTTAGGATGAGAATGGGTTTCGTAATCCCGCCCTGTCGGAGCTCAACGCCCTCGTTAACCGTCGCCACGGCAAACATATCGGCACCGGCCGAATACATGATCTTGGCGCACTCAACAGCTCCATGGCCATAAGCATCAGCCTTGACCACGCAGCACAGGCGCTGACGTGGATTCAACAAGTTCTTATAGGCCCTCGTGTTGCGACGGAGCGCCCCGCGGTCGATCTCAACCCAGGACCAGCGCGTCAAATCGGCTTTATTCATGATTAGTCATCCGACCCTTCGTCCATGATTCCCAGATCTTCGAGCGCATCCTTTGCCGCCAGTTCCATGGCAGGACCGATCAAGTCAATAAGATCGGTCGCGATAACGCTCTTCTCACCATACTCCGTCGCCGCGGCAAAACCGGCGTAGCTGTGAAGTGCGACGGCGTACGAATACAGCAACTCCCAACGATCCATCTCGTCGCGCATGGTGGCAAGCGTGCCGGCCAAAATACCCGCGAGAACATCACCCGAACCGGCAGTTGCCAGAGAAGCCGGACCCGAGAGCGGCAGCAGCACACGCTCAACGCCACAGATAGCCGTCGTCGGCCCCTTGGCAATGACCACCAGATTGTCGGAGCCTGCAGCCCAGACAACCTTCTGCGCGGCCGCAATCGCGGTACCAAGGTCGTTCACCTCGTCACCGGCAACCAGACGCGAAAGCTCACGATAGTGCGGCGTCATAACCAACGGCTGCTCGCGACGATACATCTCGGGATTACTATCAATACCGTCAATGGCAATCTTAGCAAGGCAGTTGAGTGCATCGGCGTCCAAGATAAGCGGCACATCAAGCTCGAGCAAGCCCGAAACCACCTGCATAGCGCCGGCAGATGTCGTCATACCGGGACCGCACAGTACGCAGCTGTACTTCTTTGCAATCTCGCACACCGTCATGCGCGCAGCGGCGCCAAAGGAGCCGCGGGAATCAGACGGAATAGCAAAGACGGGAATCGAAGGAAGTGCCATGCGAATAAGATTGGCGCAGGCGTCAGGAGCCGCGACTGCCACGTAACCAGCACCCGCGCGAGCTGCAGACTTGGCCGCCATAATGGCAGCACCAGGATATTGCGCAGATCCGGCGACAATAAGCACAGAGCCACGGGAATACTTATCGATATTCGTAGGTAGCGGAGCAAAGTAATCAACCAAGTCACCGGGCTCGACAATCTCGGCGGCGTGGTCGACATCATCGATGACCTCGTCAAGACGATCGTAAAGATTGCCGCAGATCAAATCGCCAGCATACTCAGGGCCATCAGCGCTATACAGACCAATCTTGGGCGCAATCATCGTCACCGTATGCTCGGCACGAATGCAGTCGTCATCAACAACGCCCGTCTCGGCATTCAGGCCCGAGGGGACATCAATGGATACGACACAATCGGCGCATTCATTGACCGTAGGAATCCAGATGGAGAACGGCGCACGCAGATTCCCGTGGAAACCGGTACCAAAAATGGCATCAACAACAACATCGGCCTTATCGATCAAAACCTCGAGTTCGTCACGCGAGGGGCCGACACAAACGTGCACATCGCGGCCGGCAGTACGACGAGCAACATGACGTGCCAGAGCAGCAGGAATCTCATCCGGCTCAACCGGAGAAACGATATCGACGTCCACACCCTTATGGCTCAGAATATCGGCGGCAACCCAACCGTCGCCGCCATTATTACCAAAACCGACCAGAACGAGAACCCGATCGGGATTGAGCTTCAAGACCTCGTTGGCGGCAAACTCACCCGCTAGCTCCATAAGCTCGGCCTTCGAAGTCCCTTCGCGTTCGATGATGTCCTCGAGACGAACGACTTCTTCGGTACTCAAAACCGGTTTCATCTATGCTCCTAGCGTATCTTGCGAAGCATCGCCCAGGTGCTCCGTCAATGCTGAATTCTGCAGCTGCTCAAGCTCATCTAAAACAGAGCGAGCCTCTTTAAATGTCTGCGCAACGCGTTCCTTGGTGCTCACCTTTTCCTCTTTTGGCTTAGGCCGAGCATCTTCGGTAATCGCGATGGCATTCGCAACGGCTAAGTCTCCTGTAAGCGTAATGGAAAGAGCGACCTCAACAACACCCAGCTCTTGAGCGATCTCGAGAGCACGGCCCGAAAGCAGCGCCTTCGGTTTGCCGAGTTTATCACGCGTAACCGAAACATCCTTGCGACCAACGCCTTGACTAAAACCCGTGCCGAGAGCTTTAAGTACCGCCTCGCGCGAAGCAAAGCGGCTGGCATAGTGAGCAGCGGGACGCGATGATGCATCACAATACGCACGCTCTTCTTCGGTAAACACACGCCGAGCAAACGACGGCGTCTTTTCAAGAATTGATTTCATACGGGAAATCTCGACGATATCAACGCCGATACCAGCTTCAGCCATGTTCACCTCCATATCGCACAGACTAAGTTATTGTAGCCCGTTCACAGAAGATGCGACAAACGAGGGTTATAAAACACAGCTACTATGTGAGACAAAAGCCCGTAAACGCAAAAAAGGGGGAGGCCGCGAGGCCTCCCCCTTCTCAGTTCAAGCGTACGG
>DXZW01000033.1 GCA_019419455.1 Collinsella sp. | reverse complement strand
ATTGGCGAAAATACGTTGGTGAAAATGGTGAAAAATATATTGACGCTAACACCTGTGATCGAGCGGAGGGGCAGGGCGGTCGCCCGCCTCAATCTCTCGCCGAGCTCGCACTTGCTCCTGTTCGAGATCGAAGCCGGGTCCCACCCTTCCGCTTTTAGGTCGGCCAACACCGCCCTGAGCAGCAGGTTCTCTATCTGGTCCTCGTTGAGTCCGGCGAGCGGGCCGGTCGCCGGCGGGGCGTAGATCGACTTGTCGGGGCCCAAGCTGGCCTCCTTCCGTGGCGGTTTCCTCGCCCCGATTCTACAGCGCGCCCCGGTGTAGCTGCGCGGGAGGTGCCCCGTCGCCCACTTCTTGGCCGCGCCCACCGTGACCCCCGCGAACTCCGCGGCGGCGGTCGGCCCCATGCCGTCCTCCGTCGCCAGGAGGAAGAGCTCGACCTTCTCCCTGCTGTACATGCGGACCTCCAGTCCGGACCGCCCCGCGGTCCAACTTTCTGTCCGCACCCCCGTTGCGGTGAAATAGTTCCTGTTTGGCCATCAAATGGCCCATTCTAGGAACTATTCCACCGCAACTTAGATTGGCAAAACGCCGCAACCTTAAAGCTCGAGCTCGTTGAGCCTTAAGATCGCAACAATATAGATCTTGAGCGCTTGCTTGAGCTGTTCCTCGTTGGCACACTCGTTGGGGCCGTGCATCTGGCCGCCCCACGCGGGCAGCTCAAGGCCGGTCTCCTCGGGGCCAAACGATACGGCGCGGGCAAAGTTGCGCGCGTACGTGCCACCGCCCATGGCGAAGGGCTCGGCATGCTTACCCGTAAACTCGTTATAGGTATCGATAAGCGCCTTCACGGCCGGGTCGTCGGCCGAAACTGAGAACGGCACCTTGGCGCGACCCACGCGATACGTCACACCAAAGCGGCCCACGAGCGGCTCGAGCTGCTCGCGGATGGTATCGGCACTGGTGCTATCGGGGAAGCGCACGTCGATGACCTGCTCGATGTGGCCATCCACCACGCGGATAACGCCGGGGTTGCAGGTGAGCGGGCCAAACGCCGCGCTCGTCGCATCGATTCCCAGGCCGCGGCCATAGGCGTCCGCATGCACAAAGGCGAGGAACTTAACGAACTCGTGCTCGGCAGGCGTCAGCAGGCGCTCGTCACGGGCACCAAACGCGTCCTCGGCCTCGCGCAGATACGCCACGATGAGGCCGACGGCATTGATCGTTCCCTCGGGCATCGAGGCATGACCGCCAATGCCGTGGGCGAAAATCTGCGCATGCCCGTTATCGAGTGCTGTGATCTCCAAGCGGTCGGCGTTCTCGACCGGGGCAGGCAGCTCGTCGGCGGCAATCGCAAGTTCGCAGATGGACTGCGACGGAATGGCGTTGCTCGCCTCGGCACCGCTCCACGATACGATGCGCCCACCGTCGATCTTGGAGCTCGCAAACGTCGCCCCAAACTGGCCCTTCTCGGCATTACAAACCGGGAACTCGGCATCGGGCGTAAACAGAAAGTCGGGGTTCGCGTGGTTCTCCAGATAATGGTGAACGTCGGACATGCCCACTTCCTCATCGCATCCCAGCAGCGCGCGGAAGGTATAGCGCGGGGTAATGCCGTGCTTGAGCAGATAGGCGCCGGCGTAGAGCGACAGCACCGCCGGGCCCTTGTCGTCGATTACGCCGCGACCGAGCAGCCAGCCCTCTCGGCGCTCCATCGCAAACGGGTCGGTGTTCCAACCGGGACCGGCGGGAACCACGTCCACGTGGCAGATGGTCGCGAGCTGCTTGTCGCCGCGGCCAGGGATATCGGCAATGCCCACATAGCCCTCGTCGTCGCTCGTCTGGTAGCCGAGCTTCTGCGCAATGCCGAGCGCGCAATCGAGCGCGTCACGGACTGGGCGGCCAAACGGTGCACCGGGCTCTGCGTCGGCAGCAACGGCTACGGACGGATAACTCACCAGCTGCTCGATATCGGCGACGACATCTTCCCAGACCTCGTCGACATACTCAGCGACGCTCTGCTCCACCTGATTCATGGACGACCTCCTTACCAATGAGGGGCGAGCGTGCCCGCCCCTCACATCACATACTTATATAGCGAAAAGTTTAGCAAGCTCGGCCACCGAGTGCACCACCGCATCGGCACCCGCGGCCTCGTGCTCCCCCAGCGCCGCCGCGCCCGAATAGATGCCGATACACGGCACACCCATCGCGTGCGCGCCCTCCACATCGTTAAAGCGGTCGCCGATCATCACGGCCTCGTCGGCCGTCGCACCGAGCGCCGCCAGCGCATCGCGAACCGAATCTGCCTTGGTCTCGCGCCCCTGCGGCGGATTCATGCCAACCACGGCTTCGAACTGGCAAAGCCCCAGCTCATGCACCATATCGATGCACTTCGCCTCCATGCGCGACGTCGCCACGGCCATACGCTTGCCCTGGGCGGTCAACCCATCCAGCAGCTCGGGAATCCCATCGAACACGGGGTACTCTTCCGGTCCCAGCTCGTCAAAAAAGGCACGGTACTCGTCGGCCACCACAAGCGACTCCTCGCGCGTAAAGCCGTAAAAGTCGTGAAAGCTCTTCCACAGGGGCGGCCCGATCATGCGGCGCAGGTCACCCATCTGCGCCTCCGAAAACCCGCGCGCAGCCAGCGTCTTGCGCGTCGAGGTCATCACCGCCCGGCCCGTATCGGCCACCGTGCCATCGAAATCAAACAACACGACCGGCCGCCTGCATATCTCCAGTGCCTCCATCGGCATTCCTCTTCCCCAGTTGACGATTTCCACACCGACACTTCAAACTGTTGACTATTCAACAATTGAACCTAGTAATGTGGAACGACTCTACTATACTTGTCGCACTTTGCTCTCAGAAGGCGGCGCGCAAACGCCCCAACGAAAGGTGCAATTATGTCTTTTGCCATCATAACCGACTCCACGTCGGACATCTCCCCCGCCCGCGCCCAAGAGCTCGGCATTTACGTGATTCCGCTGCATGTGATTATCGAAGGCGAGGACCTGCTCGACCAGGTGCAGATCACCGCCGAGGAGTACGTCGCCCGCATGGCAGGCTCCGAGCAGCTACCGCACACCTCGCAGCCGAGCGCCGGTGAGTTCAAGGAGCTCTTCGATCGCGTGCTCGCCGACGGCCACGACAGCGCCATCTTTATCTCGCTATGCAGCGAGTGGTCTGCCTGCTACGCCAACGCGTGCCAGGTGGCCGATACCCACGAGCTCGACGTGCGCTGCATCGATTCGCGCACCGGCTCGGGCGCCGAGGGTCTGCTGGTAGAGTACGCGCTCGCCATGCGCGAGGACGGCCGCAGCCTGGACGAGACCGAAGCGCAGATCCGCGCGACGCTGCCCGATACCCATCTGCTGCTGATTCCGCGCACGCTCGAGAACCTGGTCAAGAACGGCCGCGCGCCCAAGCTCGCCGGCCAGCTGACGCAGATGCTCAACATTCGCCTAGCCGTTTCGCCGGAGTGGAAATCGGGTGAGATCAAGGCCATCAAAAAGGGCCGCGGTGCCAAGCGCATCGTCGCCAACACCATGGCCGATTGCCTCGCATTTTTGGCAGAACACCCGGGTTCAAGCGTACGCGTGCTCACAACCGGTGCCGCTGAGGAACAAGAGCTCGTCAACCAGGCGCTCGCGGGCCAGGACTACGTAGACGCCGGCACCGGCCCCATCGGCTGCACCATCGCGACCCACGTAGGCGTCGACGCCATCGCCATCAGCTACTGCCCCCGCTACCAGCCAACTCGCTAGGGACACCCACATCAGTTGCGGTGAAATAGGGACTGTTTTTGGCTTATCAGCCGCAAATCAATCCCTATTCCACCGCAACTTAGAAATCGGCGATCAGCCCAGCGGACCCTGGAACAGCTCCTCATGCGAGCCCATTCTGACCAGCCGGATCACAGGATTAGTCTTATGCGGCAAGTAGAGAACGACCACATCGACCAAGCCATCGGATAGGTGGAAATCGATGTGCCCGTTGTAGTTGCCGCCCGGGTTTGAAAGCTCGTGGGCACCATATTCCGCGGGAAGCGAGCCGTGAGCCGCAAGCTCTGCAACTGCCGCCTTAAACTTGGTTTTTAGCTGCGGATGGATGCGCATCGTTCGCTTGTAGTCGGCCTTAAACTGAGCCTCGACCTTAATCTCAAACATCGCCTAGCCCTCATCGAGGAATGACATAAGCTCATCGGCGTTGTTGAATGACGGGCTATCGTCCGGCAAAATCCCCAACTCATGAGCCTCGGCGATCACCATGGCGCGTCTCGTCGCCTCGTTGGGAACCTCGGAACGGCCAACGATCTCAAACGGAATCTTTCGCTGATTTACCAGCTGCCGAACAGCAAGGTTGAGATACGAATTGAGACTCAAACCAACTGAGTCCAAGAACTCAGTCGCCTGTTCCTTGAGCCCCTCTTCGATGCGAACCGTCGTGGGCTTAACCGTTGCAGTAGACATACGCGACCTCCTCACCTCATCTTTTGCATCAGTATACCCAGTTTAGATGGCAGACTGATGTTAAATAGCATCAATCTGCCCTTCTCATTACTACAACGACAGGCACGCTTGCCCTACATCAGCCCGCTTAGGGCGATGTCGACGGCTTCGTTGAGGTCGTCGGTAATGTGCACCAACTCCGGATCGAGCGGGCTGATCATGCCGGCGTCCATCACCGGGCCGTTGAGCCAGTCGAACAGGCCCTGCCAGTACTCGGTACCCACCAGCACAAGCGGCATGCGCTTAACCTTGTGCGTCTGCACCAGCGTGAGCACCTCGAACATCTCGTCGAGCGTGCCAAAACCTCCGGGAAACACGATGGCGCCCGAGCTGTATTTGACGAACATGGTCTTGCGCACAAAGAAGTAACGGAAGTCCATACCGAGGTTCACATATTTGTTGAGCCCATGCTCGTGCGGCAGCTCAATGCCCAAACCAACTGACTTGCCGTTGACGCTCGCCGCTCCCCTGTTGGCCGCTTCCATGATGCCGGGGCCGCCACCGGTGATAACCGCCACGCCGCGCTGGGCAATCTTGCGCCCGACCGTGCGCGCCGCCTTGTAGAGCGGATCGGTCTTGGGCGTGCGGGCGCTGCCAAAGATGGTCACCGCAGGACCAAGCTCGGCAAGCGCGCCAAAGCCGTCGACAAACTCTGCCTGGATGCGCAGCACGCGCCACGGATCAGCATGCAGCCAGTCGGTCGACTCCTCGGGCGCCAGCAGGTTGGCGTAGGTGTTGTCCTTAGGAATCATGGGGCCGCGCATGACCACGGGACCGCGGCGGTACGTCTCGTCGTAGGCAGGCTCGCCCTCAACATTCTCGTTCTTAATCATGGGCACTCCTATCGAAAACAGAAACGGGCGGGGTCGACGCCATGCGTCAAACACCCGCCCGAACATCAACTATTCGGTATGGTACCCACGATGCATCAAGCGCTTGCAAGGCATCGGTCAGCGGTCGCGGCTCTTAGTAGTCCACCGCCGCAGGGCTGTTCATCCAGTCGCTCACAAACGCGCCGTAGCGGCCCTCGATAATGGCCTGGCGGGCACGCTGCATAAGGTTGAGCAGGTAGTAGATGTTGTGCATCGACAGCAGAATACCGCCGAGCATCTCCTTCTGCGTGACCATGTGGCGGATGAGCGCGCGGCTGTAGCCGCCCGTGCACACCGGGCAGGTGCAGGTGGGGTCGATGGGGCCGTCGTCGTGCGCAAAGCGCGCGTTGCGGAAGTTAAGGCGACCCTCACTGGAGAACGCCGTACCCATGCGGCCGGTGCGCGTCGGCAGCACGCAGTCGAACATGTCGATGCCCACGCCCACACCGCGCACGAGGGTGGTGGGGTTGCCGACGCCCATCAGGTAGCGCGGCTTGTGCTTAGGCATGTACTCGCTCGCGAGCGGCGCCAGCGTCTCGAACATGGTCTCGTGGTCCTCGCCCACCGAGTAGCCGCCGATGCCATAGCCGGGGAAGTCGCCGCACTCCTCCAGGTGGCGCAGCGATCGCAGGCGCAGATCCAGATGCATGCCACCCTGGACGATGCCAAAGAGCGCCTGGTCATCACGGGTGTGAGCCTTGTAGCAGCGCTCGGCCCACATGCTCGACAGCTCCACGGCGCGCTCAACGTAGGCGCGCGTGGCGGGATAGCCGGGGCATTGGTCGAGCTGCATGCAGATGTCGGAGCCGAGCTTCATGGCGATTTCCATGTTGTCCTCGGGCGTCCAGAACACGTGGCGACCGTCGTAATCGTTGACGATAAAGCGCACGCCCTCGTCGGTGAGCTTGACGGCGTCGTTGTGGCTAAACACCTGGAAACCGCCCGAATCGGTGAGGATGGGGCCATGCCAGTTCATAAATTTGTGCAGTCCGCCCAGCTCAGCGATGGTGTCCTCGCCGGGACGCATGGACAGGTGGTAGGTGTTGGCGAGCACGATCTGCGCACCGAGCTGCTTAACGGTCTCGGTGGGGATGCCCTTGACGTTTGCCTTGGTGCCCACGGGCATAAAGATCGGCGTCTCGATGTCTCCGTGCGGGGTGTGCAGCACGCCGGCGCGCGCGTGCGTCGTCGGGTCTTCGGCGATCAGGTCGAATTTAAAAAGGCTCTGGTCCATAAACTGGAACTCCTTGGTTGCGGTTCATACGCAGACCATTATACGGGCAACCCGCAAGAAGCACCGACTCGACAGAAACTGGTGCGAGGAGGATACGGCAGGGACACGGCAAATGAGCGTGGATTTTTGGACGCTTACCGGATGAGCGTGGATAATCTCCCACTTTTGCCCAAAGCACAGCCCAAAAACGGGAGATTATCCACTTTCATTCTGCGGGCACTCATTTAAGTACGTCCCCGATGAGTGGAGCTATTTACCAGCCGCGGCAACGCCGATATTTTAGCAACGTCAGCGAGCGGGTCGCATTTGAGACAAGGTGCCGTGAAATGAAAGGGCGCTGACCTTCTGGTCGCGCCCTTGAAATTGAACGGCAGATTGTCCAAATGCGGCCCGCACAGCGTCGGCCGGTCCGCCGTTCGGTAGAACGGCGGAACCCCTAAGGACGCTGGCCCATGCCACCCTCGAGGGTGACGGTCTCGCCGTTCATATACTTAAAGTCGGGACCGCAGAGCTGAACGACAACGCGGCCGATTTCCTTCTCGACATCGCCGTAGTGACCCGCCGGCGGCATGTGGACGTTGGCCTTGAACGCCTCGGGATAGGCATCCTGGAAGTTCTCGAGCGCGGCGGTCCAAGCAAGCGGGCAAACGATATTGACGTTGATGCCGTCCTTGCCCCACTCGTTGGCAGCGACGCGGGTCAGACCGCGGATGCCCTCCTTGGCAGCGGCGTAGCTGCACTGGCCATAGTTGCCAAACAGGCCGGCGCCCGAAGCAAAGTTGACCACGGAGCCCTTGGTCTCCTTCAGGTGCGGGTAGGCCTTCTGCATGTACAGGTAGGTGGCATACAGACCGGAGTAAATGGCGAGGTTGAACTGGTCCATGGTGTGATCGGCGATCGTCACGCCCGAAGCGCTGGCCTGAGCATTGTTGACGACGGCGTCGATGCGGCCGAACTCCTCAATGGCCTTGTCGATGACGTTCTGGACGACGGCCTCGTTGTCCTGACCAGCCGAGACATCGGCCTGAACAGGCAGAACCTTGACGCCGTACTCGGCCTCGAGGGATTCCTTGGCAGCCTCGAGCTTGGCAACGTTGCGGCCGGTAATGACGAGGTTTGCGCCCTCCTTGGCAAAAGCGATATCGATACCGTAGCCGATGGAGCCAGCGGAGCCGTCCTTGAGCGTGGCCTTGCCGCCGCCGGTGACGATCACGGTCTTACCAGTGAAAAGTCCCATATAAAGTCCTTTCAAATCGCGACGGGCCTGCCCGTCGACTGCGCGCATCCAACTTCACGCGCCAAAAGCTGAAATGCAACTTTAGCGGGTTCAAGTGAAAAATAAAGCCCATGGCAGGCGAACGGCGCAACGTCTTTCGGCGAAGGGAATGTCAAGTACAAACTGGATAAAGTGGCCGAGTTTTTGCTATCGACGCGAGCCATCGAACACGTTTTGAAACTTTGCTGCAGCGCGCGGGATGTCGGCGCGAGACTTTATCATAGGGTGACAAACAACGATGAGGAGCACATGCCTATGACAGACGAGCTGGACCCCCAGACTCAACAGCATATTGATGATTCCGCAGACGTCACTGCAGATGCCGACGCTGTGACCTGCGATGATATTGACCTCGACGACCCCATCTTGGACGAAAGCGCTACGGCGGAAACCCCCGGCGTCGAAGATGCCGGCGAGCAAAACGACGATGCGCCCGCTCAGGACGACGACCCCGT
The DNA here is from genome assembly GCA_019419455.1 of Collinsella sp. Classification (GTDB taxonomy): domain Bacteria; phylum Actinomycetota; class Coriobacteriia; order Coriobacteriales; family Coriobacteriaceae; genus Collinsella. Next base: position 27,704 of record DXZW01000033.1, on the reverse strand, counting down.
ACAGGATGCCGCTCCGCAAGCTGCGGGCCCTATCGAGGTTTCTTCGGAAGAAGAGCTCGACGCCGTCATGGACTCCATGATGGATGCCGTCAAAGCGATGAAAGACGCCGTGGCCGACGCTGACGTTGACGCCGAGGAAGAGGAGGCCGCCGAGGCAGCCTCGACCTTCGTACCCGGCGAGACTCCGGTTGCCGACCAGGGCAGCGCCATGCCCTCGTTTCTGCAGCTCGAGCATCCCACGATTGGCGCTGATGCGGTCGACCCGCACGCAGCAGGCTTTTCTGTGGTCGAGGGCGGCACCGGCAATATCGCCGCGCCGCAGGCTACCGATGCGGACGCTGCCGACACCGCTCGCCCGACCGCCCCGCACTCCCCTGCCGCGAACCGCGATCTGGGGACCGCTGTCTCGAACACCGCGAACGCCGTGGGCACCTTTATCGCCCAGGGCGCCTCGGCCATGCGCGAGATGAACGCCGCGAAAAAGGCACTTGCCGATGCCCGTGCCCACTTGGCCGAACTTGAGCAGCGCATTGCCGATCAGGCCGAGGAACTCGAGACGCGCCAGGATATCGCAGGCCGCTACGACCAGATCGTCGCCGACCAGCGCCAGGCGATTGCCACGACCCAAAAGACTGCAGCGGCCGCCGAGATTGACCGTGATACCCACGCCGCCAAAGCGACAGAGCTCAAGGGTCAGCTCGAACAAATGAAGACAGAGGATGACGCGGCTGAGCTCCGTCTGAAGGCCGCGCTCGACGCCGTGGAGGCCCGCGAGGCGAGCTCGCGCGAGACCGGCAACCGCCTCGTTCGACGTCTTGAGGATTCCAAGCGCATCCGCGACAAGGTGAAGGCCGAGCGAGACGCCGGCATTGCCGCCGCACAACAAACCGTCGACGCCACGCGCGCCCAGCTCGAGACGCTGCGTCATGAGTATGCCGAGCTGCAACGCAATCCCTCGGCAAATCCCGCCAACTATACGGTGCGCACCAGCGAGCTCTCGATGCAGATCTCCGACACGGCAGATGCCCTGCGTAAAGCCGAAGAAGATGTCCCGCGCATCACCGCCGACCTTGAGCACTCGCTTGCCGCAGCCGAGCAGGCCGTCGAGCAGGCTCAAGCCCCTATCGCCGACGCAAAACGCGCGCACCAAGCCGTGACGACCGAAGCCGATGCCGCGCGCGACGAGCTGCAGACGGCGAAGACCGCCGCCGCGACTCGTCAGCGCGAACTGCGCGAGAAGATCGCCGCGGAGGACAAGGCACGCCGCGAGCAGGAGCAGACCATCGCCAACGCCCAAGCAGATGCCGCACATGCGCAGTCGATCATCGAACAGGCGACCGAAGTGCACGACCACCCAGAGATCACTGAGTCGCTTGCAGGATCCTTGGCCCGAGACAAAGCCGAACACGCCGAGACCGAGCGAGAAGTCGCCCAGCTCGAGGCCACCGAGGACGCGGTGCGCAAACGTACCCGCGACTCACGCATCAAATTCACCGGCGCCATCGTCTGCATCGTCGCCGCAATCCTGGCGATCATCCTAGTCTGGCTGTTCGCAAGCAAGTAGTCATTGGGGACGTTCTTAAACGACTAGTCAAACAAGAACGTCCCCAACGACTAGCCCAATGACGAGAGTGGATAATCTCCCACTTTGAGCCCCCAAGCAGGGCAAAAACGGGAGATTATCCACTCTCATTCTGCAGGCACTCATTTAAGTACGTCCCCAATGAGTACCTGCCGATGCTTTGGCAGAGTCAGCGAAAACGCCCCTAAGCGAGCAAGGTGACGTGAAAGAGGGGGGCATTGACCTTCTGGTCATGCCCGACGATTGAACATCAGATTGCCGCTTAGGGGGGGTTTGCAGCGTCGGCCGGTTACGGCGTTTGTAAAACGCCGTAACCTACAAAATGAGCATCGCGTCGCCAAAGCTGAAGAAGCGGTAGCGCTCTTCGATAGCAGCGGCGTAGGCATCCATGATCTGGTCGCGGGTGGCAAGCGCGCTTACGAGCATCATGAGCGTGGAGCGCGGCACGTGGAAGTTCGTGATCAGCGCGTCGACCACGTGATAGGTCGAGCCGGGCATGAGGTAAAGCTGCGTCGTGGCGTTCTCGCGCGCCACGATGTCGCCGCGGCCGAGCGTGTCGGCACCGTCCTCGCGGCCTTCAAAATAGCGCGCTGTCACGGCCGGATTGGACACCGGAGCATCGGCGTCAAAGGCGCTCTCGAGCGAGCGTACTGCGGTGGTGCCGACGGCGATCACACGATGACCCTCGGCCTTCGCCTTATGCACGGCGTCGACAACCTCCTGTGACACGTGGTAGCGCTCGGTGTGCATGACGTGCTGCGTGGGGTCGTCCTCCTCCACCAGACGGAAGGTATCAATACCCACCTCGAGCTCGACGGCGGCAAACTTCGCGCCCTTGGCCTCGATAGCGGCCATGAGCTCGGGGGTAAAGTGCAGACCCGCCGTAGGAGCGGCAGCCGAGTGCTCCTCCTTCATGGCGTAGACGGTCTGGTACTTCTCGGGATCGCCCTCGTAATCGGTAATGTAGGGCGGCAGCGGCACGTGGCCGGCGGCGTGAATGGCCTCGTCGAGCGTGCGCGGCTCGCCGGCGGCATTGCAACCGGCTGGCTCGAAGCGCACCAGACGGCCGCCGCGGCTATCGGTGACAAAGTCGACGACCTCGGCCGTCAGCACCACGGGAGCCCCTTCGGGCGCATGGGCGCCACCGGCGCGATACTCAATCTGAGCACCGGGCTTCAGACGCTTGCCCGGCTTGACCAGGCACTCCCAAACATGGCCGAGCGGATCCACGTCCTCGCGGCGCTTGAGCAGCAGCGTCTCGACCACGCCGCCCGAGCCCGTCTTGCGACCGATCAGACGGGCCGGCATCACACGCGTCTGGTTGATGACGAGCACGTCGCCCGGTTCGATATAGTCGATGATGTCACGGAAGATGCGGTGTTCAACGGTACCGCCGTGCTCCAGCGGCGTTCCCGCCTGGGAGCCTTTGCGGTCCACCACCAGCAGGCGGCAGGAGTCGCGAGGCTCGGCAGGAGCCTGGGCAATCAGTTCCTCAGGAAGGTTGTAGTCAAAATCATCGGTACGCATAGACACGTCGGATACTCCTTATATAGCTAAAGTCCGCTCTACATCCTAGCAGGCTGCCAGCTCAAAAGAACTACTTTTTGGACGCTTTGCGCTCGTCGCGGATGCGAGCGCGGTCCATGGCCGCCTCGACGGCCGAGAATCGGCAGCCGCAGTAATTCTGCCGATACATGCCCAGTTCACGCGAACGACGCGTGGCCTCGGGATAATACGGGCGAAAATCGCGAATCACCGGGGTGAGACCGCGGGCGGCAGCCAGACGCTCCAAAACATCATTGCAGGTATCGAACAGCTGATACGGCGAGACGGCGAGCGTCGTACCCACATATTCAAACCTGCGCTCCTGGGCAACGCGGCATGCCTCGGCCAAGCGCAAGGCATAGCACGAGCGACAGCGACGGGGCCGATCGGCACCCAGCGGGGCCACGCCGGCCTCCCAGCGCTCGCGGTCCTCCCCCGCCTCGATGAGCTCGATGTCGCCATCGGCACACCACCGGCGCAGCTCGTCCAGACGCCGCCGCCATTCATCGCGCGGTTGAATATTGGGATTGGTCCAGCAAATCGTGGGCTCAAACCCCTCCTCGCGCAGCAGGCGAACCGGCTCAAGCGAGCATGGTGCACAGCATGCATGCAGCAACAACGACTTCATCGACATCCCCGTCCCAGAAAACTCACCCCGACATCATGGCAGCTAAAATAGCCCCGTCCCAAAAAGACTACTTTGCGAAAAAGCGCACGCCAAAGGACGTATCCTCGCAGGCGACGATACGGCGGTCGCGCAGAATGGTCCGCACGTAATACCAATCACCCACACAGCCCGACAAGTGCAGACCAGCCGCCAGGTAGCACAGCAGCGGATAGTCCGAAAACGCAAACCCCAGGGCAAATGCTGTCGTCACAACAACCGTCGGCGCCAGGCAAACCGCCATGTACCGCCGGCGCGAATACACAACGCCCTCGGCGCAGGCATAGATCATCGCCGTCTCGCGATTCGCCCCAAAGGTCACCTGCGCGCCCGCAGGCGCCAGCAGCTTAAAAAACACCGCATGCACCAGCTCGTGCACGGCAAACGATGCCATTGAGACCGCAGCCAAGCCGACTATCCAGCCCACGACAGCCATCCAGCCGCCCGCCTCAGCCGCGTCCAAGTCCGCAGGCCCGCCCAACAGCATAAACACCGGCACCAGGCACACGGCAAACACCGCGATCACGGCCATCCCCCACACGAAGCAAGCGTGTAGAAAATCCTCGTCCTCAAACGCATGTATGTTGGAAATCTCATTCATAGCATCTTAGGATAGCGCCCCTGCCACGCACCCGCCCGCATGTGCGATAATGTCGAACGATATGCACGAATTGACCACCGCGCCGCCGAACCCCGTGCCCGGCCGCGCTCTTACCTATATGCGAAGGAGTCCCATGGCATCCAAATACTCCATGAACGACCGTCCCAGCTGGCCGCGCCGCGCCATCGTTACCGCCGGCGAGCCCTACGGCAACAAGGGTCTGCACTTTGGCCACGTCGGCGGCGTCTTTGTCCCGGCCGACTTCTTCGCCCGCTTCCTGCGCGACCGCCTGGGCCGCGAAAACGTCATCTTCACCTCGGGCACCGACTGCTACGGTTCGCCCATCATGGAGAGCTACCGCAAGCTCAAGGAGAACGAGGGCTACGACAAGTCCATCGGCGAGTATGTCGAGTCCAATCACTCCCGCCAGGCCGCGACCCTCAACAACTACAACATCAGCTGCGACATCTACGGCGGCTCGGGCCTTGAGCCGGCGGCCCAGATCCACAACGAGGTGACTGCCGAGATTATCGAGCGCCTGCACGAGCAGGGCACCATCTCCAAGCGCTCCACGCTGCAGTTCTACGATGCCAAGGCCGGCACGTTCCTCAACGGCCGCCAGGTCATCGGCCGCTGCCCCATCCAGGGCTGCAAGTCCGAGAAGGCTTATGCCGACGAGTGCGATCTGGGCCACCAGTTTGAGCCCGAGGAGCTCATCGCGCCCAAGAGCCAGCTCACCGGCGAGGTGCCCGAGCTGCGCCCGGTCGACAATCTCTACTTTGACCTGCCGGCCTACCTCGACTTTATGAAGACCTACACCGCCAAGCTCGCCCAGAACCCGCAGGTTCGCTCCGTGGTCTCCAAGACCATGGAGGAGTGGCTGCTGCCGGCTCAGCTCTACATCCAGAACAAGTTCCGCGAGGCCTTCGATGCCGTCGAGGACCAGCTCCCCGAGCACACCGTGCTGGAGCCCGAGGGCAACAAGAGCAGCTTTACCGTCACCTTCCCCAGCTGGAAGGAGCGCGACGACGCCCACGCGGTGCTCGCCAACGGTGGCGTGCGCTTCCGCAGCGGCAAGGCACTCGTGCCCTTCCGCATCACCGGCAACATCGACTGGGGCGTTCCGGTGCCCGAGGTCGATGGCGTCTCCGACGTCACCTGCTGGTGCTGGCCCGAGAGCCTGTGGGCGCCCATCAGCTATACGCGTACCGTGCTCGCGCGCGATGCCAAGGCCGCCGGCGTGACCGAGGGCGTCGCCGCCCAGGATGCCGCCCTCATGGGCGAGCCCGCCGCCGACTCCACGCAGGTGCCCCCACCCACCTACCAGCACAGCTCGCTCGACTGGCGCGACTGGTGGTGCTCTGACGACGCTCAGATTTACCAGTTCATCGGTCAGGACAACATCTATTTCTACTGCATCGCGCAGACCGCCATGTGGGAGGCCCTGGGCTGGGACCTCACGCAGAGCACCGTCAGCGCCTGCTACCACCTGCTCTACATGGGCAAAAAGGCCAGCTCGTCCTCGCAGACGCCTCCCCCGCCGGCAGACGACCTGCTCAACCACTACACCTGCGAGCAGATGCGCGCGCACTGGCTGTCGCTCGGCCTATCCGAAAAGCCGGTGAGCTTTAGCCCCAAGGCATACGACACGCGTGTGACCGGCAAGGACAAGGACGGCAACGAGGTACGCGCCTGCGACGACAAGCGCGTTATCGACCCGGCCCTTAAGGAGAGCGCGCTGCTGACCGGCGTGTTCAACCGTCTGGCCCGCAGCTGCTTCTACGGCGTCGCCGTCAAGGAAGGCGACGAGAGCCCCTACCGCAACGGCTGCATCCCCGCCGGTGCCGCTTCTGACACCGTGGTCGAAGCCGCCCAGCAGGCAGCCCTCGCCTTTGAGCAGGCCATGTACAAGTTCGAGACGCACCGCGCGCTTGCCGTGTGCGACGACTACCTGCGCGCCGCCAACAAGCGCTGGAGCGACGCCTCCAAGGCCGCCAACAAGCTCGAGGGCGAGCCGGCCAATGCCGCGATGACGCAGGCCCTTGTCGACGCCTTTACCGAGCTGCGCGTGGCGACCGTCCTGATGCACGGTATTGTGCCGGCCGGCTGCGAGCTCATCTGCGAGTACTTCGACGTCGACCCGGTCGCTTTCTTTAGCTGGGATAACATCTTTGCCTCCACGGACGAGTTCGTGGAGATCCTGGGCGAGAAGCCCGGCGAGCACCGCGTGAAGCCGCTGCCCCCGCGCTTCGACTTCTTTAGCAAGCACGAGAGCCAGTACTAAAGCACGCCAGCAGCGGCGTGCCCGGAAAGTAGTCAATTTGGGATGGGAAGGAAAGACGGATGTCCAAGCCGCGTCGTCGTAAGCAAAAAAAGCAGGTCAAGGCCGAGCTCAAGCTTAGGCAGTTTGCTGCTACCGAGCTTTCCGACCAGCTTGCCGCCCTTCCCTGCGCTGCCGACCTGCCACGCTTTATGGTCGACACGGTCGCCGGCGCCTATGCGCCCGCCGATGCCGAGCTCATGATCGAGGGCTTCGGCGCCGCGGCCACACGCCCGGTCACACTGCGCGCCAACACGCTCAGGGCGACCGCCGAGGACATCGCTGCGGCGCTCGATGCCGCCGGCATCGCCCACAACCCCGTCGCCTGGTACCCAGACGCCTTTATCCTGCCCGAGGCCCAGGTTTCCGATCTGTGGGATCTCGACATCTACCGCGACGGCAAGATCTACCTACAGAGCCTGTCGTCCATGATGCCGCCTTTGGTGTTGGGCGCCCAGGCAGGCGAGGACATCCTGGACATGTGCGCAGCCCCTGGCGGCAAGACGACGCAGATCGCCGCCCTCACCCAGGGCCAGGCACACCTCACCGCCTGCGAGATGAGCATTCCCCGCGCCGAGAAGCTCGAAGCCAACCTCCACCGCCAAGGCGCAAAAAACGTGCCCGTCATGCGCATCGACGCACGCGAGCTCGACGAGTTCTTCCGCTTTGACCGCATCCTGCTCGACGCTCCCTGCACCGGCACGGGCACCGTCATCAGCGGCAACGAGAAGAGTCTGCGCGGCCTCACCGAGCAGTTGCTGAGCAAGTGCGCCCGCTCGCAGCGAGCACTTCTGGACCGCGCCATGGGAGCCCTCAAACCGGGCGGCACGCTCGTCTATTCGACTTGTTCGATCTTGCCGCAGGAAAACGAGGACGCCCTGCAAGAGGCCCTCGACAAGCATATGGACTGCGAGCTCATCCCCCTCGACGGCACGCCAAGCGAAAGTGAGGCACGCCGCGCCCAGGAAGCTGGCGAGGAGCCGCGCATCGAGTCCAACGCCCTGACCGAGGCAATCGCCGCGGGTCAGGTATCGGCCATCACCAACGGCATGCCCGGCACGCTCACCATTCCGCCCAGCCGCGAATTTGAGGGCTTCTACATTGCCCTGATCAGAAAACGCAGCTAGCGCACGGATCCAAAGCTCAACAATCTATCTCCGTGCGCGTTTGCCCTGCTGGTCGCGATGCTGTTTAAGCATCGCGCGCTCCTTGCGTTCGGCCCTTTTGCCCTTAATGGCCGTGACCACAAAGTAGATAACCGCGGCGGCAACGATTGCGCCTACACACAGGCCAATCGAGCCAAACATTGCTGTCAATTCCATACCGCGTCACCTCTCTTTTAAACGGGACTTTCAAGATAGCACCTCGATCCCCGCCACCACAGCTCCTTCACGTTCGCCGGTCCTTCGGTCTAACGGATGGCGCGGCGGGGAAAAATCAACTCGTCAAACGATTTAGCATTCGCAATTCCGGCTGCATCGCGCCGGCCGTCATCACATAGAATCGAGCTTCCATGGATACCCTCAACGATCTAAATGAGCGCGTCGACGCCTTCGTCGGCACCAGCTCTTTCGACACGCCTGCCGCGGCAAACGACCAAGCCCCCATCGATGTGCCCGCCGAGGTTCACGAGGACATTGTCGCCTCGGTCGATTTCTCCGAGGTCGAGCTCGCAGACGAGTTCACCGAACCCCAGGTAGCCGTGACCCCCAACGGACTGCTTCCCATGGAGCCGCTGCCCATCGACGGGCGCCTGCGCAAGGCGGCCCTTCGCATGCCTGACGAGATCGAGGAGGCCAGCGGCTTCACGCTCTTCGGCCGTCGTATCAAATCGCTCATCTACACCACCGACGTCGCGGTCATCCGCAACTCCAACGCCGATGCCGTCTTTGCCGTTTACCCCTTCACGCCGCAGCCCGCCATTACGCAGGCGCTGCTGACCGTCGCCGAGTGCCCGGTCTTCGTAGGCGTGGGCGGTGGCACTACCACCGGCAAGCGCTCCGTTCAGATGGCAGCCGTCTCCGAGATGCAGGGCGCGGCGGGCTGTGTGGTCAACTCCCCCGCCACCGCCGAAATGGTCGAGCACATCACTAACATTGCCGACATCCCCGTCATCGCTACGGTCGTTCGCTGCGACGACGATGCCCACGCCAAGGTGCGCGCTGGAGCCAAGATTCTCAACATCGCCGCCGGCAAGAACACGCCCCAGGTCCTACGCGAGCTGCGCAAGCACTATCCCAACCTGCCGCTCATCGCGCCGGGCGGCAAGACGTCCGAGAGCATCCGTGAAACCATCGCCGCCGGCGCCAACGCCATCATCTGGACGCCGCCTTCGGCCCAGCAGCTACAGACCGACATGATGCAGCGTTATCGCAAGATGAAGGAAGACGCCACACCTGTCATCTCGCACGACGATGTGCCCATTATCGACCAGGTCTCCGCCGCCGAGGTCAGCCAGGTCGAGAACATGAATCCCGACGTGCCGATTCCCGACGAAGTCATCGAGCGCGTCGCTTCGATCCACGAGCGCGTCGAGGAGCATCGCGCCAACCGCGGCCTCAAGCCGTCACTGCACGGCTTCTTCTTCCGCGGAAAGAAACGCTAACCCCAACAGCAAGGCCCGCCCCACAAACGTGAGGCGGGCCGTTTTCGTTTGAGCAATCATGCAGCGATGTGGTGGGGCAAATTAATCCACGCGTTTGTCGCCCATAAAGAAGAGCGCCACCGTGCCAGGTCCGGTATGCGAGCCAATCAGAGTACCGATGTTATTGATCTCAATCTTGCCTTTAAGCTGCGGAATCTGTTCCTCGATCAGCGCCGCAACTGCCTCGGCATCCTCGCGGCACGCCGAGTGCGACATGACGCACTTACCCGAATAATCCGCACCGTCCTGCATGTGTGCCATCATGGTCTTAGCCATCTCGGAAATCGCGCGCTTCTTAGTGCGAATCTTCTCACGTGGCGACAGCCCACCTTCGCAATCGACCGTCATAAGCGGGCAAATCTTAAGCGCCGTGCCGATGATCGCGCTCGCAGCCGAAATGCGACCGCCGCGCAGGTAGCTCGACAGATCGGTCGAGAAGAACCAGTGGTGCAGGTTGAGCTTGTGCTCCTCGATCCAGGCAGCCGTCTCGTCGAGTGAAGCCCCGCTATCGCGCACGTCGGCGGCACATTCCGCCAGCAGGCCAAAGCCCGAAGACGCCGCCAGCGAATCGATGACGCGCACCTTGCCGCCCTGGGGATAGCGATCCGCGAGCATCTGCGCCGCAACGCAAGCCGAGCCATACGTACCCGAAATACCCGACGACAACGTCAGGTGCAGCACGTCTTTACCCTCGGCAACAAGCGGCTCCCAAAACTCCTCGTACTCACCCACGCTCACCTGAGACGTCTTGGGCATGGCGCCTGCGGCAATCTGGGCAAAAAAACTCGTCCGGCGTAATCGACTGATACAGATCGTCCGTATAGACAACATCGTCGATCTCGTAATGAAAACACACGACAGGGATATTGCGCGATTCAAAGAACTCCCGAGTTCGATCGGCGGCGGATTCACAGGTCAGGACAAAATCACTCATATGAGGCTCCTTACTCATTGCTGCGCAAATTATCGCACAGTGAGCCTACATACGGTACATATGTCCACTATTTACCAAATCGAACCAAAAATAGCGAACATCTTTACCACCATCGTTTCCACCGACCCCACGCATAAATATCTGAGAAAACACCCTCTATCGTCTCCACTCAACCGCCATATCTACCTCCACTAAATCGATTTACCAAACCGTTCGGCTAACAATTCGGCCGCCCATCCCCAATCGAAACAAAAGCGGCGCATACTGATAAACGTTTTACGCTGTTTATCAGTTTTACCAGCCCTATCGGAAGGTGTTTCATGGTCGCATTCGATCGCAATCCGCAAGACTTCAAGTATCTGCGCCTGCTGTCGAGACAGTTTCCCACCGAGCAATCCGCGTTTACCGAGATCATCAACCTCTCGGCCATCCTCAACCTGCCCAAAGGCACTGAGCATTTTATGAGCGACGTGCATGGCGAGTACGAAGCCTTTATGCACATCCTCAACAACTGCTCGGGCGTCGTGCGCGAGCATGTCGACGAAATCTTTGGCGAAACGCTCTCCTTTGACGAGAAGGGCGAGCTGTGCACGCTCATCTACTACCCGCGCGAGAAGATCGAGCTGGTCCGCAGCCAGCGCGAGGACTCGCCCACCTGGTACAAGACGATGCTTGACCAGCTCATCATGGTCGCCCGCTCGCTTTCGAGCCGCTATACGCGCTCCAAGGTGCGTAAGGCCATCCCACGCGATTACGCCTACATCATCGACGAGCTGCTACACACGCATCCGGACGAGAACAACTATCGCGTGCGCTATCACGAGCGCATCGTGGAGTCCATCCTAGAGACCGCCAGCGCCGACGACTTTATCGAGTCGCTCGCCTCGCTCATCAAGCGCCTGGCCGTCGACCACCTGCACCTGGTGGGCGATATCTTCGACCGCGGTGGCGGCGCGGCCAAGATTATGGACCGCCTGCTCACCTACCATTCACTCGACATCCAGTGGGGCAACCACGACCTGCTGTGGATGGGCGCTGCGGCCGGTGAACCTGCCTGCATCGCCACGGTGCTGCGCAACAACCTACGCTACGACAACTACGAGATCCTGGAGAACGACTACGGCATCTCGCTGCGTGAACTTGTCGCCTTTGCTGATGCCACCTACACCGCCGGCGAGTCCATCACCCCGCTGATCAAGGCCATCAACGTGCTGCTCTTTAAGCTCGAGGGCCAGATTATCCAGCGCCATCCCGAGTTCGACATGACCGACCGCCTGTTACTCGACAAGATCGAACACGACACCGGCACGGTCACGCTCGCCGACGGCAGCGTGTGGCCGCTCACGACCAACGACTTCCCCACCGTCGACCCGGCGGACCCCTATACGCTCACGTCTCAGGAGCAGCACATCATCGACAAGCTCGTGTCCGAGTTTGTCACCGCCGATCACCTGCATCGCCATATCGATTTCCTCTATTCCCACGGCTCGATGTACAAGGTTGCCAACGGCAACCTGCTGTTCCATGGCTGCGTGCCACTCAACGAAGACGGCACCTTTAGCAGCATGAACTGCCTGGGCACCTGGCACACTGGCCGCGATTATCTCGATTTTTGCGACTACATCGCCCGCCGCGCCTGGCGTGTGGGCGACCGCGACGCTCTCGACTGGATGTGGTACCTGTGGATTGGCTTTAACTCACCCGCCAGCGGACGCCTGGTGCGTACCTTTGAGCGCGCCTATATCGCCGATAAGAGCACCTGGGTCGAGCCGATGGACCCGTACTTTACGCTTACCAAGTCGCCCTCGGTCTGCGACGACATCATGCGCGAGTTTGGCGTCACGCCCATGGCATGTTCACCGACCGGCCACATCATCAACGGCCACACGCCCGTTAAAACCACCAAGGGCGAGCAGCCCATCCGCGCCGAGGGCAAGCTGCTGGTCATCGATGGCGGCTTCTGCCGCGCTTACCATCCCAAGACGGGTATCGCCGGCTATACGCTCATCTCGAGCTCGCGCGGCTGCCGCCTCAAGTCGCACCGGGCCTTTACGACGGTTGCCGAGGCACTCACCCGCAACGTCGATATCGAAAGCGAGACCAACCGCTTTGACGAGGCCGACCGTCGCCGCATGGTGAGCGACACCGATTCCGGTGCCAAGATCCGCAGCCAGATCCAGGACCTGCGCCAGCTGCTCGATGCATATAGAAACGGTGCTATCGAGGAGCGCGCCTAGCACCACCCGTGGGGATTGGCTAAACTTGCTGAGTTTGTCATCCCCGCGGCGCCCCGGCGCCACCATAAGGCAGGTACCATGCAAAAGCTCCTTGCGCAGATCATGAAATTTGGCGTCGTCGGTGTCATTGCCACGGTTATCGACTTTGGCATTATGAATCTGCTCCACTACGGTCTGGGCCTCAACATCCTAATCGCCAACACCAGTGGCTTTATCGTCTCGCTCATCTTTAACTACCTCGCAAGCATGAAGTACGTGTTTGCGCACAAGGAAGGCATGAGCCGCCGCCGCGAGTTCATCATCTTTGTCGTGCTGTCCGTGATCGGCCTGGCACTCAACGACGGTATCGTGCTGACACTCAACGCCGGCCTGGGACTCGAGGCCAATATCGCCAAGATCTGCGCCACCGCGCTTGTCATGGTCTACAACTTTGTGACCCGAAAGATCTTCCTGGAGGGAGACGAGACCAAGTAACTCGCAACCTTACAGCCTTACGATGCCCACGGACAATGCGCACTCAGTACAGTATCGCCCGTGGGCATCGTTCGTTTACGGGCAATTTTTCAACGTTTGCGGATTACCTCTTGAAAATTTGGCGAGTTCATATAGTTCTTGCCAAAGACCTTACGTTTCCCGTGCAAAAGCTCTAAAGTAACTCCTTGCTCGATTCATCAACGCATTGGATGTGATTACGTGCGCAAGGCACTGGCACAACCTCATACCAAGCAGTTCCTCAAGTTCGCTGTCGTGGGCCTTATCTCCTTTGGCATCGACTGGGGCATGCTCATTGCGCTCGTCGAGCTGTTCCACCTCGACTTTTTGTTGAGCACCACGGTCTCGTTTATCACGTCCGTCGTGGTCAACTACTGGCTCAGCATGAAGTACGTGTTCGACCACCGCGAGGGCATGAGCCGCAAGCGCGAGTTCACGATTTTCACCATCCTGTCGGTGATTGGCCTGGGTCTCAACGACCTGTACATGTTTGTGGGCGTCACGTTTTTGAGCATCGGCTACCAGGCCATGAAGGCCATCGCTACGTTCCTGGTCACCTGGTACAACTACTTTAGCCGCCGCTTCTTCCTCGAGGGCGCACGGTCGTAGTCGATTCACTATTTGCTTGAATGTATAACCGGTTGGAATTCCCGTTCCAACCGGTTTTTTGTTTGCCGAGAGACCCGGCGACCCAGTCCTCTACGCATGAAAAACGGGCAGCCCGGATGTTTGTCCGAACCGCCCGTCTGGCGCGCTATGTCGAGGCCTCTAGCCTGTTACGTAATACCAGACTACGTTGTCGCCGTTTGAGAGAACATAGTTGCTGCAGGCCGTCATGGGCGTTGTGCCGTTGACGGAGTACATCCAGCCGCTCGTGCCGCCGTGCTGTTTCTCGGCCAAACCACCAATCGCGGAAACATACGTGCCGTACGACGAGCTGTGTGCGTTGACAGAAAGGCCCAGCGCGCACAGGGCATCGTAAACGGTAGCGCCTTCGTTAAAGGTAAAGGTGCCACCAGAGGACACAGGATTGCCCACAGCGCTCGATGTGACCGAAACCGTCACCGTTACGTAGTTGGACTCCTGCGAGCCGCCCTGTCCGCCCGAGGGAGCGCTTCCGCCATTAGAGCTGGAGGCCCCATTAGACGACTGGCCACCGCCCGAAGAAGCACCGCCAGACACATTGGAAGTATCACCGGCTCCCGTATTTTGGGCAGCAGATTTATCGCCAGACTTCTTGCCGTCCTGGTCCTCAGACTTCTTGCTATCCGAGCTTTTATCCGATTCCTTGTGCGAAGACTCGGAATCGTCCTTGGACTTGGACTCATCTTTTGCGTCATTCGATGACTTGGAGCCCTTGGAACTGGCCTCGCCCGAAGTCGTAGTCGAGCCAGACGCTTTGGTGTCCTTGGTGACGACGCTCTCCCCCGTCACAGTCTGAACGATCCAGTCGATGGACCAGGCACCGCTTGTGGAAGGATGGACGAAACCCAGCGAGACGACGATCAGAATGGTGCACGCGGCAGTCAGAACGCCGAGGAGCGCCTTGCGACGAGGGGCGGACGCCGCCGAAGCGGCGCCCTTTTGCTTTGCATCGTCGAACTGAATGAACGAAGAATCTGGTTGCTTGGGGTCAGCGTCCTTGGATTTATTGGACACAGCCCTCACCTACCGACGTTTGGTGAACACGAACACGCCGACGATGGCGAGTCCGATGACGCCGGCGGCAACGCCAACAATGGCGAGCGGATTGGCGCCAGACTCCTGCTCGGAAGCACCAGAGAACTTCTTAGCAGTGGTCGTGGAAGCAGCACCCGTATCGGACTTGGAATCGGACTTCTTATCGGACTTGCTGTCCTTCTTGTCAGACTTCTTCTCGTCCTTCTTATCGGACTTATCGGAGTCCTTCTTGTTGGACTTGTTGTCCTTGGTCTCGCTCTTGGTCGACACCGTCGTCTTGGTCACCGGCTTCTTGCCCGGGGCAATAGCGCCGCCCTTCGAGCCGGAGCCAGAACCCGCGCCGGCGCCAGTGCCGGAACCGGTACCAGAACCGCTACCGCCGTTGGAACCAGCTCCGCCATTACCGCCAGGGTTAACAGCATTCTTGGTCCACTTGGCATACAGCGTCAGATTGGCCGTCACCGGCGTGCTAAAGTCATACGCCTGCGTGCAAGCCTCATCGGTATACCAACCGCCGAAAGTGTAGCCATCGCGCGTCGGGTCGGCCGGCTTGACCAGCTTACCGTCGGCCGTAGCAACAAACTTAGTGTCGCAAGCAGACCCGCCGTTGGAATTAAAGGCAACCGTCCAAGACTCGACAGCTCCAAGCTTAAACAGCGTACCCGAATCATTAATGTAGTAGAGATTGCCAGAAGCATCGGCAATGACCGGAGAGTCACAGTACTGGTAATGGCCAGCCGCATCATAAATCTGCGTCGCCTCTGCATCGCCGAGCGTATAGCGATACACGCCACCACCAGCAGAGTAGTTGACGTAATCCTTGCTATCCGCGCTGTTAACGGTAAAGTACACATAGGTCTTGCCGCCCTGAACACTCACCAGCGGAGTAGCAGCAATACCGTTGAGACCAGCCGGCAGCGCCTTGCCGTCGGCAGCAGCGACCATCGTGGTCTTACCCGTCTTCAGGTTATAGAGAACCAGAGCAGAGCCCGTAGCCGTCTGTCCGCCGACGATCAGATTGTCACCAGACACCGCAGGGGCGCTCAGATTATTCGCAAGGCCCAGATCAACCGTCTTCTGCTCGCTCAGTACGCCCTTCGCCGAAAGCGAAATCACATGGAGCTTTCCGTCGTGCGTCATCTGATAGAAGGTCGAACCATTGGACGGATCGGCAATGCAATCGGCATTTGCAACAGCGCCGAGCTTCATGGTCGAAACGACAGCGCCCGTCGTCTTATTAATGCACTTAAGCGTGCCCGCGCTCGTAGGAACAATGGTGTACTTATCCGTCAGCGCAGCACCAGTCCAATAATAGCCCTCGGAAGCATCAATGTTCTGCCAAGAGACTTCACCCGTGGCAATCTTAATGCGCGCAAAGGAGCCGTTGCCGTAGGTCGCGTTGTAGTTCGCGTCATACGAAATATCGACCGTACCAACATAAACGTACTCGCCGTCCGAAACGACGGTGCAGGAGTTCTGCGTCAAGTCCGTCAAACCAGGCGTCAGCCACTTGCAGATCAGCTTGTCTGCAGTAATCGCCTGGACCGCACCGCCGTTGAGCGGAACAATGATAAGGCCATTGGTATAGATCGGACGAGAGGTATAGCTCACCTTGGAGGCAAGCGGCGCAGAGGCAACCTTTTTGCCCGTGAACGAATCGATCTTAATGAGCTCGTTCTCGGTCGCGATGTACACAAAACCGTTGGCGATGACAGGTTCGCTGCAGTTGGCATACTGCTGACCAGACTCGGCCTTCCAATCGAAGGCCCACTTAAGACCGGCGGCCTGCGCAGGCGTCTTGGCATCCGTTACGGTCGAACCGTTGCCACTGTTGCCGTAGCCGGCCCACTCGGCATCCCAATCAGGAGTCGTCGCACTCGGGTCCACGACAACCTTGTCGGGATCGGGCATGGGCGAATCGTCGGTGGTATAGGCAAGCGTGACCTTATCGCCGCTCTTGAGCGTAATCTGATTGGCGCAGAGTAAGGAGGGCTCTCCATTGATATACAGGTGCCAATATTTATTGGTCGCAGCATCATAACCGTACGACTTGTCTTCGAACGGCGATTTGATGGAATTGAGGAACCAGTACTCGCCACTCTGGGAGCCGTTGTACGTAACGCCCTTGGCCTTCAGAACCGTCTCAATAAGGTTCTGGGCAGTAGAGCCTTCAGGCAAAGAAACACTGCTTGCCGAGCCCCAGCGAGTATTGTTGCCGTTGACATCGGGACCGATAACATCGGCGGATCCAAGCACCTGACCGGGGAGGGCATCGGCGTCAGCACCATACATAAAGGTGACGGCGTCACCCTCCTGGAGCTTGTAGGCACCGGCGCCAACGTCGGCGAACTTGCCATTTACGTAGAAGCGCCAATAGCTCTTGGTCGCAGCATCCCAGCCATAGGACTTACTGTCGAACGGCGAAGTAATACCGTTGAGGAACCAGCCCCAAGACGATTCGCTAGCATCGAGCTTAAGGCCGGTCTGCTCAAGGAGATCCTTGGCAGTAGAGCCCGCCTTGAGACTCGTCTGACCCGTCGAAGCCCAAACCTGCTGCTTGCCGTCCTTGTCCTTACCGAGAACCTGAACAGAAGCATAGACAGAATCGGACGGCAACTGGTCGCCCCAGCCACCGTAGAACCACGTGACGGTATCGCCGGCATGGATGGTGACATTGTCCGCCGTATAGTCACTCGACTTGCCGTTGATAAACAGCTGCCAATAGGTCGAATAATCTTGGGGCGTACCCAGCTCAACACCGTTGTACTTAAGGCTCAGAATGAAGGAGCCCGCAGCAACGGCGTCAATATCATTCGCCTCGAGCGCGACCTTCGTAAGGTCAAGCGCGCTCGAGCCGGACGTCACCACATACTGCGCGTTATCGACCCAAGTCTGAGTCTTGCCCTGGGCATCGCGACCAATGACGGTCACATTTGCGGCAACCTGGTCCTTAACGACAGGGGACGAGCTACCAGCCGTATAGGCAAACTCAATCTTCTGCCCCTGGGTGAGCTTGACGCTGCTCGCGCCAACCGAGGAAGACGCGCCGTCGACGAACAGCTGCCAGAAGGCATAAGTCGTCGGATCGTAGGCAAGCGTGCGACCATCGCTCGGAGATGTGATGCTTTTGAGGTAGAAGCCGTATGCCGTGTTCGGTTCGTAATCCGCTTTAAAGCCCGTCTTCTGCTGCAGCTTAACGAAGGCATCCGCAGCCGTCGCGCCCTCGTCGAGCTTGAGCTGCGTAGGTGCCACCCAGGTCTGAGCCTTGCCGTCAGCATCGGTGCCGATAATCGAGAACGAGACCTCGACCTGCTTCTTGGCGACATCGCCGGTTTCTGTCGGGTTCTCTGTCTGAACGGCAGCCGCGGCGGCAGATCCCGCTTGGCCAGCGGATGCCGTCGAAGACTGCTCGCTCGTGGCAGGGCTCTCCCCCGTCGCCGAGCCTTCGCCGCCAGTTGCTGCCTCTGTTATGGCTGCACTAGCTGCAGGCGCGCCCTCGGAATCCGAAACCTCGGCGCCGCTCTGCTCAGCGGTACCGCCCGCAAGCGCTGCGTCCTCGCCCGGCGTCGCAGCCTGAGCCACAGCCTCGGCAATACCCTCGGCGCCCTCGGCCCACAGCTGAGCCGGCGTGGTGCCAAAGGCCATCGCGAAGGCCAGGAATGCCACCAGGCCGCGCTTGGCTACACCGCGTGCAATCGCGCCACGGCGATGCGAGACGCGCTGGCGCTCGTCCTCAAACATATCCTTTTGTCTCCTACTGTCTGTACTTGGAGCGTTGCCTTGAGACTGCCCCACGTCATCGCGCATGTTGCGCTCGAGTTCCCCCATCGGGGTCCCCCTTCCCTCCAGAGCCCTATGCACACCGGCGGCAAAAGCCGCAGCCGCATGCAAGACGGGAGGCGATCCGACTTAACCTTAACGACTCGGGCACGTCGTCCGATCTGCGACGCGAGCATCCCGAGCCAAGAGGAATTACGGTTACTGGTACAGCTGGGGACTTGCACCCCGATTCTCCCAAATGCGCAGGATAACCGCGCATTCGTGCGTCTCCGCACCACCATCTAGGCCATCGATTATTACCGTCAAAATGATATCACGCAAAAGGGCCTCGCACGCAGGCGAAGCCCAAGGTAAAAGCTATTGTTTGCGATAGGAAAATGCGGTGACGGCCGCAGCCTCTAGTGCTTGCCGCCGTGACTGTTGAGCCAGATATTGCGGCCCAGCATAAGCGCCAGCACCAGCGCGCTCACGTAGCCCATAAAGCCAATGACCGGGATACCAAACACAACCGGCTCGATGCGCGCGTAGTACACCACCGACGAACCGATAAACAGACCGGCGATCACAATTGCCATCGACATGCGGTCGATAATCCCACCTAGCTGTCGCAGCGCCTTATCGCTGCTCATGATCTGCGTGTTTACCTTAAGCTGGCCGCGCGTAAGCATACGCGAAGCCAAGCCCAGATACTCGGCCGCCTCGAGCGAGCCCTTCGCCGCGCGATAACTGCTCGCTGCAAAGTCGCGGCTCATCTCGCGCATGCGCGCATAGGTGCTTTTCTCGTTTTTAATATGCGTCTGGATGATCTGGATCATGTTGACGTTGGGCATGTACTCGGTCAACAGGCCCTCGAGCGTCACCATGCCGCGGGCGAACATCGTCACCACGCTCGGCAGCTCAACGTCATTTTTGCGCGCGAGGTTTAACAGCGAGGTCAAAAACTCGCCGATATCCAGGTCTTTAAGGTCGAGCCCGGCAAAGTCGGCAACAATAAAGTCCAAGTCGGACAAAAAGGCCGAATGGTCAAGCTCGGCCGAATCGCCGCGCGTCACGGCAAAGCGCATGAGCGAATCCTTGAGCTTTGGCACGTCGCCCTCGGCCACGGCAAAGATCATATCCTTGACGATGCCACGGTCGTGGCTCGACATGCGTCCGACCATGCCCAAGTCGATAAAGTAGACAATTCCGTCTTTGAGGATGATGTTTCCCGCATGCGGGTCGGCATGGAAAAAGCCGTCGTCGAGCACCTGCGTCGAATAGTCCTCGACGATTGCGGCACCGATCTTTTCCAGGTCATAGCCCTCAGCTACCAGGCGCTCGGGATCGGCAATCGAGATGCCGTCAATGTAGTCCATGACCACGACGTGTTCGGTGCAAAGGTCCAAGTAGGATTTGGGACACGACACGCCATGCACGCTTTTGTGGAAGTCATAGAAATCGTTGAGGTTTTTGGCCTCGGCCAAAAAGTTGGTCTCCTCGCGAAACGAGGCCCACAGCTCCTCGACGACGGCGTGTAAGTCAACAAACTGGTCGGTGTTGACGAACTTGGAAACGATGCGCACCACCGAACGGATGATGTCGATGTCCTGCGCCATGACCTGTTGCGCGCCGGGACGCTGCACCTTAACGGCCACGTCCTCGCCCGTCACCAGGCGGGCACGGTGTACCTGCGCGAGCGACGCGCTTCCGAGCGGGTTGGGGTCGATCGCGTCGAACATCTGCCCCAAGCGCTGGCCGTACTCCTCTTCTAGACAGCGGAGCACTACCTCATACGGCACCGGCTCCACGTCGGAGCGCAGGCGACGCAGCTCGTCGCAAAACCGCTGCGGCAAAATCTCGGAACGGTTAGCCAGAATCTGCCCCATCTTGACGAACATGGGGCCGAGCTCTTCGAGCAGACGGCGCAGGCGCACCGGCGTGAGGTTGTCCCACACGCGATACTTTTTGATCAGGCGAACAATCTGCCCAATGCGCTCACGACGACCTGCCGGCGTGAGTTGGTATTCCTCGTCCGGCGCCATCGCGTCGGGCTCTTCGGGGACCATATCGACAGCGCGCGGCTTCTTGCGAGCGCCCGAGACGGCGGCATCGACCTCATCGACAACCGCCGCCTCGTCACCCAAGGGATCTAGATTGTTGTAATCGGTAGTGGAATCTGCCATCTGCGCTGCTACTCGGCCTCTTCGGTATCCTTCGCATCGTCGGGCTCAACGGACTCGACGGGCACCGAGGTCACGTTGTCCTCGACCGAATCGACGATATCGCGCACATGAGCCAGGAAGGCCGTGCGCTCGGGGGCGGTCATAACGCGGACGCGAGCCAGGATGAGCTCATCGAGCACGCGCTGGGCCGCAGTCTCGCCCTGCATGCCCAGGCGCTCGGTCAGGTCGGAGATGGTGCCACCCGCCTGCTCGAACATATCGGACACGCTGCGGGCGATATCGGGGGTGCCGGCATCCTTGCGGACCTGCTCGCCCTTGGTACCGAGGTCGTCGAGGACCTTCTTGCCGCCCTCGACGGCAACGGCGGCGGCACCGAAGCCCACGTTAATGGCGCCGTTAACAAGCTGATCGAGTTTCATAACCATGGTTGGCTCCAATCATGAACAACTGCATTGGCCTTCTTGTACCCAAGATTGAGTGAAAGCGACAAAGCGTTTTAGCGCTATTCGATCGACGGGAAATCCCTATCTCACGTTGTCGTTCATCGCGAAAGAGTTCTTCATGGCGCAGCTCGTGGTGTAGAGCACCTTGCCCAACAGGGCATCGGTCTCCACGCGCACGAGCTCGGCAAACTCCTCGTTGGCGCGTGCAAGCTCGGCAGGCACCTCGGCCTCGGGCAGAACGGCTACGGCAGCGTCGACGTCATGAATCTGCTTGTGGCCCATGCCGCCGACCTTCTCCTGATAATCCTCGACTGCGCGGCCGCACTCATGGAAGCGGACGTCGGCCAGCGCGCCGATCAGGCGGTTGGCCCAGTAGAAGTTTTCGGACGTCACGCGAGCCTGCGTGTCGGCATAGTACTCGGGCATGGTCTCGACGTTGGCGTACAGCGGAACCAGCGCGTTAAACGAGTTGGAGCCAAAGGCCATCCACTGCACGGCGCGGTAGGCCGGCTGCGCATAGGGGCGCAGCTGCAACACGGCGAGCTGGCTGTTGCGGTTGATGCCGATGGGGCGATAGGCGCCACGCGTAGCGGGCGTGCCCTTGCTGCCGTAGCAGTCGTACTCCGTGCCCTGGTAGTGGCTCGAAAGCACGTACTTGATGTCCTCGATGGTCACCTTGCGCTCGGGCACGCGGCTCCAGGGGATATCGTCGCTCTCGGGCGTGTAGTCGGCGTCGGGGCCGTCCCACACATCGCTGGGGTTGAGGCAGCGCTGCATGTACCAGGCGCGCGGCGTGTTGTAGACGTGGTCGCTGTCGCTGTGCGAGCCAAAGGCCTCGCGCGGGTTGAATACCGTCGCCGGGCCGTCGCCCTCGACACCCAGCGTCAGGTCCAGATGCCACTCGGCCATCCAGGAGCGCAGATCGGCGGAGCACATGTGGTCGGTCTGGGCGCCCTCGGCGTCGTCCAGGTCAAAGCTGTCGATACCCAGCTGGTTGGGCATGGTCACATAGGCGTCATCGGGCACGCGCTTGGCGATCCAGTGGTGGCCGCCGATGGTCTCGAGCCACCAGATCTCGTCCACGTCGCTAAAGGCGATGCCGTTGTTCTCGTAGGTGCCGTAGCGCTCGAGCAGATCACCCAGGATACGAACGCCGTCGCGAGCGGACTTGGCATACGGCAGGACCAGGGTCACCATGTCCTCCTCGCCCAAGCCACCGGGCTGCGCCGGAACGTATCCATCCTCGCCTTCGTTGCCCTTGGCGGGCAGGTAGTCCACAAGCGGGTCGGCGCCGCGGACGCGCTCGTTGGTGGTGAGCGTCTCGGTTGCGGACATGCCTACATTGAGCTCGTTGAAACCGGCCTCGGCCCAGATGCCGTGGCCCGGGACAACATCGGGGACGCTCGTGTAGCGCATGGGGTTATCGGGCAGTTCAACGGTCAGGTGACTCAGGACGCTCGTGTAGACGCGCGGCTGCTCGTCGGGATGCACCACGCGCATACGCTTGGGCTCAAACACCCCGTTGGACGAGTCCTCGTTACGCGCGACCAGGGTCGACCCGTCGTAGCTCGCGTTCTTACCAACCAAAATCGTTGTGCACGGCATGCGCATCCTCCTTGAGCGAAGAAATCAAACGATAACAGTGTATCGCTTCGGCGCAGAAAGGGCGAAACCGCCGCCCCGGCAGCCCCTGTGGTCAAAAAATGCCAAATATGAGTACTGTCACCAATTTAGTAGCAGCAATTTTGCTACGCATGGGTGTCGAAAGTCTACATTTGTTCAAAAATTAGATGATGTAATTCCTCATAGGTCCAATAAAATAGGTTCTCTATCGATAATAAATATCGTTAGAGAGCCAAATTAGCCTAAAATATATGTGAGTATCTTGGCAACACTACTCATATTTGGCATTTTTTGTCCACGAGCTAAAGAACTAACCCCCTAAACAGCTTCAAAACGCCTATTTCGACGCGCGCTCGGCCGCTTCGATCACGTGTTTGGCGAGGATCGCCGTCGTCACGGCGCCCACGCCACCCGGCACGGGAGTAATTGAGCCAACGATCGGCTCTGCAGCATCAAAATCGACGTCGCCGACCAGCTTGCCGGCGGCCTCGTCCCAGTTAATGCCCACATCGATGATCGTCTGGCCCTCGCGAACCGCATCCGCGCCAATCGTGCGCGCGCGTCCAACGGCCGCAACCACAATATCAGCCGCACGGCACTCGGCAGCAAGGTCACGCGTATGCGTATGGCACGTCGTCACGGTCGCATTGCGAGTCGTAAGCATGGCGGCAACAGGACGGCCAATCACCAGCGACCGACCAACGACCGCGACCTTGGCCCCATCCAGCTCAACGCCGTAATGATCCAGTAGCGCCAACACGGCCTCAGCCGTGCAAGGAGCAAAACCCTCGCCACGCCCCGAAAGCGTGGTGAGCAGCGAGGCCGGCGTCATGGAGTCAACATCCTTGGCAGGATCGAGTGCTGCGGCAACTGCATCCTCGTCAAGCCCAGCGGGCAACGGACGAAACATCAGGCAGCCATGAACAGCAGGGTCGGCATTGATGCCCTCGATTGCAGCCATCAGCTCGTCCTGCGAAACATCGGCAGGAAGCAAAATGCGGCGAGCCTCAATGCCAACCTTCTCGCAGCGCTTGAGGGCACCGCGCTCGTAGGATAGGTCGTCCTCGCGTTCACCTACACGCACGATAGCCAACATCGGAACAACGCCCCGCTCGCGCAGAGCCACGCAGCGAGTAGCAAGTTCCTCAGTCAACGCGCGGGCGACGGGAGCACCCTTCAGCAGCTCAGCCATGGCTATCCTCTCTTCCTTGCAGCGTCGGCGGCGCGGCGCGCCAGCGCATCGGCGCGCGGCAACCATGTGTCGAGCAGTTCATCGCACGCTGCCTCGAGCTCCTCGGCGCGTGCTCGATCCCTCATAGACGTGGTGTTCGCAAAGAGCGTCAAGCTCGCGCCCTGCATAGCGGCACGGCAGAACACGGCGCCGCACGCCACATCAGACAGCAGCTGGCGCGATCCCTTATCGGCCATGTCCTCGAGCAGTGCCAGCGCGCGTCCACAGGCATCCATAATGCGATACGGCGGCATAGCGGCCACATGCAGCGCATCCTGAATCGCGGTCGCTCGAGTCGGATCGTCACGCGGAATACCGTACGCCGCGGACACCCGCCCATAGGCACGAACGTCCTCGGCAACCAACTCGACAAGCTCCTGGGCCAGCTCATCAGCATGGGCAAACGCACGCGTCAGGTCATCCGCACGATCAGCAAGCGCGGGATTGGTCGCACCGTAGCGGGCAACCATTCCGCACAGCGAGGCGCCCAGCGCGCCCACAAAGGCGCTCGCGCTGCCACCGCCGGGAACCGGCTCGCGCGCAGCCAGCGCCTCGGCAAACCCGCGGCAGGTCTTGTCCATCATCTCTTGGCTCATACACATGCACCTTCAAGTCATATACATCGGTCGGGTGGCAACCGCCGACCGACCGCATCGATCACATAATGCTGCTAAGTCTAGCCCATAAGTACTCGAGCGTCAGCGCACCTGGCCATCGCGGATTACTATGACGAACGATAGGCGTCGGCACCGCAAACATGGGACACATGGCCCACCTTTCGAGACTTCCGGGCAGCGGCAACTGGGGCATACATATAGGTAAGGAGCCCTATGTTGGGGCAAGCTCATCACGGCACCGGACGACGAATGGAGGAATAACCGCACAGTAAACAAAGGCATCATGTGCATGCGTCGCCGCCGCCCCAGCGATCCGCGGCACACGATGTCCCTGGCAGACAAGGAGGACGCCACCATGAAGAAAAAGACCCTATCGATCCTTTCCCTTTGCATCGCCCTCTTTGCCGCGTTTGTCCTTGTCGGCTGCGGCGGGAACGCATCGGGCGGCGGCAGCGCCTCCAAGAGCGAGAGCAAGGAAAAGGCCCCCCGTCGCCAAGAAGACCGACTTTATCTGGTTTAAGGTCGAGATGCCCGAGGGCGTCGGCGTAAGCGACTCCGCCGGCAAGAATGCCGACAGGGTCCAGCTCACCTTCCCCGAAGACGAGAACGCCTCGGCCGATCGCTTTATCCCCGTTTGGAAAAAAGCGATGACAGCCGAGGAATCCCACGCCGACCAGGCAGAAAAGAAGGGGGATACGTTCCAGTGGAAGGATGGCGGGTCCGTCGAGTATAACGGCAGGACGTGGCTCGTCGGAACATACGAGGACAACAGCGGCATCTCAACCATGCTTTTTACCGACGTTGAGCCGGGAAGCGTCTACGTCCTCATCTCGAACTTCGACCAGCACAAGAAAGAAGCCGAGACGCTCCTCAACTCCATCGAGTTCCCCGATGACATGGCAGAGGCAGTTTCCGAGGCGCGCGAAGTCGAGATTTCGAGCATCGAGCTCAAGTAACGGGACACCCGCACGCGCCTACGCGCACCTGCGCACATGCGCCCCATTAAAGCAACGGGCACCCAACCCCGGGGAGGGCCGACAGGCATCGGCCCTCCCCTCTTTTGGACCCGCGCATATTGCCACTTGTCGGCGCAAATCCGGCCCTCAGAATGGGACACATGGCCCACCCTAGCGAGCCGTCCACGCGTACAGTAAAGGCAGGTAATCCATGGGCGGTTACAGATCGAGGAGGACACGACCATGAAAAAGAAGGCCTTTGCGATTCTCACACTCTGCATCAGTCTCCTTGCCGCGGTTGCCCTGGTGGGTTGCGGCGGAAGCGGCGGCGCTACCGGCAGTGGCGGTGGCGGCGGCGCAGAAAAGCCAGCCGTGGATATGAGGACCGACTTCATTTGGTTTAAGGTCGAGGTGCCCGAGGGCGTCGAGATCACCGACGTTGCCGGCGACACCGCCGACAGGGCCCAGTTTAAGTTCACCGAGAGCGAGCACGCCAGCGATCGCTTCATCCCTGTCTTCGACTCTGACAAGAACGCTGACGAGCTGTTCGACTACGAGGCCAAATGGAAGGCCAACTTTGAGTGGACCGAGAATGATCCCGTCAAGTACAACGGCAAGACTTGGCGCAACGCTTCCTATACACACTCGGGCGGCGTAACGACTGAGTACTTCACCGAAGCAGGCGGCGGCAGCGTTTACGTGAGCATCGACAATGTCGAGGAGCACAAGGACGCCGTCGAGACCATGATGAAGTCTCTGGAATTTGCCGACGACATCGCCGAAGCCAAGACCGAGGCCATGGACGTCAAGCTCGACGATATCGAGATCAAGCGCTAAGCAACTGGCGAGCGCAGCGGGAAACACGGGCGCAGTGCAAACAAGCGACGGTGCCCCAGCGTTTCGTACTAAGGGAGGGCCGGTAAACCGACCCTCCCTTTCTTATGCCGGCACCTGACGAACGCGAGGATGCCGGACGCCGGAACCACCCCAAATGTGGCAACGGTACGAAAACGGCAAGCACCCAAACACGTCCGCCCGCCGATTTATAGCGCCGCGCACACAATTTAAGCCGACACCTTTAAACATCCGGGCAGTATAGTGACCAAAATGAGCGCATTACCGCACCCTGCGAATGGAGGAGTTATGACCGAACACCACGCCATCAGTCGTCGAGCGTTTACGCTGGGCCTAGGACTTGCGGCGTTGTCGCCGCTTGCAAGCCTGCCCGAAACCGCGGGATTGGGCCTTCCCATGCGCGCGGCATTTGCAGAAGACACGCCCACACCGGCGGCCACCCTCGACAAGTTCGTCAT
Source organism: Collinsella sp. (assembly GCA_019419455.1). Taxonomy (GTDB): domain Bacteria; phylum Actinomycetota; class Coriobacteriia; order Coriobacteriales; family Coriobacteriaceae; genus Collinsella. The sequence continues at coordinate 880 of DXZW01000033.1, read as the reverse complement.
TCGCCTTCGCCCCGCGGGCTATTTTCGCACCGCGAGCGTCAACCAAGACGGCAACGTTCGCGGCAACGTCTGCCACCTGTTTAACGACGGCACGTCCAGCAAGCTCATCCTTGAGAACGTAACGACCAAGAATGACGATACAAACTGGTATGCTATCCGCACCTTGCTCAATTTCGAAGAGCATAAAAAGACGGGCTACAGCATTTGGTCGGTCGACGACGACTCTGACAAAGATGGAAAGGTCATCCACGTATGGGGCGGCGAGTATGACAACAAGCCCAGCCGCGCTTTTGCGTTCGAGCGTCAATCAAACGGAACCTATATCATCCGAGACCGCACGGTCGAGAAAGAAACCGAGAAAAAAGACATTAAGTACCTGGCAATAGAATCGAACGGCGAAGACCAGGACAACAATAAGATCTGCCATAAGAGTAAGAGCATTCCGTGGGAGCTCGAACTTATCGGTTACGACATGAAAAAGAACGATGCCACGGTTAGCAGCCTCGACTGGATCACGTACAGCAGCTACGTCGATGGGCCATGTTGGATGAAATACGTCGACGACAACAAGTTCCTCGACGAGCTGAGCATCCCGGGTACGCACGATTCGGGCACCTGCAGCGTGGACAACGACACTGAGCCCCAATCCTCGCAAGTAAAATGCCAGCAGGATTACATTCCCACGCAGTTGCTCGAAGGCATTCGCTATTTTGATATCCGGCTCGGAAAGGGCGACGACCCCGGTATCGACCACGGGGATTACTACCTGCTCAAAAAAGACGCGTACTTTATGCATCTTTCCGATGTCATAGGCTACTTCAAAACGTTTGGCTCTGTTAGACCAAGGTTGACATAAAAACGATGTCACCGCGAGGCGTTA
>DXZW01000032.1 GCA_019419455.1 Collinsella sp. | reverse complement strand
GCCGCGCGGCAAGGAGATATATTGCCAGACCGGAGGGCCCCCGCGGGCGGGAATCTGGGACTCCACGGTTCCTACACAAATGAGGTTGGGACCCTCTCTGTGAGAGCCTAGAAAGAACAGGGCCGCGGCCCCCTATTAGAGCGGCCCTTCGGTTTTCCAACGGTTAAGCTTCGGCCGCATTAATGGCTGTATACCCATTAGAAATGGGACATAGCAGCGTTAACGAGTTCAAAAACGATTAGTCCAATAAGAGCCGCTGCGGCAAACTTGATGGCATTCGCAAGCTGTGGATGCTCATAAGCCCAGCCCGTCCTCGTCTCTTCGCTGTCCGCCTTCTTTCCGTCCAAGAAGTCGGATATCTCTTGATACGTCACCAAATCATTCTTCTTCTTGATATGTTCCGCTGCAAGCGCGCAGCACATTGCGCCAGCACCAAAGACGCCTGCCAACACCATCGTCGGAACGCACTGGACCATCCCCCACCCGTGGTTTTGTTGCCACATGAGCCAGGCCATAAAGACGGTAAACGCAAGAAGCCCAGCCAACATCCCCGCACCCAAGCGATAGAGCGTGCCCCTATCGCGTTCAACCCTTTCTCTAATTATTGAAATGTCGCCTTTAACAAGCTCGTCAATCGTTACATCCAGTTGTTCAGACAGCAGTAGGAGACTCTGGATGTCGGGGTACGTTTTACCGCGCTCCCAATTACTGATGGTCTGACGTGTTACAAAAATGCGCCTTGCAAGATCCTCCTGGGACAAACCAGCATCGAGTCGATACTGTTTAAGGTGTTTTGGCAGCTGCATGGCGTTCCCTTCGAATGCATCTCAACTCTTATTGGGCGGCTACACAACAGAAGCCGGCAAGCAAAGCGTAATCCCAAAATCAAACCCATACGGATGGCTGCGCGCAGATTAGAGTGTCAAAAATCTTTGACACATACACTACCTGCTCTTTCTTGCAACTCGGACGCTATCGAATTGATCGGTTTGGCTACGTCCCAAATCGATCACATCCCTAATCAATCAAAAAGGGGCGCTTCCGGATTGGAAGCGCCCCTTTAAGATGCAAGAAGCAATTAAGCCTCGAGAGCCTTCTTGGCAATGGCAGCCAGCTCGTTGAAGGACTCGATGTCCTCGTAAGCCATCTGAGCCAGAACCTTGCGGTCGAGCTCGATGCCGGCAACCTTCAGGCCGTGCATGAACTGAGAGTAAGAGATGTCGTTCAGGCGAGCGGCAGCGTTGATGCGGGTGATCCAGAGAGAGCGGATCTCGCGCTTCTTGTTGCGGCGATCACGATACTGATACTGCAGGGAGTGCTGGACCTGCTCTTTAGCATGCTTGTAAGTACGCGAAGCGGCACCGTAGTAACCCTTCGCACGGTGCATAACGGTACGGCGCTTCTTCTTGGCGGCAACAGCGCGCTTAATACGTGCCATGTTCTATCAACTCCTAGACGGTAAAACGAAAAACGGGAACGCGAACTTAGGCGAGACGCGACTTGATGACCTTGCGGTCGGCAGCGGCGATCTCGGTCTCCTGACGGAAGCCACGCTTACGCTTGGTGGACTTCTTGCTCAGGATGTGGCTCTTGAAAGCCTTGGCGCGCATAAGCTTGCCGGTGCCAGTCTTGCGGAAACGCTTCTTGGTGCCGCTGTGGGACTTCATCTTAGGCATGAAATACTCCTTAATCGGTTACAGAACACTAGTTACTTGGTATCGCTTGCCGCTTTATCCTCATCGAAGGCGCCCTTAATCGGGGCGAGCAGCATAAGCATGTTACGGCCTTCCATCTTAGGCTTGGACTCGACCGTAGCGTAAGGCTTGAGATCCTCGGCGAGACGCTCGAGAACGTTAAGACCCTGCTCCGGGTGAGCCATCTCACGGCCGCGGAACATGATGGTGATCTTAACGCGTGCGCCCTTCTTGAGGAAACGCAGAACGTGGCCCTTCTTGGTCTCGTAATCGCCAACGTCGATCTTGGGTCGGAACTTCATTTCCTTGACCTCGACCTTAGACTGGTTCTTACGAGCGGCCTTGGCCTTCATGGCCTGCTGGTACTTGAACTTACCGTAGTCCATGACCTTGCAGACCGGCGGCTCCGCGTTGGGAGCGATCTCGACCAGGTCGAGACCCTGATCGTCAGCGACGCGCTGGGCATCGCGGATGGCGAACAGGCCGAGCTGAGAGCCATCGACGCCAATCAAACGGCACGAAGATGCAGTGATCTCGTCGTTGATGCGGGTGTCATCAGACTTAGCTATTTTCCCTACCTCCATTCATAAAAAAATAACCCGGCGCTTCTTTGCAACCAGGTCGTACACATAGACATCCTCGATACGAGGAAGGGAATCTAAGTTGTATGACCAGTCAGCTGCTCATTGGCGCCAAAAGGTGGGAACCCTCGGGTTCCTCTTTAGGGCATTGCGGGAACAACGCCCTGCGAATAATAACACGTATAGTGCGCTATCACATTACGTACACGAAAAAGGGGGTCTTAACCCCCTTGAACGCTCAGCTGCATGTATGGTGCCCGAGGCGAGACTCAAAGGGCCTTCGCTTTGCGAAGCCCGGGCTTCGGGCGCATGGCGCCCTCGCCACGCTCCGCTACAAACAGGCCACAGGCCTGTTTGCTTAACGCTTCGCGCGCTCACGCGAGTTCGGCACGAAAAAGGGGGCCGCACCCCCCCTGAACGCTCACTTGCATGTATGGTGCCCGAGGCGAGACTCGAACTCGCACGTTGTTGCCAACGGTGGATTTTGAGTCCACTGCGTCTGCCAATTCCGCCACTCGGGCACGTAATGCGTGAGTTAGTTTATCACAGCTTTCTGTTGATTAGTCCGAAAATGGGACTTCGAGCATTTCGATGAGTTCGACCGAACGGAGCATCTCGCGCTGGTGGCACCCGCGTCCGTCAGCCGAGGCTTCGCCCATCTGGTTGTCATAGGGATCCTCGCGCATACCATCGAAAGCAGGCACAAATTCAGCCTGGAATCGGTTGTTGGCCACCATACGCCACGGGTCGAGATTGCCAAAGTAGTGACGACGACGCCACTCCTCCCCCATCCTGCGCGCCGAGGAACCAAACGATACGTCGGCGTTAAGCCAACCGGTCTGTGGCGTATAGAACTCAGCCCAATCATGCGGCCCCACCGAATCGGGAGCAACATACAGGCCGCTCTGCCAACGGGCAGGCACGCCCGCGATGCGGCACATGGTGATAAACGTGAGCGCCATAACGCCGCAATCGCCGCGGAGCGAATGCGCACAGTCGTCGGCAATAGATCCCAAAAGCAGGTACGGTGGCTGATAGCGATAGTCGATATGCTGCGTCAGGTAATCATAGATAGCACGAGCGCGATCGAGCGGATCCTCGAGCCCGTCAATAACACGCTCCGTCAACTGTCGCAAGTACGGCGTAAACGCAATGTGCGGACGGTCCTCGGAAGTGTCCTCGGGCAGTGGCGTGTCCATGCACGTATGCGATGGGAGCGCGCCACCATAGATATCGCAATAGGCGGCATCTATGTGATAGCGATAGGTCACCGAGAATGAATGTTCAGTCGAAGATGTCCAAGAGGCAGTACGAGCCGAAACGTTTTCAGAGGCAACGGTACCCCCCGACGTCATATCGAGAACCTCGATATGAGACTGTTGACGACAGGCGGCGGCAACGGGTAGCCACGCGCGAACAGCCTCTCCCTCCAGAGCCCCGGGGACAGACACGGATGCCTTGAGCGTGATGACGCGAGTCAACCCGTTTTGCGACTCCATCTCCCTGAGCATCTGGTTACGCAGTGCTATACCGTCCGTAGAATCGGGACGCAGGCCCGGAACCTCCTTGGGGTACACGCGAAGCGAATCGAGGAAGTTGTCGAGAACGAACAGCTCGCCGTCGATAAAGCGCCAGTCAATACGCTTACGGTCAATCAGATCGTTAAACTGCTCCTCGGTAAACTCAGGCCACTCCTCGCGAATCATCGCAATGGCTCGATCGCGCAACACCGAAAAATGAAGTGGCGTCTCAAGCATGCGATACCGCTCGGCACGAACGCAGGCAGCCAGCGAAGGCTCAGGGTTCTGCTCCAAAAGGCGATCGCAGGCGGCAACAGCCTGCGTCAAATACCCGGCATCCTTAAGACGAAGAATCTCAGGGGGTAGCCCAATATCGAGATGGCGAAAATCATCACAGCGAACATCAGCAGAGCAACCAACAGGACCCTCGTCAATAACCTTCCCATCCGAAGGCAGTACATTAATAACAGCCATACCAAAACTCCAAGTCACTAGAACGCTTGAAGTCCATTGTAGCGAGATAAAAAAGAAAGCCCCAATAAAGGAGCTCTCAACACCGATAAACGGTACCTCTAAAAATGAATTCAGACTCGTAACCCTGCGGCGTTAAACGAAGGAAGCCCCGTCCCCCGGAACTGTTTCCTTGGCGTGACTTCTGGCAAAGCCAGGTGAGCGCAAAGGAAACAGTGTAGGGGGACGGGGCTTCCGGCGGGAAGTTTAACGACGCTTACGCCTTGTTGACGGAGCCAAACTCCTCCATGAGCTCCTTGGTGCGGGCAACGATGTTGTCGCGACCAGGCTTGAGGAGCTTGCGGGGATCAAAGCCCTTGCCCTGCTGATCCTTGCCAGCCTCGATGTACTCGCGGACGCCCTTGGCGAAGACGAGCTGCAGGTCGGTGTTGACGTTGATCTTGGAGATGCCCAGGGAGATGGCCTTCTTGATCTGATCCTCGGGGATGCCGGTACCACCGTGCAGAACGAGGGGCAGGTCGCCGGTCTGAGCCTTGATCTCGCCCAGACGCTCGAAGGAAAGGCCAGCCCAGTCGGCGGGATACACGCCGTGGATGTTGCCGATGCCGCAGGCGAGGAAGTCGACGCCCAGGTCAGCAATCTGCTTGCACTCAGCAGGGTCAGCGAGCTCGCCGTTGGAGGTCACGCCGTCCTCGGTGCCGCCGATGCCGCCGACCTCGGCCTCGATGGACATGCCCTTGGAGTGGGCAAGCTCAACGAGCTCCTTGGTGCGGTCGAGGTTAAGCTGGAAGGTCTCCTCGTGAGAGCCGTCATACATGATGGACGTGAAGCCGGCCTCGATGCACTTGAAGCAGTCCTCGTAAGAACCGTGATCGAGGTGAAGGGCGACGGGAACGGTAACGCCCGTGGCCTCGACGGCAGCCTTGACCATGTCGGCGCAGACCTTGAAACCGCCCATCCACTTAGCGGCACCAGCGGTGCACTGAAGGATCAGCGGAGACTTGGCCTCCTCGGCGGCCTGGAGAATAGCCAGGGTCCACTCGAGGTTGTTGGTGTTGAAGGCACCGAGAGCGTACTTGCCGGCCTCGGCCTTCTTGAGCATGTCTGCTGCGTTGACGAGCATAAAAGAAACCTCCTGTAAGGTTGCTCCGATAACGCCTGAGATTTTACCACGGCGTACCCGAGCATAAACGTTCGTTTGTTCACGAATATCGTCCAAACAGACTTTTTTTGACCGTTTGCCCTACGGAATCGACCCGTTGGGGAAAAATAGCTTGACGTTTGGACGCTTCTCGTGCTTCAGGAGCTGACTATAAAGCTACACCTGCATGAAAGGGTTCTGCATGAGCTCGCGTGCCATGGTGGTCGAATCGCCATGGCCGGTTAGGCAAACGGTATCGGGCGGGAGAAGCCGGGCGAGCTTGGAGAGCGAGCGCAGAATCGCCGCCTCGTCTCCTCCAGAAAGATCGGTGCGGCCGTGGCTGCCCGGGAATAGTGTGTCGCCCACAAAGGCAATGTTCCCCTGCTCGGTGGCAGCAAACAAGACGATCCCGCCCGGCGTATGCCCTGGCGTCTCGATCACCTGCAGGCAGATATCGCCCACCTCGATAGCATCGCCTTCGGCGAGCAGGCGCGTCGGCTCCCCGGGGTCAGGCGTCTCAATGCCCCACATAGCTCGCTGTTCCTCGATGTTCGCATGCGGCACCGCCACATCCTTGGCACACAGCTCATACTGGCAGCCCTCGCCAACGGTGGTTCGCACGCCGGCAACACCACCAACATGATCGGCATGGCCATGAGTGCATACGGCGCCAAGCACGCGTACACCGGCATGTTCGGCTCGAATATGCTCCACCAAACGCTCGCCTTCCCATGCGGGGTCGATAATCACGCACTCATTGTCCGAAATAACAGCATAGCTATTGGTCTGAATGGGACCGTTTACGAGCGTCTCAATCTCGACCGATCCCTTGGGAGTTAAATCCAAGGACACAGCACTCATGTCCCTCTCCTCTCTATAGAACTCGAGGCATCAAACGATGCCTCGAGTGTAGCGAATATCGATAATGTGACACGTTCGTCGCGACTAAACGCGGCGCTTAAGCTGGGCTCCACCCTCGCCGGGCATCAGGCGGCGCGCGTCGTAGACCGAGTCGACGCTGCTGATAGAGGCCAGCAGCGGATCCAGACCACTCGCGTCCGAGATCTCGACCATAAAGCGCAAGGTTGCAATACCCTCGCGGTTGGTCGACGTGGCGGCGGAAAGAATATTGCCGCCTGCATCGCCAATGGCGATGGTGACGTCCTTGAGCAGGCCCATGCGGTCCAGGCACTCGACCACAATCTCGACCTGGAAAAGCGTATCGGCAGCACCATCCCACTCTACGTCAATCATGCGCTCGGGATGTTCCATAAGGCCCTTGACGTTGGGGCAGTTGGCGCGATGCACCGAAACGCCACGACCGCGCGTGATGAAGCCGACGATGTCGTCGCCCGTCACGGGGTTGCAGCAATGAGCCAGACGGACCAGCAGGCCGCTGTTGCTCTCGCCCTTGACGATAATGCCGTTACTGGCGCTCTTACCGCGCTTTTGCGGCTTGCGGTTGGAGCCGCGAGCGGGCTGCTTTACGACCTCGGCGATAGCCTCGGCCTTGGTGAGCTGTTCCTCGGGCTTGGGGTCCAAGATTTGCTCGACCTTATTGCCCACAGCGCGCGGGGCGACCTTGCCCGCGCCAACGGCTGCAAAAAGGTCCTCGAGCTGCTTGAAGTTAAACTGCTCCGCCACGGCGTTGAGCGCACGCGTGGATCGTGGCGTAGAGATGCCATACCCGCGCTTACGCAGGTCCTTGGCCAGTATATCGCGGCCGGCGGCAGCGTCGTCATCCTTGGTCGCGGCGGTGAAATAACGGCGAATCTTTGACTTGGCCGAAGGTGTCTTGACGATCTTGAGCCAATCGCGCGACGGCTTAGAGCTCTTGTTAGTCAGAATCTCGACACGGTCACCCGTCTTGATCTCGTGCGTGAGCGGCGCCACCGCACCGTTGATTTTGGCGCCGACACAGTGGTTACCGACCTCGGTATGAACGGCGTAGGCAAAGTCGAGCGGTGTAGAGCCGGCACGAAGCGCCATGACCTCGCCCTTGGGCGTAAAGACAAAAATTTCCTGGTCGAACAAGTCGACCTTCAGCGAATGCAGGTATTCCTTGGCATCGGTGATCTCGTCAGACGCCGCCCAGTCGAGTGAGTGCTTGAGCCAGTTGATCTGGTCGTCCAGACGCTGCGCATCGTTAGTCTTGGAGGCAGACGATCCGCCCGACTTCTTATACAGCCAGTGGGCAGCGATGCCATACTCGGCCTGCTCGTGCATTTCGTAGGTTCGAATCTGAATCTCGAGCGGACGGGCCGTGGGGCCGATAACCGTCGTGTGAAGCGATTGGTAGTTATTGACCTTGGGCATGGCGATATAGTCTTTAAAACGACCGGGCATGGGATGCCACAGGGTATGCACGGCACCAAGCGTGGAATAGCAATCGCGCACCGAATGAGTGATGACGCGCAGCGCCACCAGGTCGTAAATCTCGGAGAACTCCTTGCCCTTGCGCTTCATCTTTTGATAGATGGACCAATAGTGCTTGGAACGACCGTTGATCTGAAAGCCCTCAAGACCAATGCGATTGAGCTCATCGGTGAGCGTCTTGATGGTCTCGGCCAGATAACGCTCGCGAACCTCGCGCGACTCGGATACCATGCGCGCGATGCGCTGGTAGGCATCGGGCTCCAAGTAGAAAAAGGACAGGTCCTCGAGCTCCCACTTGATTGAACTCATGCCCAGGCGGTCGGCCAAAGGCGCGTACACGTCCATGGTCTCGCGTGCCTTAAACAGGCGGCGGTCCTCGCGCAGAGCGGCAAGCGTGCGCATGTTATGCAGGCGGTCGGCGAGCTTGACGATGATGACGCGGATGTCCTTGGACATGGCGAGGAACATCTTGCGCAGCGTAAGCGCCTGCTTCTCGTCCATGCTATCGACTTCGATGTTGGTGAGCTTGGTCACGCCATCGACGAGCTCGGCCACCGTATCACCAAACAGGCCGGAAACATCGGCGAGCGAGGTCTCGGTGTCCTCGACGGTATCGTGCAGCAGCGCGGCGCACACCACATCGCAGTCCATCTTGAGATCGGCCAAGATGATGGCTACCTCGACGGGATGGTTGATGTACATCTCACCCGAGCGCCGCTTTTGGTTGCAGTGCTTCTCGGCGGCAAAGCAGTAGGCCTGCTCCACCTTAGAGAAGTCGTCCTCGTTCATATATTTGAGGCACAGACGCTCCAGCTTGTCGTAGCTGTCCGCCATAATCTCGGGCGGCAGCTCATCGGCATGCTTATAGTGCTCCATCTCCGAAAACGGCTGGAGGGTGGAATCATGGGCGGTACGGGCTGCGGCGTCCATCGAGGTCCCCTTCCCCTAGGCCCGCGGTACGATCGGGCGATTAACTTTGGCTAGCATATCAGAAGCGCACGAATCGAGTGCCCAGCTCCGAAAAGCCGTGAACTCCATGCGCGAGCGCAAGCCCTCCAAATAGCGAATTGACCTGCTTAATTGCACGCGACCGGGGTTTTCCGCCATCGCGATGCGACGCGTATCGTCAAACCCCGAAACGCGGCAGAAACCGAGTTCTTCGAAGATTCCCAGGCCGCTTTCCACCGAGCGCTCGTCGACCGGCGTGCGGGCATCGATGGCAAGACACATCTGCGCAATGTCGATATCGCTCGCGCAGAATGAATCGTCCCCCGTCTTGCCACGGTTGGAGCGCCACATGGTCTGCAGCGCTCGATAGAGCGTGACAAGCTCATCGCGCTCGGGCGCGTAACAATCGAGCAGGCGCTCATTAATACGAGCGTCACGCGACGAATAGAGCAGGTGAATCACGGCGGGCTGTCCATCGCGGCCGGCACGGCCACTCATCTGGTTAAACTCAATCGCACCAAACGGCATGTGGTAGAGCACGACATGACGGATATCGGGCAGGTTGACGCCCTCACCGAAGGCAGAGGTCGAAACGATGCAACTGAGGCTTCCGTCGCGAAACGCTTCCTCGACACGGCGGCGATCGGAGCGCGCAAGCCCGGCGTTATAGAACGCAATATGGGTCGCGCAGTCGGGCACGCGTTTGCGCAACGTCTTGGCAAGCGCCACGGACTGGTCGCGCGAGTTGACGTAGATGACGGTCTTCTCCCCCGTCGCCACGATTGACACCAGGCGATTTTCGCGGCTCGCAAGGTCACGGTCGTCCTCGAGTTGCAGGTTCTCGCGAACGGTCTCGTCGACCACCGTCCTGGTAATCGGCAATACACGAGCAAGCTCCGCCACGACCGGGGCCGTCGCGGTAGCCGTTGCCGCCATGACAACGGGGTCGCCCAGGGCTTTGAGAATATCGGGCATGTCGAGGTAGGCGCTCCGGTCGCCGCCTTTGGCAAGACCGGCATGGTGTGCCTCATCGATAACGACAAAGCCAATACGTCCAGAACGTGCAAAGCGATCGCGATGGATAGACAGGAACTCCGGCGTCGTGAGAACGATGCCGGTGCGGCCCGAAGCCAGGCCGGCAAACACGTCATCGCGCGCTGCCTCCACGGTCTCGCCGGTCAGCACGCCAACGCCAATGCCGAGCGCGGCCATCGTCGAGGAAAGGTGATAGGCCTGGTCGGCAACGAGTGCGCGCAGCGGATAGACAAAGATACTCGCACGCCCGCGAAGAACCGCCTCGCGTGCGGCATGTACATGAAAGATGAGCGACTTGCCGCGACCCGTTCCCATAACGGCCAAAACGCTCTGGTGGTCGGCCAGAGCGTCAAGCGCCTCGACCTGTGCGCGGTGCGGCTGGTTCGAGCCGATAAAGCTATGGATAAGCGAGCGCGTGAGCTCGGTATAAGAAAGCTGGGCGAGCGTCTCACGTTTACGCGACTCCAGGCGCAGGCCAGAATCCGCTGGTTGCACGCCGCGGCGAAGCTCACATGCCGGATCGTCGATATTGGGCGCCGCGGTATCGCGCACCAAGACATCTTTAATCATGAGCTTGGGCTTCACACGTCCCTGCCAATGTTCGGCCACGGCCTCGAACACCAAGTCGACGGCACTGTCGCAATTGATGAGTTTATCGATCTGCGGCACGCGGAACATGATGGCCGGCACGCTCGCGGCGCCATCGGTCGCCACAAAGCGCATGTGCTCGCCGGTTTTGCCCACCACGGCGCGATCGCACATCGTCACGCCCTCGGCGGCCAGAAGCGGCACCTTATTGCCCTGGCCAAACGGCTCAAGACGGGAAATCTGCTCGATGGTCTCGATATTCAGCTCGGAGAGATCAACGGTGGCGGCAACCTCGTCAGTGTCCTCAAAGTCATCGGCAGGAAGCTCCGATAGCACGGCCGAAAGGCGACGGCGGAACTCATCGAGCTTGGATGCCTCGATGGTCACGCCCACCGCACCGGCATGCCCGCCGCGACGAATCAGCAGGTCGGAGCAGCGTTCTACGGCGTCGAACAGGTTGACTTTGCCCACCGAGCGACCCGAACCGCGAGCGATACCGTCCTCGATCGAGAACAGCAGCGCCGGCACGTGATAACGGTTGGTCAGGCGGCTCGCCACGATGCCCTTGACGCCCTCGTGCCAACCTTCGCCGCCCACGACAATCGCGCGCCCGCCGTCATAAGTCTCCTCGACCTTCGCCATGGCATCGCGCGTAAGCTCGGCCTCGATCTCGCGGCGTTGGCGATTGATTTCCTCGAGCTCGGCGGCAAGCGCGCTCGCTTCGATGGGGTCGCGGGCAAGCAGCAGGTCGAGCGCCAGCTTGGGATCAGCCATGCGGCCGGCAGCATTCAGACGAGGGATGAGCGAAAACGACAGGCCGTCGGCCGTAATGGTAGAAAGGTCGGCCTTGGCAAGTGCGGCAAGCGCGATATAACCGGGGCGGGCCGTCACGCGCATCTGCTGGATGCCCTCGGCGACCAGTGCGCGATTCTCGGGCGTGAGCGGCATCATGTCGGACACGGTGCCCAGCGCCGCGACCTCTATCAGCGAACGCCAATACGACGGCTTGCCCAAACGCTCGCCCAGGACCTGTACCAGCTTAAGCGCCACACCGGCACCGGCAAGCTCGCGCGAGGGGCCCTCGTCCTCGAGCTTGGGGTCGGTCAGGGGCACGCCCTGCGGCACCTGGTCGGACGGCTCGTGATGGTCCGTGACCACCAAATCAATCCCCAGGCTCTCCAGGTAGGAGACCTCTTCCTTGGCAGCAATACCGTTATCGACGGTCACAATCAGGTTGGGTTGAGCAAGCTCGTTGACGCGGTCGAGCGCCGCACGCGACAGGCCGTAGCCCTCGTCAAAGCGGTGCGGAATAAACGGCGTGACGTTGGCGCCAAACGAACGTAGCGCCTCGGTCAACAGACAAGTCGACGTAATGCCGTCGACGTCAAAATCGCCAAAGACGGCGATACGCTCGTGGTTGCGAATAGCACGCTCAACGCGGTCGGCGACGACCGCCATGCCCGGAATAACAAGCGGGTCCGCCCAGTCGCGATCGAGCGAAGGCGTCAAAAACAGCTGGCCTTCCTCGATGGATGTAATGCCGTGCGCAACCATAATGCGCGCCACCAGCCCGGGTATGCCCAGACCAGCCGAAAGCTCCTTTTCGAGCTCGGGATTTTGCTGAGCGACCGCCCAGCGATGCGTCGTCTTAAGCGATGACATAGGCGCCCACCCCCGATAGGGGCAGGTCGCCGCGATACCTCTCACGGTTCATAGCGATGAGTCCTCTGTGTATGCCCGCTTCGGCAGGCAGATCTGTTGAACGGATTTATTATACCGTGCGGCACGGACGCAGAGCCTCGCGGCACGCCCTGGTTTCGGTAAACGAGGCCGGTAATAGCCTCGAAATAATCGAGCGTTTCTGACGCACGGACGCATGCGAGCGTCTAGCATATCCATTCAAACGAGTTCGCGGATAAAGGGAGTCACGGGGCATATGAAGCAATGGGTTGGACTGGGAAAGTTCCTCGCGGGGCATATGCAGGTCATCGTTCCGATTTGCGTAACGCTCGGCGTGCTCTTTCCCCAGCAGATCGGCGTACTCAAGCCCATCGTTCCCGCCCTCTTCGCCTTTATGACGTTCCAAGGTGCGCTCAGCAACACCTTCCACCAGGTCGCTGAGGTGTTCCGCCGTCCCCTGCACCTGATTTTGGCGCCGCTCGTCTCGGCGGTGCTTATTCCCATAGCAGCCTATGCCATGGGATCGCTGTTCTTTGGCTCCAATCCCAACCTTGTCTGCGGCATCGTGCTCGAGTACAGCGTACCCGTGGCGGTCACTGCCTTTATGTGGATTAGCATGTTCGGCGGCAACGGCCCGCTCGCGCTCACCATCATCCTGACGTCCTCGGTTATCTCGCCTGTGACGATTCCGCTCACGCTGAAGCTCTTGCTGGGTGCCACCGTCTCGATCGATGTGCCGAGCATGATGCAGGACATGGCCTTTATGATCGCCATCCCCGCCGTGCTCGGCATCGTGATCAACGAGCTCACACGTGGATGGGGACACGAGAAGCTCTCCCCCGCGCTCTCGCCCGCCTGCAAGTTCATGATGATGGGCATTATCGCCTCCAACTCCACCGCCATGAGCGAGTACGTCCTGCACATGAACGCGATGCGTCTGGAAGTCGCCCTCTTTATTTTGACCTTCGCCATCAGCGGCTTTGTCGTCGGTTTTCTGGTCGCCCGTGCGCTGCATCTGCCATATAGCGAGACGACTACCATGTGCTTTACCTGCGGCATGCGTAACATCTCTTCGGGCGCCGTTATCGCCACACAGTACTTTCCAGGCGAAGTCGTGTTTCCCGTCATGTGCGGAACGCTGTTTCAGCAGATACTCGCCTCGTTTATCGGGCATCTCTTTGAGCGTCTGACCGGCGAGGAGCGCGCCGCCCAGCGCAAGCGTGTCGAGGCCGGCCGCGACGCCATGGCGCGCTAGACTGTCCGCATTACACGGGTGTTAATCTTGCTATACGAGCGTTTCCAGATGCGCACGCAAGCGCTCAGCATCGATATCGAGCGTTGTCTCGGCATTGACCTGGGCCAAACGATAGCCGACAAAGTAGGGCGAAACCACCCAACGCGGCAGCGCCTTGGCAATGGTCCGACCGCCCAGGTGATAGAAGAACAAGTTGTACGACTCTGCGCGACCACCGTGGTGCTCGTTCAGGATATAGCGCAGAGCCACCTGGATCGCATCGGCGAAGAGATCTGCCTCGGCTTGGTCTCTTGTGTCATCGCTGGCGGCGATTCCCTGCGGGGCTGAAACGTTGACCTCAAAGAACCCCATGATCGGTTCGGTTGAGATGTTGGCCGCGATTCTCCCCTGTTGCCAGACATTGATGCCTTCGAAATTGGCGGAAGTCAACGAAGCATAGCCGTCTTCCTGCTCCAAACCCACAATCTGCATGTGCGGATGAACGAGACTACCGCCCGAGAGAGGACCCTTGTTCTTGTACATGAGCACGCTTCGATACTGCCGTGAATCGATCATCTGCTGCCAGCAATCCAGGGCAAACCTCATCACATGGTGGAGTTCATCTGGCTCATAGGTCACCAGGTCGGCATCGTGATCGGCTGACTCGATCAGCACGGTTTGACGGGTGGCGCGCAGGGTTTTGAACTTATTCTCGAGCCAGATGCAGTCGCCGTCGCGCCGGATGATATTGGCGAGTCCCTCGGTATCGCAAAAGGGGCACGCGGTGCCAGGGCGCCGGTTGTCGTCGGGCTTGCCGCTCGCCTGCTGAGCGTCAAATACCAGCGCCACGGGTTACGCCTCCAGCGGCACGATCTTGGTGCCATGGAGCTCGGAGACGCCCAATGCCGCCGCCACGGTATCGCGGTTGGCCGTGGAAATGCCGCCGCCGGGAAGGATGGTCAGGCGGTCGCCCGCATACTCGACAAGACGCGATAGGTGCTCCAGATTGTCCTCGATCGGCGTTCCGGCAGCACCACCATGCGTCAGGATACGCGTGATGCCGCAGTCGGCGAGTGTGTCGACGGCATCGAGCTGAGCCTCGGGCGAGAGCTGGTCAAACGCCATGTGGAAGGTGATGTCAAGGGACTCGCGCTTGCACTCCTCGGTCGCGCAGCCCGCGGCCATCACGAGGGCGCCCAACGTAAGCTCGTCGAGCGCCCAGCCGCCGGCACAAGGCTTGCAGCAGCCAAAGACCAAGCCATCGGCGCCGGCGCTCACGGCAAGACCCAAGTCCATCTCCATCATGCGCAGCTCGTCCTGGTTGTAGTGAAAGTCACCGCCACGCGGGCGAATCATGCACATCGCTCGTGCGTCATGCTCGTGAGCATAGCTGACCGTAGCGCTGATAACACCAGCCGAGGGCGTAGTGCCACCGACGGCAAGGTTGTCGCACAGCTCGATGCGCTTTGCACCGGCATCGATAGCCGCCGGCACCCGCTCAAAGTTCTCGGCACAAAACTCGTACAGCATAGATAGACCCCCAGATGGCAAACGTTTTCCGATGGGCATTGTCGCACGCCCCCATGAAGTTGCGGTGGAATAGGGACTGTTTTGGCCTCTGAGGCTCCCATTTAGTCCCTATTCCATCGCAACATAAAGGGGGTAGTCGTTGGCATCTGCCACAACGCCGATGTTTTGGCAACGACAGCGAAAGCCCGCCAGAGCGAGCAAGGTGCCTTGAAACAAGGCAGCATTGACCTTCTGGTCATGCCGCCGAAGTTGAAAGGCAGATTGCCGCTCTGGCGGGCTTGCAGCGTCGGCTGGTTACGGCGTTTGGCAAAACGCCGTAACTATCTAGCCGCCCAGATAGGCCTTGCGGACGTTGTCGTCGTGCAGGAGCTCTTGGCCGGTGCCGGTCATGGTGATCTTGCCGGTCTCGAGCACGTAACCGCGTGTGGCGATGGAAAGCGCCATCTGCGCGTTTTGCTCGACCAGAAGCACCGTGGTGCCGGCCTTGTGCAGGTCCTCGACAATCTGGAAGATCTGTTCGATCAGAATCGGTGCCAGACCCATGGAAGGTTCGTCGAGCATAAGCAGTTTGGGGTTACTCATAAGGGCGCGCCCCATAACGAGCATCTGCTGCTCGCCACCTGAAAGGGTACCGGCGACCTGGCGACGACGTTCCTTCAGGCGCGGGAACTGCTCGTAGACGCGCTCCAGGCCCGGAGCAATTGTGGACTTGGGCTGTGTATAGGCGCCCATCTCCAGGTTCTCCTCGACCGTCATCTGCAAAAAGGCGCGACGACCCTCGGGAACCTGAGCCAGGCCCTTACCAACCAGCTTATCAGCGGGCGTATGGGTAATGTCCTCGCCCATAAACTTGATGGAGCCGGTCTTGGAGCGCAGCAGGCCCGAGACGGTCTTGAGCGTTGTGGACTTGCCGGCACCGTTGGCACCAATCAAGGCCACGATCTCGCCCTCGTTAACGTTAAAGGAGATGTCCTTGATGGCGTGGATGGCGCCGTACCAGACGTTGATGTTGTAGACGGAAAGCATCGGCTCTGCCATTTAGTTCTCCCCCTTATCCTGCTTACCCAGATACGCCTCGATAACGGCGTCGTTGTTCTGGATTTCCTCTGCTGTGCCCTTGGCGATAACCTTGCCAAAGTTAAGCACGCAGATGCCTTCGCAGATGTTCATGACGAGCGACATATCATGCTCGATAAGCATGATGGCGATGCCGAAGGTGTCGCGAATCTTGACGATGTTCGCCATGAGCTCTGCGGTCTCGGACGGGTTCATGCCGGCGGCAGGCTCGTCGAGCAGCAGTAGCTTGGGGTTGGTGGCAAGCGCGCGGACGATCTCCAGACGACGCTGGGCACCATAAGGCAGCGAGCCGGCCTGCTCGTTTGCCAGGTGCTCCATATCAAAGATGGACAGCAACTCCATGGCACGCTCATGGGCGGCCTTCTCGTGCTTCCAGTACGTCGGCAGGCGCAGCACGCCCTCAAAACCGGAGTAGCGCTCCTGATTATGCAGGCCAACCTTTACGTTATCCTCCACCGTCATGGTGTTGAACAGGCGAATGTTCTGGAATGTACGGGCAATACCCATGCGGTTGACCTGGTAGACCGACTTGCCCGAGGTGTCCTCACCATCGAGCAGGATGGTGCCGTGCGTAGGCTGGTACACCTTGGTGAGCAGGTTGAAGACCGTGGTCTTGCCGGCACCGTTGGGGCCGATGAGACCGGCGATCTCAGTCTTGCCGATGGTCAGGCTAAAGTCATCGACTGCCTTAAGGCCGCCGAATTCAATGCCCAGGTGGATGCACTCGAGTGCCGGGCGCTCGCCCAGGTCGCGGTCGGGAACGATGGCGCCAGAAGGATACGGGACCATCTTGCCCTTGTTGAACTCAAATTTACTGGGCATCGGCTGCCACCTCCTTCTTGGATGCAAAGCGGTCCTTGACGCGACCGAAGAACGCCTTGAGCTGCGGGTTGTTGGTAAAGATCATGACCAGAATCAGCACGATGGCGTAGATGAGCATGCGGTAGTCCGAGAACTGACGGAGCAGCTCGGGAAGCACCGTGAGCAATGCCGCCGCGATGACGGAGCCGCGCATATTGCCCAGACCGCCCAGGACCACGAACACCAGGATGAGGATGGACGTGTTGAAGTCGAACTTAGTAGCGGAAAGCTGCGAGAAGTTACCGCCGAACAGAGCTCCGGCAGCACCGGCGAGGGCAGCGGAAACCACGAAGGCAATCATGCGGTACTGGGTGACGGAGATGCCCACAGACTCGGCAGCGATCTTGTTGTCGCGCACGGCAATAATGGCACGACCGGTACGGCTGCGAACCAGGTTGAGCACAATCACGAGCGCGACCATAACCAGGATTGCGCCGGCAAGGAAGGTCGAATAGGTCGACACGCCCGATGCGCCCTGCGCGCCCTTGATGATGGCGGTGCCGTCCTCGAGCAGGTGCAGGTCGTCGATCGTGGAGTTACCCGTGATGTTAAAGATCACATGCAGGCCGCGGGAATCGACGCCCACAATGAGGCAGGTGACGACCTCTTTGATAATCTCGCCAAAAGCCAGGGTCACGATGGCCAGATAGTCGCCGCTCAGGCGCAGGACCGGGATACCGATCAAGAAGCCCAAGATGGCAGCGGCGATAGCGCCGACCACAATGCTGATGATCAGACGCATCGGATCGGACGGAACGGTGCTCTCCAGCGCGACGGCGGTGACGATGCCCGTGTAGGCGCCGACGCTCATAAAGCCCGCGTGGCCCAGCGACAAGTCGCCCGCGATGCCGACGACGAGGTTGAGGGAGATGGCCATGACGATATAGGCCGTGATGGGAACCAGCTGACCGGCGATCATGCGCGGAATCATGTGGTTGGACTGCATAAAGAACACGATGGCGAACGCCACAAGGCACATGGCGTACGTAACAAAGTCGTGACGCGTCTGCTTGTCTTTAAGAAACTTCATAACGCTCACCTACACCTTCTCGGGGACGTACTTGCCCAAGAGGCCGGCAGGCTTGACGAGCAGGACGATGATCAAAACACCAAAGACGATGGAGTTGGCAAGGCTCGTGGAAATGTAGGCCTGCGCCATCGCCTCGATGATGCCGATGAGAATGCCACCGACAAAGGCACCGGGGATGGAGCCGATGCCGCCGAAAACGGCAGCGTCGAAGGCCTTGATGCCAGGCATGGCGCCCGTGGTGGGCTGCAGGACCGGCGAGTAGGAGCACAGGAGCACACCGGCGATGGCAGCAAGGGCGGAGCCGATAGCAAACGTCATCGAGATGGTGCGGTTGACGTTGATGCCCATGAGCTGAGCGGCGGCTTTGTCCTCGGACACGGCACGCATTGCCTTGCCCATCTTGGTCTTACCTGTAAAGAACATCAGGCCGGCCATGATAACCAGGCAGGCGACGATGGTGACGAGCGATACGGCGCTTACATTGAACTTGGCCAAGAACTCCGGCACCTGGAAGGTGACGAGCGAAGTGAAGTTCTTGGGCGTGGCGCCCCACAGAAGCTGCGCGGCGTTCTGCAGGAAGTAAGACACGCCGATGGCCGTGATCAAAACGGCCAGCGGGCCCGCCTGACGCAGCGGCTTGTATGCCAGACCCTCGATGAGAACACCGAGAACGGTACAGACCACACAAGAGAGAATTACAGATGCCCAGCCCGGGAGGCCGAGATACGACGTGGCGCAGAACGAGACATAGGCACCGACCATGATAACGTCGCCGTGAGCGAAGTTCAGCATCTTGGCGATGCCATAGACCATGGTGTAGCCCAACGCGATGATGGCGTAGACGCTGCCCATGGACAGGCCGTTGACCAGGTATTGGATAAAGACCGTCATGTTCCACATCCCCCTTTCGAATAGGTTTCCAGTTAATGTATGAAACAGGGACGTTACACTGTCCCTAGATACCAAGCAAGCAGGGAAGGCCAAAACCTCCCCTGCTTGGGATCAAAACCGCTCTATGTAAGGCGGCTTATTAGGCCTGTACGTACTTGCCGTCGGTGATGACGTACGCCGTGGGCTCCTTCTGGACCTGGCCCTTATCGTTCCAGGTGAGCTTGCCGGTCAGACCGTCAACGGTAATCTTGAGCATAGCCTTAGGCAGCTTCTCGGCGACCTCGGTCGGGTCGGCGTCGACACCAAGACCGGCCTCCTCGAGGGCCTCGGCCACCGCGTGCACGCCGTCGTAAGCGTCGGCGGCAAACTGGTCCGGAGTCTCGCCATACTTATCCTTGTAAGCGTTGACGAAGTCGGCGTTCTTCTCGTCGTCGGCGGAGAACGGGGTCATGAGCAGCAGACCCTCGGCAAGAGAGGTGTCGAAGCCCTCAACGCCCAGGATGCCGTCCATGCCGTCGCAGCCCATCATCTTGACGTCGTAGCCCATGTCCTTGGCGTTCTTGAGCAGGACGGACGCCGGCGTGTAGTAGATCGGCGCAAAGATCATGGTAGCGCCGGCCTGCTTGGCCTTGGTGAGCTGGTTGGTAAAGCTCGTGGCGGAGTCGTCCTTAAAGGTCTCCTCGTCAACAATCTCGAGCTTGGATTTAGCGGCCTGAACCTTAAAGGAATCTGCGATGCCCGAAGAATAGGCGTCGCCGGAGTTATAGAACAGTACGAACTTCTCGTCCGCATACTTCTGCGCCAGGAACTTGGCAGCGTTGACGCCCTGGTTGGGATCGGTAAAGCAAACCTGGAAGACGCAATCCTTGCCCTTGGTGACGTCCTCGGAGGACGCGGACGGAGTGATCATGAACGTCTCGGGGTCGTTACCGCACTCGGCGGCAACGGCAACCGACGCACCCGTGGTGGTCGGGCCGACGAGGGCCTGCATGCCCCAGTCGAGCAGGGTGTTAAAGGCGTTGACGGCCTTCTCGCCGTCGGCCTGGTCATCCTCGGCCTTGCTGGCAAGCGGCAGCTCCTTGGTCGAGAAATCCTTGCAGCCAAGCTCGACACCCTGGGTAACGGACTTGCCGTAGGACGCGTTGGCGCCGGTCAGCGGGCCGATGGTACCGATCTTAAACGAAGCGTCGCCCGACGCGGAACCGCTGTCGCCGCCGTTGGAGGAGCAACCAGCTAGAATGGACATCGCCCCCAGACCTGCTGCGCTCGCGATAACGCTCCTGCGATTCATAACAGGGTTCAATGACTTACCGGTGAGGCTCGACATGCGGCTCTCCTCTCAAATCTCGTCGGGTTTCGGTTACCCGACAGGCCATCCTTCGCCGTGTTCGGCGTTCGCAAAATACTAGACGCTTTAGTTAAGGAAAGTGGCGATTATTTCAACTTTTCTTTGGATTTGTTGATTTATCCATAATTCTGCGTATTTCTATTGTTTTATGCAGTTTAGCCACTTTATTATGTAAAAGTAATGTTTCCATTCTGTTACAGGCGTCCCTGCCCTGAATAAAACAGCCTCACCGGTCGCGCTTTATGCGCACTTAGGCGGCGATGTACTTGCCGCCCTGAATCACATAGGCCGTGGCGGGCTTTTCGAACTGGCCCTCGCCGTTCCACGTGAGCTCGCCTGTCAGGCCCTCGATCTTGATCTTGCGCATGGCCTTGGCAAGGTCGCCGGCAATGTCGGCACCGTCGGCCGAAATGTCAATCCCCGCCCTATCGATAGCCTCGGCGATGGCGTGGACGCAATCGTAAGCGTCGGCGGCAAACTGGTTGGGCGTCTCGTCGTAGGCATCCTTATAGGCCTTGACGAAGTCGGCATTCTTCTCATCGTCAGCCGAAAACGGGGTCATGAGCATATCGTCGGCGATCTCGCCCGAGACGGCGACGGCGGCACCAGTCGTGACGGGGCCGACGAGCGCCTGCATGCCCCAGTCGCACGGGGCAAACCTTATGGTGCAAACGTTGACAGTTTGTTACGGAAGTTCGTTTGTAGCAAGCGTGTTTCCAATGTTTCCGCAGCGTTTCGGGGGTGCCGTTTTGTGCTGCTCCCGCTGCCAGGCAAGCACGCGCCCGCACTTCACGCTAGAATGCACTCAACCTTTAAGCGGTTAATCCATCCATAAGATGCACGAAGGAGCTATCTATGAGCGAACCCCTGCGCACCGTGAACGTCGGCCTCATCGGTCTGGGAACCGTCGGCGGCGGCGTGGCCCGTCTGATCAAAAGCCACCACGATGAGTACCTGGCCGCCTACGGCATCGACCTTAAGCTGACCCGCGCCTGCGCGCTTGCCTGGGAGCAGGCCGAAGCCGCCGGTATTGAGCGCGAGGCCTTTACGAGCGACTGGCACGACGTCGTCACCGACCCCGCCGTCGATATCGTCGTCGAGCTCATCGGCGGCGAGCACCCCGCGACCGAAATCTTCACCACCGCCTTCGAGAACGGCAAGCATGTCGTCTCTGCCAACAAGGCCCTGCTGGGCCGTCATGTCGAGACGCTCGCCGAGAAAGCGCGCGCGTGCGGCGTGCAGATTAAGTGCGAGGCCAGCTGCGGCGGTGGCATCCCCATTGTCAGCACGCTCGAGCACGACCTGGTGGGCAACAAGATCCTGACCATCGCTGGCATTCTCAACGGCACCACCAACTACATCCTGTCGCGCATGGACGCCGAGGGCGCCGATTACGCTGACGTGCTCGCCGACGCCCAGGCAAAGGGCTATGCCGAGGCCGACCCGTCCGCCGACGTCGACGGCTTCGACGCCGCCAGCAAGACGGCAATCCTCGCTTCCATCGGCTTTGGCACCCGCGTGACCACCGACGATGTCTACCAGCAGGGTATCCGTACCATCGGCGCCGAGGACATTGCCCAGGCCCGCGAGCTCGGCTACACCATCAAGCTGCTGGGGATCGCACGCAACACCGACGCCGGCGTCGACGTCCGCGTGCATCCCACGCTCATCCCGGCAGACCATATGCTCGCCAAGGTCAACGGCGCCATGAACGCTGTCTACGTGGTAGGCGACGCCGTGGGCGAGACCATGTTCTACGGTGCCGGCGCAGGCTCCTTCCCCACCGCGAGTGCCGTCGTGGGCGACATCCTGTCGCTCTCCGAGCAGATCAGCCGCGGCGTTGCTCCGCTGCCCGAGATTGAGCCCTATGGTCACAACCTCGCCTTTAAGCCCATGGACGAGCTCCAGACCAAGTACTATGTGCGCCTGAAAGTCGCCGACCGCGTGGGCGCCCTGTCCGAGACGGTCGACATCTTTGCCAAGCACAACATCTCGATCTCGCTCATCAACCAGGTCGAGGACGGCAAATCGGGCGTCAGCGATGCCTGCTCGGTCATCTTCCTAACGCACCGCGCGCTCGAGAAGGACGTCCAGGCTGCCGCCGCCGAGCTTGCCAGCGTCGACTGCGTGGCCGAGGTCGCCAACGTCCTGCGCATCGAGGACGTTGAAGCTTGGACCGAAGGCGTCATGGCCAACTAGTCCACTACTTCGAACCTCAACGGAGCTCAACGCAAAAGGCGCGCTGCCTGCATCAACTGCAGGCAGCGCGCCTTGTTCCGTTTGTAAGGGAAACTGCGTCCCAGTATTTCAGCTCAAAACGGGGCGCAGTTTCCCTCAGGGCCTTCTTTCGGAAACTATGTCCCATTCTGAGCGCGGATTCTGGGACACGCTTTCCGCAACGGGCCTCTCGCGGAAATCGCGTCCCACTCTGAACGCCAACTCCGGGATGCATTTTCCACGGCGGCGTTGGCTACCTGCCGTCGTCGTCCTCGGCTTCTTCTCTTGCATAGAGCTCCAGCATGCGGCGGCGGTATTCGTGTACGGCGAGCTTGGCGCGCTCAAGGCGGCGGCGCTCACGCGGAGTCAGCTCGGACGGGTCAACCTCATCACCATAGGTCTTATCGGCAAGCAGGTGCGCCGCGTCCACGATGCGGGCATCGATGTGGCCGCTCGCCGCCTCGGCGGAAAGACGCTCGGCAATCGTATCGAGCGTAGGCAGGCCCTCGAATACGCGACCATGACCATGCGAGGTCAGTAGCTCGTGCTCGCGTGCGAGCAGGCTCGCCAAATCATGATGGGCACGCAGGATGTCGAGCGCATCGGATGGATGCTCGGCGACTTCTGCCACGGCGGCGACCGGCGCGGCGTCGACCACGCGGTAGAAGAGCTGCGCGAGCAATGGCATCAAGAACACCGTGATGGCACCGGCGGCAACCATGACCGACGCAATATCTTGCGACAGCGCGCCCGCGTTGACGGCCACGCTCGTTACGGCAACGATGATCGGCAGCGCCGTGGTGCAGTAGAGCGCCACGGTAATGCGGCCATACGCCGACACATCGCGCGTCACGGGACAAATGCTCATAGAGATGAGAATGGGCACGGCACGAATGATCAGCAGCGCCAAGATAAAGCCCACGAGCAGCCCGGGGCGCGACACCACGGCCGTCAGGTCGATCTTAGCGCCCGACACGGTAAAGAACACCGGGATCAAAAAGCCGTAGGCCAGGCCGTCGAGCTTGGTCTCAAGCGTATGGTTGCCCTCGGGGATGATATAGCGCAGGACAAAGCCGGCGGCAAAAGCGCCCAATACGATATCGAGGCTAAAGATGGCCGAGAACGCCACGAGCGTGACCAAAATAAGCACTGTCAGGCGTACGAACGTCTGCGACGTGGTATCGGCGCGCTCCTCGACAAACGCAAAGAAGCGGCTGCCGACGCGTTTGGAGCGGCTGGGGACCACGGCAAGCAGCACGCACACGGCGGCAAATAAGCCCAAGATCAGCAGCGTCTCGATGCCCGTACGGGCAGACAGCAGTACCGACATGGCGAGCACGGGGCCGAGCTCGCCCCACGTACCATAGGCAAGAATCGAATCACCGACGCGCGTTCCGGCAAGCAACCGCTCGCGCAAGATGGGCATGAGCGCCCCAAGCGCCGTCGAGGTCAAGGCGAGCGTCACGGCGATACCGTCGAAATGGCTGACCGAGAACCACGGGGTAAAGCGCACGGCAAGCCAGGCGATACAAAATGTGACAGCCCACGTGGCCATACCGTAGCGGCCTTCGACGCCCGTGATGTTCTTGGGATCGATCTCAAAGCCGGCAAGCAGGAACAAAAATGCCAGACCGAGCTCTGACACGAGCGAGACCTCGGCATCTACATGGATGACGCCAAGCATATGGGGTCCCAGCACCGCGCCGAACACGAGCAAAAAGACCGTTTCGGGAACGGGCTTTCCGGGAATCGCCGAGGCGATGAAGGGGCTTGCAAAGGCCACGAGCGCGATGATGGCGAGTGAAACGAATGCCATGTGATGCCTTTCTCTTGTTTGCGCATCACTGTAGCACCCTCGCCGTCCTCAACGCGCCGCGAGCTGTCGTATCATAGTGAGGTTTACAAACATGTGGCTCAAGGCGACCGCAGGGCAGACCCCGCAAACCGACCGCTGCCGCATACCGTACCGTACGCCCAACCGATCAGGAAGGCAGGAACCAATGGTCTCTCGTATCTACGTGGAGAAGAAACCCGGGTTCGACGTCGAGGCTCAGCAGCTCAAGGGCGAGCTGACCGAGATTCTCGGCATCAAGGGCATCGAGGCCCTGAGGATCATCAACCGCTACGACGTCGAGGGCATCGACGAGGAGCTTTTCCGCTCCTGCGTGCCGACCGTCTTTAGCGAGCCCCAGGTCGATGTGACCTACGACGAGCTCCCCGCAAGCGATGGCGCCGTCTTTGCCGTCGAATTCCTGCCTGGCCAGTTTGACCAGCGCGCCGACTCCGCCAGCGAGTGCGTGCAGCTCATCAGCCAGGGCGAGCGCCCCGCCGTGCGCTCCGCCAAGGTCTATATGATCTCGGGCGCTCTGGACGAAGCCGCCATCAAGGCCATCAAGCACTACGTGGTGAACCCCGTCGAGGCGCGCATCGCCTCGCTCGACTTGCCCGAGACGCTGTACATGGAGACCCCCGAGCCCCAGCCCGTCGAAGTGCTCGACGGCTTCCGCGAGCTCGATGAGGCCGGCCTTGCCGCCTTCATCGCCGATCGCGGTCTTGCTATGGACGAGGCGGACATCGCCTTCTGCCAGCAGTACTTCCGCGATGAGGACCGCGACCCCACCATCACCGAGATCCGCGTGATCGACACCTACTGGTCCGACCACTGCCGCCACACCACCTTCGGCACCGTCCTAGATGACGTGACGATCGACGACGCCGTGGTGCAGCAGGCCTTCGACCGCTACATGGAGATGCGCCATGAGCTCGGTCGCGACGCCAAGCCCGTCTGCCTCATGGACATGGGCACCATCGGCGCCAAGTACCTTAAGAAGACCGGCGTCATGACCGATGTCGACGAGTCCGAGGAGATCAACGCCTGCACTGTCAAGGTGAAGGTCGATGTCGACGGCGAGGACCAGGACTGGTTGTTCCTGTTTAAGAACGAGACCCACAACCACCCGACCGAGATCGAGCCCTTCGGCGGTGCCGCCACCTGCGTGGGCGGCGCCATCCGCGACCCGCTCTCGGGCCGCAGCTATGTGTACCAGGCCATGCGCGTCACCGGCGCCGGAGACCCCACCGTCCCCGTGTCCAAGACGCTCGAGGGCAAGCTGCCGCAGCGCAAGCTCGTAACCACCGCTGCCGCCGGCTACTCCAGCTACGGCAACCAGATCGGCCTTGCCACCGGCCAGGTCAACGAGCTCTATCACCCCGGCTACGTGGCCAAGCGCATGGAGGTCGGCGCCGTTGTGGGCGCTACCCCGGCAAACCACGTGCGCCGCGAGTGCCCCGCCCCCACCGACAAGATCATCCTGCTGGGCGGCCGCACCGGCCGTGACGGCATCGGTGGTGCCACCGGCTCCTCCAAGACCCAGAACACCGAGTCAATCGAGACCTCGGGTGCCGAAGTCCAGAAGGGCAACGCCCCGGTCGAGCGCAAGCTGCAGCGTCTGTTCCGCCGCGGCGATGTCTGCCGTCTGATCAAGCGCTGCAACGACTTTGGCGCCGGCGGCGTCTCGGTCGCCGTGGGCGAGCTTGCCGATGGCCTGTATGTCGACCTTGATACCGTGACCAAGAAGTACGACGGCTTGGACGGCACCGAGCTCGCTATCTCTGAGTCCCAGGAGCGCATGGCCTGCGCCGTCGCCGACGGTGACGTCGAGGAGTTCATGGGCTACGCCGCCGAGGAGAACCTGGAGGCAACCGTCATCGCCGAGGTTACCGCCGAGCCGCGCATGCGCATGGCATGGAACGGCGTCGCCATCGTCGATCTGTCCCGCGAGTTCCTCAACTCCAACGGTGCGCCCAAGCACCAGGTCGCCCACGTCTGCGCCCGCAGCGTGTGGCAGCCCAGCTGGGCCGGCACCACGCTTGCCGAGCGCATGACCTCGCTCGTCACCGATCTTAACGTCGCCTCCAACAAGGGCCTTTCCGAGCGCTTCGACTCCACCATCGGCGCCGCGACCGTGCTCATGCCCTTTGGCGGCAAGACGCAGCTCACCCCGAGCTCTGCCATGGTCGCCAAGTTCCCCGTGGACGGTGAGACCACCACGGCGAGCGCTATGGCATGGGGCTTTAACCCCTATCTGATGGAGGCCGACCAGTTTGCGGGCGCCTACCTGTCCGTGGTCGAGTCCATCGCCAAGCTCGTGGCCGCAGGCTTTGAGCACAAGCGCGCCTACCTCTCCTTCCAGGAGTACTTCGAGCGTCTGCGCACCGAGGCCGAGCGCTGGGGCAAGCCCATGGCAGCCGTCTTGGGCGCCCTTATGGCCCAAGTCGACCTGGGTGCCGGCGCCATCGGCGGTAAGGATTCCATGAGTGGCTCGTTTGAGGACGAGGCCGGCGAGCTCAACGTTCCGCCGACCCTCATCAGCTTCGCCGTGGCCGTGGGCAAGGCGGCCCGCGCTGTCTCCCCCGAGTTCAAGGGCCTCACGCACCGCGTCGTCCGCATCGCCCCCGCCACCTATGGCCAGGACTACCGCCCCGACGCCCAGCAGCTGCTCGCCGCATTTGACGCCGTCGAGGCGCTCACCGCCGCCGGCGACGCCCTGGCCGTCTCCACGCCCGGCTACGGCTGCGGCGCCGAGAGCCTCTTTAAGATGTGCGTCGGCAACCAGATCGGTATCGAGCTTGCCGAAGATGTGGACGTGGAGAGCCTCTTCACCCCGCTCTACGGCAGCTTTATCGTCGAGCTCGCCGAGGATGCCGAGCTGCCCGAGGTCGCCGACGGCGTTGTCGTCGAGCCCCTGGGCACCACCGTCGAGGGCTATGTCATCGATACCGGCTCCGAGGTCATCGAGCTCTCCGAGCTCCAGGAGGCCTGGGAGAGCGGCATCGAGGGCGTCTTTGCCTACCGCAGCGCCGGCGAGACTGCCAAGGTCGAGACCATCGACTTCCGTGCCAAGGATATCCACGTGTACAGCGGCGCCAAGATCGCCCGCCCGCGCGTGGTAATCCCCGTGTTCCCCGGCAACAACTGCGAGTACGATAGCGCCCGCGCTTTCCGCGCCGCCGGCGCCGAGGCCGACACCTTCGTGATCAACAACCTCACGCCCGAGGCCGTCGCCGAAAGCACCCACGAGCTTGCCCGCCGCATCCGTGCAAGCCAGATCGTCATGATCCCCGGCGGCTTCTCGGGCGGCGACGAGCCCGATGGCTCCGCCAAGTTCATCACGGCGTTCTTCCGCGCTCCCGAGGTCACCGAGGCAGTCCGCGACCTGCTCAAGGCCCGCGACGGCCTGATGCTGGGCATCTGCAACGGCTTCCAGGCCCTGATCAAGCTCGGTCTGGTGCCCTACGGCGACATCGTCGACGCCACGCCCGATGCGCCCACACTGACGTTCAACACCATCGGTCGCCATCAGAGCCGTCTGGTGCGCACCCGCATCTCGTCCAACCTGTCCCCGTGGCTATCGCAGTGCAGCCTGGACGACCCCTACACCGTCGCCATCAGCCACGGCGAGGGCCGCTTTGTCGCCAGCGACGAGGTGCTCGCCCAGCTCATCGCCAACGGCCAGGTCGCCACGCAGTACGTGGGCGAGGACGGCAAGCCCAGCATGGACCTTTCCGTCAACCCCAACGGCTCCGCACTCGCCATCGAGGGCATCACGAGCCCCGACGGCCGCGTCCTGGGCAAGATGGGCCATGCCGAGCGTCGTGGCGACAACCTGTACCGCAACGTGCCCGAGCATGTCCCCGGCGATAAGTTCATGCCGATCTTTGAGAGCGGCGTGGCCTACTTCGCTTAATGCGTCCCATCGGGTACAATCCCCTCGGGTAACAACACCCGCCACCGGCACACCCGGTGGCGGGTTCTTTTTTGCTTCGCGCATACAGGAAGGACATCATGGAAAGCCGCAAGCCGTATCTCGCCACCCTACCCGGGCTCATCCTGGGCTGCCTCGTCTGCTGTGCGCTCTGGGGGTCGGCTTTCCCCTGCATCAAGATCGGTTACGGGCTCTTTGGCATCCCCGCGCACGATAGCGCCTCACAGCTGCTCTTTGCGGGCTTGCGCTTCACGCTTGCCGGCGCCCTGGTTATCGTTGGGATGAGTGCGGCCCAACGCCGCCCCCTCATTCCGCAGGCTCGTGACATCAAGCCCATCTTTGTCTTGTCACTCTTCCAGACTATCGGGCAGTACTTCTTTTTCTACCTAGGACTCTCGCGCGCCAGCGCCATGTCGAGTTCCATCATCGAGGCCAGCGCCAACTTCCTCGCAATTCTCTTTGCCGCC
This sequence comes from Collinsella sp., assembly GCA_019419455.1. Classification (GTDB taxonomy): domain Bacteria; phylum Actinomycetota; class Coriobacteriia; order Coriobacteriales; family Coriobacteriaceae; genus Collinsella. The sequence continues at coordinate 102,115 of DXZW01000032.1, read as the reverse complement.
TTGGCATTTCACACCGAGAGGCTCAATACGCCCAAGGTGCTTGGCTGTGTGCTGGGCTTTGCAGGCGTCGCGCTCGTCAACCTTTCGGGCGCGGATGGCACCTTTGGCTTTACGCTCGACGGCGAGGGATTTATCTTGGCTTCCACTGTTGCGGGCGCCCTGTCGACCTGCCTCATTGGCATCTTCTCGCGCGAGCATGACGGCGTCTTGCTCGCCGGCTGGCAGTTTTTAGTCGGTGGCGTGGTCCTTACCGCAATCGGGTTTTTGATGGGCGGCACGTTTTCCCCCACCGAAATCGCCCCCGCCATCGCGCTCATCATTTATATGGCGCTCATTTCCGCCGTCGCGTACTCGCTGTGGTCCCGCCTGCTCGCCGTCAACCCCGTCAGCCGCGTTTCGGTCTTTGGCTTTATGAACCCGGTCTTTGGCGTGCTGTTGAGCGCACTGCTGCTCGGCGAGGGCGCTGGCACGAGCCCCGTTACCGTACTTGTTGCCCTGCTGTTGGTCTGCGGCGGCATCATCATCGTCAACAAACCCAAAAAAGCCTAGCGAACCGCCCTTATTTAGTAGAGGAGATTCACATGCTTTAGCTTAATGGAGTACATCGGTGAGCTGAGGGCCGCAACGCACGCCAGCGTTCGCCCTTTTTTTCTAGCGTATCTGGACGCCGGCTTTCTTCTTCTCGCGCTTTACGCGGTAAAGCTCCGCGTCGGCAGCGCGAAGCAAGTCTTGCCAGGTATCGACGCCATCACCAACCCGTGCGTAGCCGATGGACATCCGCAACAGATACGGGACCTCGGCGCGCGCGAGCTCGTCGCTGATTGCCGCGCACAGACACATGATGTCCTGCTCCGCCGTCGCCTTTTGAAGCACCACAAACTCATCGCCGCCATAACGTGCGATAAAGCCACCAGACGCCGAGCAGACCTCTTTGAGCGTAGCAGATATGACCTGGAGGGCATGATCGCCCTCAACATGTCCATACCGGTCGTTAATCTGCTTAAAGCCGTCAGCGTCCATCATAAGCAGATACACGTCTTCGGCCTGATTCACATTTGAAAAGAGCGACAGCATATAGGTCTCAAAACGGTTGCGATTGTTGAGGCCAGTCAACGGGTCGGTCGAGATCAGCTGCTCCTGGTAGATGATGTAGAGCAGCAGGATGCTCAGCGTTATACCGACACAAAGGCCCGGTACCGAAAACAAAACCTGGAAGGTACCGCCCACCAGAGCGGGAACCGCAAAAAAGGCGAGGGTGCGATAAATGGCCTTCTTTTGCAGACTTTCGACTTTTCGAGTCTGAATAAAGGCATGCAAAGACGTATATATGATGTAGCAGTAGCTAACGATAGGCTGAATCATATAAAGCGCTCCGCGACGATATACGCCCTGTGCATCGATATAGAACATAGTGTGCGTCCAGTAGCTGGTAAATGCCAGCACGACCACCAATACGGTTGGCAACGTCACGAGCGCCACCCTATAGCGCGCGGTCAAAAGGCGTGAGCCCTGCACTGTCTCGGAATAGAAAAACCAAATGAGGCACGCGATGGCGAACAGCGAAAACGAGACCGCGTTGGAAATCCAGTTGGCCGTGATGCCTACAGGAGCGCTCACGCCGTCCGAGAGCGTCCAGATCATATCGAAGAAAATGTAGGCTGCAGACGTGTAGCCCAGCATGCTAAACAGAAGCTGCTGGGTGCTCGAGAACAAGGAGCGGCGGCTTCGTGCGGCAAGCCCGATAAGAACAATCATGCATAGCAGGAATATCTCAATTTTGAGTGCCTTAACCACTAGACGCCATCCATTCAATATTCAAGTGGTCAGAATCGCCCGATTCTGGTCTGGGCAACAAACACCCCCTACCCGCAGGGGTAAGGGGAATCATAGCAGAGCGCCCGAACGTCACTGCAAAACAGTCATCGTTCGGGCGCTCAAACGGCGCGAATTGCACTCCGGCATCATTGATGGGTAGCGATTGCTATTCGCCATCGATGTCGGTCGCGACGGCCTCCTCGATGGCCTCGACACCGGCAGGCGACAGATCCTCCTTGCCCTGGCAAAACTTCTTGTCGACCCAGCCGGTCAGAATCGGGGCCATGATTGCCGTGATGATGACGGCGGTGGCGATCTGCGCATACGCGGTGGGCGCAAGCTCGGCATAGCGCGGAGCGACCTCGGCGAGGGCGACCGGCGTGGTCATAGCCGTGCCGGCGATAGTGGAGCAGGCAACGGCCGCCTTGCCGTTACCACCGCACAGGCGCTCGAAGGCAAAGGTAATGGGACCGACGATAAAGAGCGTGATGAGGCCCAGCAGGATGCCCGAAATGCCGCCGGTGATAAAGCTCGAAAGACTCATGGACGCACCGAGCTGAAAACCGATAACGGCAATCGCAGGATTGGCGCCGGGAACCAGCAGGTTCTTGATGAACGGGAACAAGTTGCCCAGAACCATGCCGATAACAAGCGGCAGGATGGATCCGATGATGGTGCCGACGGGGATGTTGGCGAGACCCGAGACACCGAGGATGATCATCGTGACGGCGGGGCCGGCCGTAAAGAACAGGATACCGACGGCGCCTTGCTCGGACTCGTCGCCGAACTCGCCCATGATGCCGGTGTAGAGCGCCATGTTGCAAAACGTAATGCCGCCGATGATAGACACGGAGCTCAGACCTAGGAAGTTGTCGTTAAAGAAATATGCCACACCCAAGCCAAGGGCAGCCGCAACAACAAGCTTAGGAATCAGCACAACGATGCCGGTCTTGATGGCGCCCGGCGTGGACTTAAAGCTGATGCCGGCACCCACAAACAGCAGGATCGCGGCAACGATGGTGTTGGAACCACCGCGGCAGGCGGCGGTAAAGAAGCCGCCGATCTCAAAGACCTGCGGGCAGAAGGTATTGAGCAAAAGGCCAACGATCATCGGGTAGATCATGATGTCACCCGGGATACGCGGGACTTTGAATTTCTTTTGCTCGTTGGCGGTCGCTTCCTGTGCCATGAAACCCCCATTTCCGCTGACGCAGAACAAAAGCCCACGTCATACTTTGCTACAGTAAAGTTTGACCATGGTACCAGAAGAAGCAGACCGGCTCGGTGAGAAATTCGATACGTGTGCCGGGACGCTAAACGTGCTCCGCTCTTATATGAAGCTCAAAACGATATAGAACACGATGCCCGAGACGCAGCACCACAACATCGACTTTGTCTTGATTGCCACCGCCACGACGCCGGCGGCCGCAATCCAGGGAATCAAGCCCTGCCACAAGCCGGCGTCGAAAGCGCCAGGGCTTATCAAATCGTTGGCGACCAGCGCCGCAAAGGCGGCAGGCGGAATATAACCCAAGGCCTCGGTAACGCGGGGCGACAGCGTTCTCCCGCGCAAGGCAAACGCCGGGGCAATGCGGAAAAACGCGATGGCCGCCCATGACGACAGCCATAGAACCAAAAACTCATTAACGGGCATCGCGAGCGCCCCTTCCCTCGGCGAGGACATCGCACGCGAGTGCCGTGACAACGCCGACGAGCACACTTGCCGGCACGGCGATATTCGTCCACCCCAAGAACTTGCATATGGCGACGGACACCGCAGCCAAACCGGCAGCTACGACATTGCCGCGCGACAGTCGCTGCGAAAAGAGTAGGCAGATAAAGAGCGATGTGCAGACAAAACCCGCAATAGCGGTGGGAACATCAACAACGGCGCCGACGATGGCGCCCGTCGTACACGAAACGCCCCATGTTGCGATGAGGATCACGTTGAGCACAAAGGACTCGAGCGGACCCCAATCCTCCCCTTTAACCAACTTGGCAAGCGAAATGCCGTATGCCTCCTCGGTAAGTGTCGCGGCAACAGCCAGCGTCTGACGCTTCGAAGCACCCCTCAAATGCGGTGCGATCGATGCCGAGTAAAGCGCAAAGCGCGAGGAGATTGCGGCCACACTTGCGACAATCGATGCCGCAGGCACACCTGCCAGCCACAGGTTGCAGACCATAAACTGCCCGCTGCCCGTCACGAACGTGCTGCTCAGGGCAAAAACCATCCAGGGTTCCATTCCCGTCTGCGCCATAATCATTCCGCACGGCGCGGCTATCGCAACATAGGTAAGCATCACCGGCCAGACGGTTTTAACGATTTTGAGCACCATAACGTTCCTCGTCCCGACAAGATTTCCGAGCCGCATTCAACGACGCGGCAGAACCATCGCCCGATGGCAACCGAGTTCACCTACAATTGCCACCGGATCGAAAGACACAGAAAGACACAACTTTTTAGGAAGTCATTATGACAGCTATCGATCGAACGCGGGCTGCCGCGGCCTTCAAAACCTACACCGATGCCTACGATGCCGCCAATCCGCGTATCGCGCTCAAAATCGAGCATACGTACCACGTTGCCGAGGCATGCGATGCCGTGGCACGCGAACAGGGCTGGTCACCTCAGGACATTGACCTAGCGTGGCTTTGCGGCCTGCTGCACGATATGGGTCGCTTTGAGCAGCTGCGACGCTGGGATACGTTTAAGGATGCCGAAAGCGTGAGCCATGCGGCGTTGGGCGTCGAGGTCCTCTTTGGCAAAACACCTGCAGATGCGCCCGCGGTAACAAGTATCCGCGACTTTATCGACGATCCGGTAGAAGACGAACTCATTCGAGCGAGCATTGCCTATCACAGCAATTTCCGTCTGCCCGCGCAGCTCGGCGAGCGCACGCGGCGCTTCTGCGATATTGTGCGCGATGGCGACAAGGTCGACATTATGCGCACCATCGCCGACAGCACCGTCGACACCATCCTCAAAGTGGATGAGGACGTGTTTCTTGCCAGCCACTTCTCGGCACCGACGCTGGCTGCCTTTGACGAGCACCGCTGCGTCACGCGCGATGAGCGCGATGAGCCCGCGGACTACTTGGTGGGACTTATCTGCTTTATGTTTGAGCTCGTCTATCCGGCAAGCCGCGCGCTGACGCGCAAGCAGGGCGATATCTACCGCCTGCTCGACGCACCTTTTGGTATCGTGCGGCCCTTTACCGACCCCGCCACGCAAGCGACCTGGGAACGCCTAAAGAAAGAGATGCGAGCCTGGCTGGCCAGCGCCTAGCGCTCGAGCTGGGTCAGAAGCTCCTCGACAACTTCGACGGCGTCACCGACAACTTTGTACTGCGCAGCGCCGAAGATGGGGGCATCCGGGTCCTCGTTGACAGCGATGATGCACTCCGCGCCGCCGATGCCGGCAAGATGCTGGATAGCGCCCGAAACGCCGATACTCACAAGGAGCTTGGGCGAAACCGACACGCCGGTCTGGCCAATCTGGTGGCGATACTCCAACCAGCCTGCCTCCACAACGGGACGCGTGCAACCAAGCTCGGCACCCAAGGCATCGGCGAGTTTTCGCATCAGGGGCAGATTCTTCTTGGAGCCGATGCCGCGGCCCACCACGACCAGGCGCTCGGCATCGGCAATTGATGCCTGCTGCCCCCACTCCTCGGCGGGAATCGAGATCTCGACACGGGCCTTAACATCATTCGCAAGCGATACCTGGGTAATCGTGCCAGAGCGGCTGTAGTCAAACTTGGGTGCCCCAAAGATGCCGGGGCGCACCGTTGCCATCTGCGGCCGATGATTGGGGCAGATAATGGTGGCCATCAAGTTGCCGCCAAACGCCGGGCGGGTCTGCTGCAGTAGACCCGTCTCCGTATCCATCGAAAGCACCGTACAGTCGGCCGTAAGGCCCGTCTGCAAGCGTACGGCCACACCGGGCGCCAGCTCACGACCAAAGGCGGTCGCGCCGTACAGAATGGCCTCGGGTCTGCGCTCGGCCACCAAATCGCAGATGAGACGAGCATAGATCTCCGCATCGTTTTGGCGCAGTCGCTCGTCGCGGCAGACCACGACCTCGTCGGCACCGGCGCAGACCAGATGTTCCAGGTCCTCAAGCGAGCCCTCGGGGCCCATGCCGGCCAATGCCACCAGACGGCAACCGCGAGCATCGGCAAGCTCGCGCCCCTTACCCATGAGCTCGTAGGCCACCGGAGCCACGACATCGTGATCGTCGGTCTGAACGAATACCCATATGTCTCGATACGCATCGAGGTCAACCGCGCCGGCGGCCTCGTCGCGCTCGATCGAAATGGCATTGACGGGGCAGGCGTCGACGCACCCGCCGCACAAGATACAGCCGTCGGTCACATGGGCGCAGCGGTTGGGGCGCTCGCCCTCCATCACAATGCCACCCGAGGCACAGGCGCGAACGCAGCGGCCACAGCCAACGCACGCCTCGCTATCGATTATCAGTCCGCTCATCTATGCCATCCCCTCGATAATCTTGGCAATCTTTGCCGCCTGCTCGACCGGCGTGCCCTCGATGGCCTCGCACGTTTGGTCGCGGTCGGGCACAAATGAGCGCACGACCTGCGTCGGCGATCCGGTAAGGCCGCAACGCGAAGGGTCAGCATGTACATCGGCAGCACAGACCACCCGCACATCCGCATCTTCGGCCGCGCGAATGCCGGCGATGCTCGGCATGCGCAGCTGGCCGATCTCCTTGGCGGTCGTCATCGCGCACGGCATCTCCAGATAGACCGTCTCCTCGCCGGCATCGCAACCGTGAACGAGCGAAAGCGCACCGCACGTCGTAAAACCTGCGCTCTGCACGCAGCTCACATCGGTCACGCAGGGAATCTCGAAGGCGCCGGCCAGCTCGGGGCCAATCTGGGCGGTATCGCCATCTACCGCCATCTTGCCGCAGATGAGCAGGTCGAAGTCCTCGTCGAGCGCCTCGATACCGCATTTGAGGGCATAGGTGGTCGCCAACGTGTCCGCGCCCGCAAAGGCGCGATCGGTCAGCAGCAGCGCATCATCGGCGCCGCGGGCAATGCAGTCGCGCAGCAGCGATTCGGTTGCAGGGATACCCATCGACACCACCGTCACGCGCACATCCATGCCAAAGCCGATAAAGTCGTCCTTGAGCGCCAGCGCGCATTCGAGGGCACTTGCATCGAAGGGATTAATGACCGCCTGCTTGCCATCACGCACGATGGTATTGGTTTTGGGGTCCATCTTGACCTCGGTGCTTCCCGGTACCGCCTTGACGCACACCACCATATGGAAATCGCTCATCTTCACGCGCCCCCTTTCTGGACGAGTTCATCCAAGAGCTTCTCCGAAAATAGGTTGCCACGACCCAGCTGCCCGGCAGGATCGAGCTGCAGCTTGAGTCGAGCCGATTCGACCATGGCCTCGTGGCCGTACATCGTCTCCAAAAAGCCCGCTTTGATCTTGCCGACGCCGTGCTCGGCAGAGACGGCGCCGCCCATAGCCGTTACCTCCGCAGCCCACCGGGCAAACAGCTCACCACCGCGACGGTAGTCCTGCGCATCGCGCGGCAGGATATTCACATGCAGATGGTTGTTGCCGATATGTCCCCAGGCGGCAGACTCAAGCCCGCTTTCGGCCAGCGTGCGGCGATAGAAGGCAACGACATCGGCCAGGCGCGCGTTGGGTACCGACATATCCGACCCCAGTTTGGTAATGGTGGGGTCGGTGCGGCGACGCTCATCGATGAGCATGTTGACACTCTCGGGGACGGCGTGGCGGAAGAACCGCTGGCATTCGCGATCGACCTCGGTGCGCGCAACCCAGGTCGCGTCATCGCGGCCGCCCGCAAGCTCCAAAACCCATCCCAGGTGGTACAGCTCCTCAGTCGCTTGAGCCTCGTCGTCGCAGTCGAGTTCCACGTAAATACAGACCTTTGCCTCATCGTCGAGTGCCGGCAGCGAGGCAAACGCGGTCGACTGCTCGCGCTGGCGGCGAAGGATATCCAAGGCGCCGGCATCGAAATACTCAATAGCGGCGGCATGGGACAGCACGGGGCGCACGGAATCGGTAAAGGACACTGCCTTGTCCTCGCTGTCGAAAAAGCAGCTCACGCCCCATACGACCGAAGGTGCCGCCTGCAGGGCGATCTCGAGCTCGGTAATGACCCCGAGTGTGCCGCATGCACCGATAAAAAGATCGATGGCGTCCATGTCGTCCGAAACGAAATAACCCGACGCGTTTTTGGTCTTGGGCATGGTATAGCCGGGAAGATCCAGCTCAAGCGCGCGGCCCCCTGCCGTCACGAGCGACAAGTGGCGTGCGTCAGCGTGTGCCCGACCTCGATGAAGCTCGAGCAGGTCGCCGTCCGGCAGTGCCACGTGAAGCCCCGTAACGTGCGGGCGCATGGGGCCATAGGCATAGCTGCGGGCACCGGAGGCATTGCACGCCGCCATGCCACCCAGGCAGGCAGATGCCTCGGTGGGATCGGTGGGAAAGAACTGCTCGGGAGCTGTCTGGAACTCCTCATAGGCCTCAAGCGATGCCTGATCCCAGCCAGCGGTCGGCAATGCCTTCTTGCCCAGCTGCTTGCGTAACTCAGAAAGCACGACGCCCGGCTCCACGCGCAGCAGAAAACGGCCTTGCTCGTCGCGGCGAAGACCCAGGTAGCGATTCATACGAGAAGTGTTGAGGATGTGGCCGCCGTGGGGCACGGCACCGGCAGCCAGACCGGTCCGAGCACCCTGGACCGTTATCGGAACATGCTCGGCATGGAGCTTTCGCAGAATGGCGCGGACTTCGTCCTCCGTTGTCGGAAACGAGATACTCGACGCCTCGCCCGATGTGCGAGATTCATCGCGACCATATTCTTCGAACTCGTCGCTGAAGGGTTTGATGGCTGCAGACACGCAAACTCCCCCTTTAGTTAACTACAGTATTTGCAGGGAGATGTTACCGCATCGTTTCGTCGACGTGACTGAGACCGTCTCCATAATTGGCGAATTTTACGTTTGTGCAATTCGGCAAGCGGCGGCGTTTTCTCGGCAGGCGCTCTATTTAACGCGCTCCTTCCCATCACTGCCATGCATGCAATTGGCGCTCGAAAAAACTTGAGATATTTTTTAGCATCTCTCACCTGCGGCGATGTAAACCCGTCAAGCATTTGGTCAGAAATTGGTCAAGTTGCGGCTGATACGGTCGGCATCGACAGCCAGAGCCAATAGAAGGTTTGGCCCAAAAGCAGGGAGGTTCCCATGGCATATTACTGGCCCCAGTATGGCGTCGCCATCGAAGTTGACGATGACCCATATCTTCTGCCCTTCGACGAGGAGGCGTTTCCCGATGCGGTCGTCTATCACGTCACCACCGACGTGATCTGCGATCCCGAATCGTTTTCGGCACTCGCCCACCATATCGCCCACATCCACGACATCAAACTCGACCCAAACTTCGACGAGCTCATCTACTCGCGACGTCTCATGCTCCACATGCTCTTTGGCGCCGATCCGTCCACGTTCGCGCGCGTCTATACCACTAAGGATGCCGCATGAACGCACGGAAGCGGTCGAGCCCCCTGGGGTCAAAACATCGAAAAAGGCTCGGCATCGTCTGCTTGGCCATCGCCTGCGCCCTTATCGCCGTCGGCCTTTACGCCTGGCAGTCAAAGCCTGTCGCCGAGACGGGCGCCTCGGTCACAGCGGCAGAGGGTAAGTCGCGCCAAGAAATCCAGGACGAGCTCGATGCCATCGTCCGCGACAACATGATGACAATCTCGGTCGCACCGGTCGCCCAGCTACAAAAAGGCGGTAAGCTGCGCGTCAACGTGCAAAACGTCCAGGATAACAAGTTTCCCCAGCGTTTCCGCGTGATCCAAAACGACGAGACCGTCTATGAATCGGGCGTGGTCGAGACCGGCAAGACCGTTGAGACCTGCCCTGCAGGCGACATCAAAGAAGGTGAGGCGTATATCGAGATTCAAGCGCTCGACGCCAAGACCTACGACGCCCATGGCAATCCCACGCGCATCAAGGTGCGGGTTGCGCAGGCCGAAGACTAGATCTGCCGCCTGTTATGAAAATGCGCACCCGTGCCGTTTTCGTCTAACCCTCACGGAAACGTTCCGTGACGAATAGAAAGGAACGATTATGGACATCACCAGGAACTTGAGCGGGACCAGGGCGCTCGTCGTGGGCGCAGGGCTGGCGCTCGCACTCGCAATGAGCGCCGCGCCGACCACCGCTCTGGCGGAGGGACGCGTTGGAACCACCGACGTGACCATCAGGACCGAAATCGACAACATCGCGTTTAAGACTCCGACCGTCATTCCGTTTGTCGCCAAGGCCGATGGCACGCTTCAGGGCCCTTCCGAGAACACAACCACTATCGACAATCTTTCGGCCTATGGCATCCACGTTACCAACATGAAAATCGGCGCCAAGAACTCCTGGAGCATCGTCGCTGACGCCAAGACGGGAACCGCCCAGAACTCCATCGATTTTAAGGTCGGCCCCGACAAGGCACTCCAAGACGCTCATGCCGCGACGCAGGGAGCAGGCCTCGACCTTTCCAAAAATGCATCCTTCGACATGGGCTACCAGGGCATCGCCAATGGTACGGACAGGATTAAGCTCAAGACGAGTGGCAATGTCGCCCGCGTCACGCGAGACATCTTCCATGTGACCGGCACGGGCGACCAGGTCGCGAGCATTACGTGGACGGTCGAGCCCGGTGCGCACACGGCCTAAGGCGATTGTCCTTGCCGCTATCGTCGGCGTTGTAACGTTTGCCCCGATCGCCGCCTTTGCCCAACAAGAGCAGGCGCAAGCTGCCACACAAGTGACTGTCGATCTATCGGAGCTCGAACGCAGCGGCCAACATGAACCCCTCGCGCAAACGGGCGACACGCGACAGCTCCTGGCGGCAGGAATCGCCGCGGCAGGTACAAGCGCCATCGGCCTTGGCCTGCACATCAAACGCAGCCAGTAGCCACACAAATCGAGACCGTCCAGAACAGGTAAGGAGAGCCCATGGCATCAAAGAACCTTTTGCCCGTTGCCGCGCTCTGCAGCGCGCTTGTCACCGGCATGCCCGTCGCCGCTCTAGCGACACCCGCCGTAGACGTCCCCTTACCTGCCGTCAACTGTCTCGTCACAAACCAGATGAGCACCATCGCGCGCCAACGCCTCTCGCTTGCGCAGGCAAGCATTTCGACCTCGGGGTGCCTCCGTCGCTGCACGAACAGCTCGATAGTCGTGGATACCGAGCGCTCGCGCAAAGCAGACGGCCCCCTAACGGGATACGCTATCTGCACATGGCGCGCGGTTGCAACTGATGCCGATGACGATTCCTGCGACGTGGAGCTGCACTTCGGCATCACCCTGCCCGATGACTCGGCGGACGGGGCGACGGTCGCCTTCGACAGCACATTTTTCGAAGACGGAGGAGGTGTATGCCTGGGCTGCGTCCCCTCGAGCACCGATGGCACGCAGCCCGCTATCTCATTCACCGCATCGCTGAAAATGACCAAGGCGGGCACCGACGCCACACCAAATGGCGAGATCCCTCTGATGTTCTACGCGAGCGGCACAGAAAGCCAGGAGATTCGGGGCAAACAGCGGACCGGATCGCTCAGCCTAACGCGAGGGGCAGATCCCGGTCCTGTCGATATCAGCACCCAGACGCAAGATGTGCATCACGTCCTTGTCGATCCGGCGCTTCTCGAGATGGAATGGAGCGGAGCGGGAGCGGTCGGACTCGCCCCCTCGACAGGTGACATCGCAAGCGACTCCAGCGAGAGCAGCGGTGAAATAACGCCTGGGGACAATGGCGCACCAGGCAACATTACACCGCCATCGAGCGATCCTTCAGCCATTTTCAACGAGCCAAGCGAAACAACCGCCGCGGTGGGCGGCACGCAAGCTGGCGAAAACTTGGGGTATCCCATGCCGGCAGACATCGACGAGGGCAATTGTTGCATGATGGTCGCGCTCGACCGCACGGAAACCGTCGACGCCGCGAGCATTGAGGTCACCGCCGCCGATAAGCTCGTCCGCAAAGCAGCCATTATCGCTTTTCCCAAAACCGTCGAAGTTGTTTATCTACCATCGGGCGAGGTCGTAGCCCCCACCCTGCTCACCTTGCTTGGGGCGAAGGGCACGGCCAACCAAATCGACAACCTCACGGTCGTCGACCCTGCGACCACCGCAAAACTGCACCTGTATGCCGTAACCTCGAACGGGGGCAAAATCGAGGAATTCGACGGTGAAAGCCTCCTGAGTAACCGGATACTCCATAGAATGGAAGACGTCTCGTATCAAATTGAGCTCGAGGGATTTGACCGAGCTCGAGATGCCGATATCATCGCCGCGGCCATTGAGTCCCCGCAGCGACTCATGACGCTGCGCTTCGATTTCAGCCCCTATGTCGTGATGGGAGGCTGAGGCTTGGTCACCAAATGCCGTCATTAATACCACTTATATAACGTATAGGATGAGTCATGACGCACCATGCAGCCCAGTCTGCTACGATTGCCAGGTTGACATCAATATGGGAGGGCTCATGCCGGGTTTGGGAACGATCATCAACGTCGCGCTTTTGATTGCGGGCGGACTGCTGGGCCTTATAGGCGGACGTTTTATCACGCCCCGCATCCAAGACACGCTCATGAAGGCGTCGGGGCTGTGCGTTCTGTTTATCGGATTGGGCGGCACCATGCAAAAGATGCTCGTCATTGACGGTAAAGCACTGGCGACCACCGGCACTACCATGCTCATCGTCTCGTTTGCCCTTGGCTCGCTCATCGGCGAGGCCATAAACCTGGAAGCCGGCATCGAAAACCTGGGCGAATGGCTCAAGCGCAAAACCGGCAGCGAGGGAGACAACGAGTTCACCAATGCCTTTGTCTCGACATCGCTGACCGTCTGCATCGGTGCCATGGCTATCGTGGGATCAATCCAAGACGGCCTGCTCGGCGACTGGTCCACGCTCGCCCTCAAAGGAGCGCTGGACTGCATCATCGTCTGCACCATGACGGCTTCGCTCGGCCGCGGCTGCATCTTCTCCGCCCTGCCTGTTGCCGTATTCCAGGGAACGATTACGCTCTTTGCCGGCGCGCTCTCCCCCATCATGACCGCCGCCGCCCTCGACAGCCTATCACTCGTGGGCTCTATGCTCATCTTCTGCGTCGGCGTCAACCTCATCCGTCCTCAGACCTTCCGCACGGCCAATATGCTCCCCTCCGTTGTCATAGCCGTCATCTACGCCCTCCTGTTCTAAATCTATCTACATAGCGGTATCTCGAACACCTGTTTGATGCTGTGTTATGATATGAGGTCACCGAAGCTGCGTTAGGAGAGGAGAGACGGTGGCCGACCAGGACATCAAGATGCTCATCGAGCGCATCATGGCCGAGGCCCGGACCCATCAGTCCGCTCGCTTCTCACATGAGGTCTACGCAAACGAGCCGATTCTCAAAACCGGTCGTCAGATGCAGAACTTCCTTCCCGACCAGTACCGCAAGATGCGCGAGATATCGCGCTGGCAGGACGACCCCAAGGGCGGCGCGGGTCGCTGGCTTTCGGAAGCCGAGCTTTTCTACCGCCAAGGCCTGCTGATGGCCGATTTTGAGGACGATTGCCCCTATAACGGTACGTTCAAGTCGTACTTCCCAACCTACAACGCTATGAGCGATCGCCAGCTGCGCGGATACTTTACCTGGCGCGCCCAAGTGCGCCGCGGAACCATCGAGGAAACGTCTACGTCCTTTGCCTTCCTGTATCTCTATGAGCTGATCTGCGGCATTGGCGTTGATGACCCGCTCGATGGCTTTAGCAAGATCAAGGCCTTTTGGGATGCCTATCGCGCCTTTGAGCCCGGAATAGACCGATTTGCACGCGTGTGGTTGCAAGATTACGCCGTTTTCCACGGGCTCAACCCCGAGCTGCTTCGCGACTCTAAAACCGTTATGTTCGATAACGCTCTTATCGAGCTGCGGCGTGCGGCGCGAGACCTCTCGCCTGTATCGGCGCCGTCGGCCCAAGTCCCCAAGCGTCGCAAAGCCTCCGAACCCACGCTCCCCCTTCCGCCCGACGAGGCAGGCGAGGAGCGACTCACGACCGCTATAAACGCCCTCTCCACGTACAACCTGAATAACTCACGGCTCGACCGTTCCCACCATCGCGACCTGCGCCGCGTGGCATGCGCCGTGTATGTCCGTATGGCGCGCTACTATGACACGCACCGAAAGACCGGCATCGTAGCGAGCTTGTTTGGGGAGGAGACGGCCATGCCCTACACCATGTTTGCCTCGGCCGTGTTCTTTGCGCCCGAGCGCCACGAGGACTGCGAATATCGCCTGGACCCCATTCACATCTACCGCTGCCAAAATGGCTTTTGGGAATGCATGCGCGTCCACGGCAGCAGACAAAAAAGCAGCAAGCTCGGTGAGATGATGCGCGCCTGCGACCAACGCCTGCGCCTGGCCCTAGACCCCGCCCATCCCCTGAAGGAGGAGAAGGTCCCCAAATATCTGGCCAAGATCATCGATGACGAGGTCGTGGCATGGCTTTCGTGGGACGCCGCGCACCAGCCAGTCAAGATCGATATCGATTTGAGTCAGCTGGGGCACATTCGGAGCGCCGCCGCACAAACGCGTGAGGCGCTTTTGATCGATGAGGAGCGCGAGGACGATGTACTCGCAGAGGTCGATACGGCGGGCTCCGAGCAGCCGAAAACCGAGCCCGCAGCAGACGCGTTTGTCGAACCGGCCACGACGGCCGCAGGGCAGGACGAGGCCGACGAGCCAACCATTTCCACCGAACAGTTTGGTTTCGTGGCGCCGCTTCTTGCGCCGACGCCCCCGCCCGCAGCGGCTGCGTCCACTGACGCCGCGACCGAACTCGCGCCCGCCGCAGATGCCTTCCTTCGCGCGCTCCTCGAGCAAAACGCAGTGCAAGCGACATCGGCAGTGGCGCGCTCGGGCCAGAGCGAGGATATGCTCGTCGACAGCATCAACGAGGCGCTCTTTGACCTGGTGGGTGACACCGTTATCGAGTTTGGAGCGGCAGGACCGCAGATTATCGAGGATTATGAAGCAGACGTGAGAGGATACCTAGACCATGAGTGACACCGCATCCGCAGCGCCCCGCGTACCCAAACGCGTCGCCGCCGTTATCCTAAACTCGCTCAAGGGCGGCGTGGTCCCGCGCATCGGCCTTCCCTACATCACCGTAGGGCGCGAGGTCGAGATCCGCGCCCTGCTCACCGACCTGAGTCTCATCGCCGACGGCGGCGCAAGCTTCCGCTTTCTGGTCGGTCGCTACGGAGCCGGCAAGAGCTTTTTGCTCCAGACCATCCGCACGCACGCCATGGGTGAGGGATTCGTCGTCGCCGATGCCGACCTATCCCCTGAGCGCCGCCTGCAGGGCGGCCAGGGACAGGGCCTTGCCACCTACCGTGAGCTCATCCGCAACATATCGACTAAAACGCGCCCCGAGGGCGGTGCGCTCAACCTTATCCTGGATCGCTGGGTCGCCTCGTGTGCCGAGGTCGAAGAGTCGGTCGTCAATGCCCAACTGGCCCCGCTCGAGGAGATGGTCCACGGCTTCGACTTCTCCCGCATGCTCCGCCGCTATCGCACGGCCGTATCCGAGGGCGACGAAGAGACCATGAGCCGCGTGACCAAATGGATCCGCGGCGAATACCGCACCAAGAGCGAGGCTCGCGCCGAACTGGGGTCCTCAACCATCATCAGCGATGACGACTGGTACGACTACGTCAAACTCATCGCGCGTTTTTTGGTTTGCAGCGGCTACAAGGGCATGCTGGTGCTCATCGACGAACTCGTGAATCTGTATAAGATTCCCAACGCCATCACGCGCCAGTACAACTACGAGAAAATCCTGACCATGTACAACGACACGCTCCAGGGCAAAGCGCAGTACCTGGGCATGATCATGGGCGGCACGCCAACCTCCATCGAAGACCGTCGCCGCGGCGTGTTCTCCTACGAGGCCCTGCGCAGCCGACTCGCTCAGGGTCGCTTTGCGCGCGAGGACCTCAAGGACATGCTCGCGCCCATCATCCGCTTGCAGCCACTCACCTATGAGGAGCTGCTGGTGCTCATCGAAAAACTCATGCAGATCCATGCCGGCTACTTTGGCTGGACGCCCACGCTTACCGAGAACGACTTGGTGGACTTTCTCAAGATTGAGTTTGGCCGCGTGGGAGCCGATACGCACTTGACGCCGCGTGAGGTCATTCGTGACTTTATCGAGCTGCTCGACATCCTATGCCAAAACCCCGACGCCAACGTGGCCGAGCTACTGCAAAGCGTCGGCGGCGACGCGCTGGCGCCGGCAACAGCAACAGGCGACACCGGCACCGCAAGCGGCGACCGCAATTTCGCCGAGTTCACCATCTAACCTGCCAAAAAGGGACAGGTTTATTTTGGCTGGTTTTATCTGGGCAAACGTCGAGGCAGTGATGCGGCAAGCCACTGCTCACCGCGTTAAGAGGTTCGTATTTGAGAGGAGGCCCCGTGAACGCCTTTGACCGCTACGCCCCGTTTATCCAAGACTTCATCTACTCCCACGATTGGGAGAGTCTGCGCTCTATCCAGGTTGCAGCGGCAGACGCCATCTTTAACACGCAAGATAATGTGCTCCTGACGGCATCCACGGCTTCCGGAAAAACCGAGGCAGCCTTCTTTCCCATCCTGACCGAGTTTTGGGAGAGCCCGCCCGCAAGCGTGGGCGCCCTCTACATCGGCCCCCTCAAGGCGCTCATCAATGATCAGTTCGTCCGTCTCAACGACCTCTGCGAAGAGGCCGATATCCCTGTCTGGCACTGGCATGGCGATGTCTCGCAGTCGCACAAGGCTAAGCTCATCAAAAAACCGAGCGGCATCTTGCAGATTACGCCCGAGTCGTTCGAAGCGCTCTTAATCCATAAGCACATGGCAATCCCGCGCATGTTTTGCGACCTGCGCTACGTGGTCATCGACGAGGTCCATTCGCTCATGCGCGGCGACCGTGGCGGGCAGACGCTCTGCCTTATCGAGCGGCTCTCGCGCATGGCCGGCGTGCAGCCTCGACGCATTGGCCTTTCGGCCACCATCGGCGACCCCGAGCGCACGGGCGCTTTTCTCTCACAGGGAACGGGGCGCGACTGTGTTATCCCCCGCTTTGAAGAACCGCGCCGCGTGTGGCGCATCTCCATGGAGCACTTCTACAACTCGGGCCCCCAGGCACAGCAGCGGGGATTCGTGGGCACAGGTCCTCAAGAGGCCGAAGTGCTTGCGTGCGAGCGTATCGAGGCGGCGGCATCCGCGGCACTGCCCGCCGGCGCCCAAGACATGCGTCACAGCGGACAGCTCACACAAGAGGAGCGCCGTCAACGTCGTGAGCGGGCACGGGGCAAGGCCGCTCCCAAGGACCGCCAAACTTCCTCGGCCCCCGAGGGCGAAGTCGACATCCCACGAGCGACCGAGCAGGCGCTTCTCAACCCCACCGACACGGCGCCCGACAACGCCGACCCCGGTATGGGCTATATCTTTGAACATACGCGCGGCCGTAAGTGCCTGGTCTTTGCCAACTCGCGCGAGGAGGCAGAGGCCGTGTGCTCCATGCTGCGCAGCTACTGCGAAAGTCGACACGAGCCCGACCGTTTTCTCATCCACCATGGCAATCTTTCGGCATCGCTACGCGAGACGGCCGAAGAACTCATGCGCGATGAGGAGCAGGCACAAACGACCGTCACCACCTCTACGCTGGAGCTCGGTATCGATATCGGCCGTCTGGAGCGTGCGTTTCAGATCGATGCGCCATTTACCGTCAGTTCCTTTTTGCAGCGAATGGGCCGCACGGGACGCCGCGACCTTCCGCCCGAGATGTGGTTTGTCATGCGCGAGGAAGAGCCCGAGCCGCGCACGATGATGCCCGAGACCATTCCGTGGAAGCTCCTGCAGGGCATCGCGCTCGTACAACTCTATCGCGAGGAAAAGTGGGTCGAGCCGCCCGAGCTCGATCGACTCCCCTACAGCCTGCTCTACCACCAGACTATGTCGACGCTTGCCAGCACCGGCGAGCTCACGCCGGCAGAGCTTGCCCAGCGCGTGCTCACACTCAGCTATTTCCATCGCATCTCGGCCGATGACTATCGCGTACTGCTGCGTCACCTCATTAAGATCGACCATATCCAAGTCACCGAGGGCGGCGGACTCATCGTGGGTCTCGCGGGCGAGCGCATCATTAACAACTTTAAGTTCTACGCCGTATTCCAGGAAAACGAAGAGTTCACCGTTCGCAGCGAATCGGCCGAGCTGGGCACGATCGTCAATCCGCCACCGCCCGGTGAGCGCATCGCCATCGCCGGACACTGCTGGATTGTCGAGGAAGTGGACTGGAAGCGCCACACCGTCTTTGCCACGCAGGTCAAGGGCCGGGTGCCGGCCTACTTTGGCGACTGTCCCGGTGACATCAATACACACGTACTCGAGCGCATGCGCAAGGCGCTCAACGAACACGCCGCGTATCCGTACCTTATGGGTAACGCACGGGCCCGCCTTGCGCAGGCTCGTCATACGGCCGAGATTTCGGGCGCGGGAACTAAACCGCTCATTAACCTGGGCGGCGATACCTGGGTGCTCTTCCCCTGGCTGGGCAGCTACGCCTTTTTGGCCCTCGAGCGCATGCTCAAGATTAAATGTGCCGCGGAGTTGGGCCTTCGCGGACTCGACCCATCACGCCCGTACTTTATGCAGTTTAAGATGAAGGCCGACGAGGAGACGTTCTTTGAGGTGCTCGCCGCCGAGGCCGAGAAGGACTTCGATCCCATCGAGCTCGTCTATCCCGACGAGGTGCCTTATTTTGACCGCTACGACGAGTTTGTTCCCGAAGAGCTCGTGCGCAAGGGCTTTGCCGAAGGCGTGCTCGACATAGAGGGCATGAAGCAGCGTGTCCGCAGCTGGAGCGACCACGCCTAAGACCCGTCTTTTTGGGACGGAGAGACTTACTTGTCGTGAAGGACGGTGCCGAGGAAGTCGGCGTCGAAGGGCACGGCTTCGGCAAAGGCATAATCGCCGTCACTGGCGACGAGCAGGTAGTTTTCCTCGCCGCCGAACTCCGCGTCGCCGCATGGGACCACCCAGGCGTGGGCGAATACCTCAAGTGCCGCGGCAACGCAATCGCGCAGGAACGTCACGTCGCTCCCCCTGTTCGCACTCACGATATTGGCAACATAGATGCCCCCGGGGTTCAGGCTGCCTCGCACCAAACGCAATGCCTCAACCGTCGCCAGCTCGCGTACGGGCTCGGCACCGCCAAAGCAATCGCTCACGACCACGTCGTAGCGACGATGACCCACGCTCGTCACGCCCAGATACGAGCGAGCCTCAGCGGTAATCACTCGCAGGCGATCGCCCACCGTGCGCTCCAGCTCGTCCAGGTAGAACCAACGGCGCGCCAGGCGCGTAATCTCGGCATCGTACTCAATGACGTCCATGCGCAAGCTCTCGTGCGACATCAGTGCAAACTTGGGATAGGCAAACCCGCCGCCGCCCAGCATGAGCATACGGTCGATACCATGCCCGTAAGCATCACGCATTGCGTCCTCAGCCTCAAACACGTCGTCAAACGCGCGATAGTACGCAAAGACGGGCTCCGCCCAACGCTCGCCAACGTAGCTTGCGCTTTGGTAAACGCCGCCTTGCACCAATACACGGACTTCGTCGCCTCCCTCATCGTGCACGCGTTTCACACGCGCCAACCCATGGCGGGTTCGCGCAACCTGCAGACAGGCAGCACGGACAGCGACAGCGGCCGCGCCAAGCGCCGCGGCCCCCAGAGCAACGCCGGCAACGACGCCGGCAGAAACACTCGGCTTGTTCATCTAGAGCTCCTTTTGCAGATAAAGGCCATGGTCATAAAATCCAAGATGACGATAGTACTCACGTGTGCCAATCGCGCTAATCACGTTGATACGCGCATAACCCGCATCCCGGGCAATCTCGCACGCACGTTCTACGAGCAAACGCCCTAACCCGTGATGCTGCGCCGCCTGGCCTTGATCGCCCACGCGCGCCGCCATGCCATACACGTGAACCTCGCGAATCATCGCCTCGTCCGACACCGTCGGCAACTCGTCCGCATGCGCGGCAACAAACGCGCGGTCGGGCAGCGACAGGCGCAAAAAGCCCGCGATTTTGCCCTGCGGTGTCACCCACTGCAAAAAGCGCTCGTGCGTCACCGGCGTCTCGTACGCCACTTCCTCGTCAAGGGTCAACTCGTCCAGGTCGGCGCCCGCCGTGCTGATCTCGCGATAGCGAATCTCACGCACCGTCGCACCGTCACCCCAAGCAGCCAAGCGGTTCTCAACGAGCTGGCGCAGGTTGGGTTTCTTGTTGCCCACCATGATGTCATCGGAGCTAAAGTCGCGGATCATGCGGCTGATGCGGCAGAACGCCGGCGTCACCACGATGTCGTCGGCCAACACATCGAGCAGCTCGTCCTCGGTATAGGGGCGCCACTCGCCACGCTCGTAACAGCCCACCAGACGCGAGCCCTCGATGAGCGCGCACGGGTAGACCTTGACCTCGTCGGGCATAAAGGCGCCCTCGGTCATAAAGCGCTCGTAGTCGCACTTGTCCCCATCAGGCGTGGCGCCCAGCAAGTTGAGCATAAAGTGCGCGTGGATCTTAAAGCCAAACAGGCGCGCGAGCGAAAACGCCCGCTCGATCTGCGCCACCGAAATGCGGCGCTCGTTGATATCGAGTAGATGCTGGTCAAGACTCTGAATACCCATCTGAATCTTGGTGCAACCCAGGCGGCGGATGAGCGTGAGGGCCTGCGGCGTTACGGCATCGGGGCGCGTCTCGATAACGAGCCCCACCACGCGATGCTTCGCCGTCTCGTTGATGCGCTGCTGACGCTCAAGCTCCTCCATCGTTGCCGTCTGCCACTCGGCAGCCTCGCCCCATGGCGTACCGGGGCCGTACAGACGGCGCACTGCGCGGTTATAGCCACCAACGACAGCATCCACACGCCCCTGCTCGTCGGCAACGCCGGCAGCAAGCTCAGCCTCGTCTGTCGCAATGCCGGCAGCCCGATAGCGCTCGCGGCGCTCTGTTACCACCGGCGGCAGGGCATCGGCGGGAGCGTCATCGAGCAGGCGCCCTGCCTCGGCACGGCTGATGCCCGGACGCGCCAACATGGGGTTTGCCGCCACACCGGCGACGGCATCGTCATTGAGCGCACGGAAAAGCTCCGACATAAACCACGTTTGATACCCTTGCGGATAGTCGCTCCAGGTGCCACCGAGCACGATGAGCTCTATCTTGTCGGTCGCATGCCCCATCTGCGAAAGCGCGGTCAGACGAGCGCTCACCTGCAGATACGGGTCAAAGCAGTTTTGCTCCGCACGGGCGCACGCCGGCTCGGCGTGCAGATAGCTTTTAGGCATGCGCAGGTCATTGGGGCAAAACAGGCAATCGCCCGAGCATGGCCAGGGCTTGGTAATGACGGTAATGGTCGCCACGCCCGAAGCCGTGCGACGAGGCTTCATACGCAGCACCTGCAGCAGTCGACGTTCCAGCTCGGTATCGACATTCCACGCAGCCCAACGAGCCGGCTCCTCACGTTTAACCCGCTGGTAGAACGGCAGCAGACGGCGCTTGGCCAAATCGCGTTTGTCGGCACCCTCACGGCGCGCCTCGGCATGTATCAGTTTGACGAGCGCCTTGTCGTCCACGGTCTCGCCGCGACGCAGGGCCTCAAGTATGTTCAAGATAATCTGTTCCATGCCCCCATTGTAAAGGCAAAGGCGCCGGAGCCCGTCACGGCTCCGGCGCCTCCATCAAACAGCGCAGCTATGGTTTATAAGTCTTCGATAACCGCCCGTCACTCTGAATCAAATGACATGTCGCCCGAACCAACCTCAAAACGATACGTGGCGGACTTATCGCCATTATCGAATTCAAGATTCAAAATGGTCTCGCCGTCGTAGTCAAGCGGAAGGAAATCGCTCTCGAAGTCGCCGCTGCCCAAGGTGAGGCTCGCCTTAAAGCCCGTAGAGTTCGGAACCGTCATCTCCACATCACCCGAGCCCACACTCACGTCCATCGACTTCGCGGGCGCCTGGTAGAGATCGAACGTCATGTCGCCCGAACCGACCTCGGCATTCAGGGTGTCGGTCACGGTGCCCGTAAACTCAACGTCTCCCGAATTCAGCGTTATAACCAGATCATGGCACGCAATGTCCGCGACCGCCAGGTCGCCCGACCCTACATTCGCCGTAATGCCCACCAGGTTATCCGCAACATCTCGCGGCAGCTCAATGGTAATTGTGCGGTCAATCGCGCGCTTATCATCGTAGTCGAACTGACTGATCTTGAGCGTAGAGCCCTTGACCTCAGCAAGGTTCCGGGTAGCCGCATCAGAAGCAGACGTTCCCTTCGCAACGCGACCGCTTTCGATAACACGCACCGGGCCGCCAGAGACACATTTAACCTCGACCGTCCCCGACGTCACGTCCAAGTCGAGCGATTGGAACGCGTCGGCATCAAACGTTTCGCTCGAAAGCTGCTGAGGCCGAGCGGAATAGTTACCGCTATCCAAGAGATCATCGTCGTCAAACATATCGTCAAAATCAGACAAATCTCCAGATAGAATACCGGTCGTACGCACCATATCGGAATGAGCCAATAGCTGCGAAGCACCAAAGACAAGCCCGATGATAAGCACAAACGCTCCGATGCCAACACCCAAGCGTACCTTGGATTCATGCGAAAGCTTCATCATTCATCACCCTCTTTGGCAATCGGCTCAGCGGTGGCCGCGGCAGCCATGTCAGCGTCAACCGAAGCGGAAACGTTCTTCCCCTTAGTCATAGCGACCGCCGGTGCCGGACCAACCTGAATATCCCCGCGCGCCCAATCACCATCGAGCGCACGCGCCACCCAGTGATAGATGGGAATCGTAAAGAAGATCAGTGCGGCAAAGGGGCCGGCGCCAAACAGGAACATCAGCAAAAAGAACAGCAGCCAGCACACAGCCCAATACGGGAACGACTGGAACGGACCTTTCACCGGAGTCACGCTGGTCGCACCGGCACCCGTCACCTGAGCCGTCGCCGCATTGGCAGCCTGCGCGCTCCAACTCGCCGCCTGCGCCGCCTTGGCCGCGGCATCACTCGCCTGTGTTGCCGCCTCGGTGGCGCGCGCCGCTGCCTCATGGGTGCGGGCACGCTCCGCGGCCTCGGCCTCGCGCTGACGGGCGCGGTCCTCGTTCTCAAATTCGATATCGTCCTCGATCTCGTCACTCGGATTGAGGAGCTCGTCCAAACTCACGCCATAGAGTTTTGCGAGCGAGATCAGGTTCTCGGTATCGGGCGAGCTCTCCGCACGCTCCCATTTACTGACCGCCTGGCGCGACAGTCCCAGCTTTCGCGCCAACCCTTCTTGGCTAAAACCCTTGCTGCGACGAAGGTCGGCGAGCCGCTGCGCAGTTTCTACATTCATGGTTCCTCCTATGTGATGCCAGCCGTGCCGCCGGACCGTTTTTGTTCTTAAGGCGCCTTGCACAGTTAAAAATCTATCCGCCACCGCCAAAAGCATGCCACCTATTCTAGTGAGATTTTTGACAACCGGCGGTTGCGGGTGCATATGAGCTGCGGAAATGTGTCCAAACAAAGCAATGACCCGTAGCTTGGTTGTCCCCGTTGCGGCGTTAACGGTAGTATGGTCGTACTGTTTATTCCGCACCGCCAACGGAGGGAGTCCCGCGCCGTGAACCGCGATTTCGCCTCATCGCTCATCCAGCTCAACAACACGTTCTATCGCGAGCACTCCGCCTCCTTTTCCGATACGCGTCAGGCCCCGTGGCCCGGCTGGGTGCGCACCATGGACATTGCGCTCGAACAGCTCGACGTCGCCACGATCGAGCATCCCGTCCGCGTCTTCGACCTTGCCTGCGGCAACATGCGCTTCGAGAACTTTGCCGCCGGCGGCACGCTGGCTGCCAAAGGCGTGGACGGCACGAGCCCCTCGGCAGACGCCAGCTGCCCCTTCGAGTTCTATGGTGTCGACTCGTGCCAGGACCTGGCCATCGATGCACGCGGCCACGCCCTGCGCATTCCCAACCTGCACTTCCAGGAACTCGACGTACTCGACGCCCTTATGAAGCTCAACCCCGCCGAGACACCCGACGTGCTTTTCGACGCCCCGCTCGCCGACATCTCGGTCTGCTTTGGCTTTATGCACCATGTGCCGTCGTGCGAGTACCGTGTACGCGTACTTGATGCCTTGGTGCGCCAAACGCGCCCGGGTGGCATCATCGCCATCAGTTTTTGGGAGTTTATGAACGACGAGCGCATGGCGCGCAAGGCCGTTCGCGCCGAAGCCCGCGCCGAGCTCACCCCGCCGTTTGAGGGTTACGATTCCGCGCAGTTTGAAGCCGGCGACCACCTCATTGGCTGGCAAAACGACCGTCACGCCTACCGTTATTGCCATCACTTTGATGATCAGCAGATCACCGACCTGGTGCGCGGCGTCCGTACGTTCTACAAGAGCGGCGAGGTCCCCGTGCGCGAGCTTGAGCGTTTCCATGCCGACGGTCGCAGCGGCGAGCTCAACCGCTATGTGATTCTTAAGCGCCTGTAGGCATTGACGACTCGTCGCCGAGCCGCACCGCAACTTTCGGGCACATTGCGCCCACCCTTTTTCAACCCATTGACGGAACGTGCAGCTATGCGTTCCATACTTATGACCAAGGAGCCTCATGGGAGCCGTCCACGTTCGCACGCCTAAGAACTTTGTGCTCGAGGAGCGCCTGGAGCGCTACGCCGATGCGATTGAGACGAACCCCGAGGCCTATGCCGGAGATTGGCGCAAGGCCTGTGCGCCAGCTGGCAGCAAGCCCTTCGAACACCTTCACCTTGATCTTGGCTGTGGCAAGGGAACGTACCTTGTAGAGCGCGCGGCCCACGAGCCAAACACCCTCTTTATCGGCATGGACCAGGAGCCCATCTGCATCGCCTATGCCGCACAGAAAATCTGCGAGCAGGAGCTATCCAACGCACTCGTCCTGCCCCGAGGCGCCGCATCGCTGCCGCAGCTGTTTGCCGCAGGCGAGCTCAATGCCATCACCATTAACTTTCCCACGCCGCAGCCCAAGGCCAAGTACGCCAAAAAACGACTCGTCCATGTCGACCATCTAATGCTCTATCGCTCGCTCTTTGCAGCCGACGCCACCGTCACGCTGCGCACCGACAGCAAGCCATTGCGCGACTACGCCCTGGGGCAGTTTGCCGCGGCCGGCTACGACACGCTTTGGGTAAGTGACGACGTACGCCGCGACCATCCCGAGCATCCCGAGACCGAATATGAATGCCGCACGCGCGAGATGGGCGCCGTCGTCTATGGCATTTGCGCCACACCCGGTGCGCAGCCAACCGACGAGCAGCTCACGGCGGGCCGCATGCAGGAGCAAAGCCTTGCCTGCTACCTGCCCGATAACCTCGATGAGCTCACCTACGTGCCTCTCGGCATGGAAGAGGCCGTCGAGAACTTTAGAAACCGTGCCCGGAAAGGCAAGAAGCGCCTGCCTCAGGAACGCTAGCACCGCACGCCCATTTCCTGCATTTTCTCGCGCGCTGCCGCTCCGCGCCGCCGCTACGCCATAATAGTTGGCGGACAATCGCGAGAGAAAGCAAACACATGGCACAGACCACGACAGATACCGCCGCCAGCACCGTCTCCGGCGCCGGCGCCGCCAGCTCATTCTCGGGCGGCACGGGAACCGAAGCCGAGTTTGGCTCGCTCGGCGCGCTCTCCCCCACCTGGTGGGAGCCCGAGGATGGCAGTGAGCCCGAGCCATGGCTCACGCCCGACCAGGCCTTCGAGCGTTTCTTTGAATGGACGAGCGATCGCGGTATTGAACTGTGGGATCACCAAGAAGAGGCCCTCATGGACCTGGCAGCCGGCGATCACGTCATCTTAGGCACACCGACCGGATCGGGTAAATCGCTCGTCGCGCTGGGTATGCTCTTTATGGGCATGGCGCAGGGTAAGCGTTGTTATTACACGGCCCCCATCAAGGCCCTGGTCAGCGAAAAGTTCTTCGACCTTGTGCAGGTGCTCGGCCGCGATAACATCGGCATGATCACCGGCGACACGCATATCAACACCAAGGCACCCGTCATCTGCTGCACGGCCGAAATCCTTGCTAACGATGCGCTGCGCGAGGGTGAGGACGCCGATGCGGGCTGCGTGGCCATGGATGAGTTCCACTACTTTGCCGACCCCGACCGCGGTTGGGCCTGGCAGGTGCCGCTGCTCACCCTGCCCCACACGCAGTTTATGCTCATGAGCGCCACGCTCGGCGATGTCACTGCCATCGCCGCCTCACTCGAGGAGCACACCGGCGCTGCTTGCGACTTGGTTGTCGACGCCCCGCGTCCTGTTCCGCTGAGCTACGACTATGTGACGACCTCCCTCGAGGGCACCGTCGAGCTCGCCATGCGCCGTGGCGAGGCCCCGCTCTATATCGTGCACTTTAGCCAGGATGCCGCCCTTGCGACGGCGCAGTCGCTCGCCAATTTTGGCATCGCCAGCAAGGCGCAGCGCGAGGCCATTAAGGAAGCTGCCAAAGGCATGAGCTTCTCCACGGCCTTTGGCAAGATTCTTAAGCGCTTGCTCGGATGCGGCGTCGGCGTGCACCATGCTGGCATGTTGCCGCGCTATCGTCTGCTGGTCGAGCGCTTGGCACAACAGGGCCTGTTGCCCGTCATCTGCGGCACCGATACGCTCGGCGTCGGCATCAACGTACCCATCCACACCGTGGTACTCACCGCGCTCACCAAGTTCGACGGCTACAAGATGCGTCGTCTGCGCGCCCGCGAGTTTCATCAGATTGCCGGTCGCGCCGGCCGCTCGGGCTTCGATACCGAGGGCATGGTGATTGCCGAGGCACCCGAGCACGAGATTGAGAATGCCAAGCTTATGGCCAAAGCGGGCGACGACCCCAAAAAACTCCGTAAGATTAAAAAGAAGAAGGCACCCGAGGGCTTTGTCACCTGGAATAAGCAGACCTTTGAGCGCCTGATCGAGACGCAGCCAGAAACGCTCAAGCCGCGCCTGCGCATCACGCACTCCATGGTGATTAGCGTGGTCGAGCAGGGCGGCGATGCGCGAGCCCGCGTGCACGACCTCATCGAGACAAGCCTGCAAACGCCCGAGGAAAAGGCCAAGCTCGAGGTTCGCGCCGACGAAATCTTCGCCACGCTCATCGATTCCGGCGTCGTCGTGCGCGCCGAGGTGCCGCCCGCACCCGATGCCCCGGCTGACGCCGCACCAGACATCGACTATGCGCTGACGGTCGATCTGCCCGAGGACTTCGCGCTCGATCAGCCGCTCTCGCCGTTCTTGCTTGCCGCGTTGGAGCTGCTCGATCCCGAGAGCGAGACCTATACCATGGACTTAATCTCAATGGTCGAGGCAACGCTCGAGGATCCCAAGCAGGTGCTGCGCGCACAGGAGCGCGCAGCACGCGATCGCGCTATGGCCGAGATGAAGGCCGACGGCATCGAATATGAGGAGCGTCTGGAGCGCATTCAAGACGTCACGTACGAAAAGCCGCTCGAGAATTTGCTCGACGCCGCTTTTGACAAGTACTGCCAGGAAGTACCCTGGGCAAACGACTATCAGCTCTCTCCCAAGAGCGTTCTGCGCGATATGCTGGAAAGCGCGAGCGATTTTAAGGGCTACATTCAAAAGCTCGGCATCGCCCGCTCCGAGGGTATTTTGCTGCGCTACCTGGCAGAGGCCTACCGTTCGCTCGACCGCACCGTACCCATCGAGAAGCGCGACGAGCGCCTGCGCGACATTATCTCGTGGCTGGGCTTTGTGGTGCGCTCGGTCGACTCGAGCCTGGTGGACGAGTGGGAGAACGCTGGCAACCCGGCAGCCCTCGACACCACGCCGCCGCAGGGCATCGACGAGGTCGTGGCGGACCGCCGCGGCTGCACGCTGTTGGTGCGCAACGCGCTCTTCCGCCGCGTGACCCTTGCCGCCCGCGAGCACGTTCGCGACCTGGGCGAGCTCGACGACGACTGGGGCATGAGCGAGATCCGCTGGCAAAAAGCACTCGACGCTTACCACGAGCAGCACGAGGAAATCCTCACCGACGGAGATGCCCGCAGCGCCGCGATGTTTTCCATCGATGAGTCCGACGAGAAGACCGCGCACGTATGGCACGTGCACCAGATCTTTGCCGACGAGGATGGCGACCACGACTTTGGCATCATGGGCGATGTCGATCTGGACGCCACGCAAGACGGCGGCGAGGTCATCTTCAAAAACTACCGCGTCGGCTTTATCGAGGACCTGCTCGAGGACTAGCCGAACATACTGGAGCGAAACAAGCGGGGCCGTTGGCAATATCGCCAGCGGCCCCGCTTTTGCACTATCTGCTATGCCTTACTCGGCATCCTCGACCTCATATGAATCCGCCTCGGCGGGCTCATCGTTTGTCTCCGTCGCAGCCCCGCGCGCCTCGTCAAACGCCGCCTTCATGGTCTTGTTGCCCCATGTGAGCTTGCGAATGGTAAGATCGTCGGCTTTCTTGTTGGCAAGGCGCAGATTGTTCTCGGAGGACAGCAACGCCTCCTTGGTTTTCTGCAGATGGCTAATCGTCTTGTCGATCTCATCGATTGCCGTTTGGAACTTGCGACTCGCGATCTCGCAGTTGCGGCCGAAATCGTTCTTGAACTTTTCCATCTTGGCTTCGAAGTTCGTGACATCGATATTCTGCTGCTTGTACTCCGCCAGCTCCTGCTTATAGCGCAGCGAACCCATGGCGGCGTTGCGAAGAAGTGTAATCATGGGAATGAAAAACTGTGGGCGAATCACGTACATCTTCTCGTAGCGATAGCTCACGTCGACTATCCCTGCGTTATAGAGCTCGCTCTCGGGCTCGAGTAGCGTGCAGAGCACCGCGTACTCACAGCCTTTCTGGCGACGATCGTGATCGAGCTTCTTAAAGAAGTCCTCGTTTTTGTGCTTGGTCGCAGTCTCGTCGTTCTCGTTTTTCATCTCGAACATAATCGAAATGACCTCGTTGCCGCTCGCGTCGCACTCGCGGAAGATAAAGTCGCCCTTGGTACCCTCGGACGCATCGTTGTCTTTCTCGAAGTACGCGTTAGGAAACGCCGTCATGCGCAGACGGTTAAACTCGGTCTCGCAGTGCTGCTCGAGCGACTCGCCCACCATCTTGGTGGACAGGCGGACCTTCATGTCCTTAAGGCGCTCAATCTCTTCATCCTTGTAGCGAATCAGGTCATCGCTCGCGCGCTTGGCCTGCGCAAGCTCGAGCTCGTGTGCCGCCTTGGCCTGTTCCTCGCGAGAATCGCGCACCGCCAGCTCGCTCGTCAGCTTGGCACGTGCCTCATCGCGCTCTCGCTCCACCGCGGCGACCGCCTCCGACAGGTTCATTTTTGCCATCAGTTCCTGCTCGCGCAACTGGGCACGCAGACCCTCGGCCTCTTGCTCAGATTGTGCCTTTGCGGCGGAAAACTTCTCCTGTACCGTCGCGCGGTAGTCAGCAAGCGCGCGCTCAGCTTCACCGCGAGCAGCATCGAGCTCGCGCTGCGACTCTGCCGCGGCAGCGGCAAGCGCCATCTCCTGGGCCTTGTCCGCCGCGGCAAGCCTGGCCTGCAGCTCGGCAATCTGAGCATCACGTGCAGCCAAATCGTTTTGAGCAGCATTGCGCGCCACCGACTCGACGAGCTTGGCTTCGTCATCTTTGCGCTCCAGCTGCGCACGCAAATTGTCGATTTCTCGCTGAAGCTCGGCGTTTTCCTTTTGAGCATCGGCACGGGCCTCAACCGCCGCGCGCTGACTTGCGCTCTCGCGCTCTGTGGCAGCGCCCTCGAGCTTGGCGCGCAGCTCGGCAAGCTCAGCGTCGCGCTTGGCAACCTCTTGTGCCAGCTTCTGCTCCGCGGCGTTCTTCTGCTCGACAAGTTGAGCGTTGCGCTGAGAATCTGCCTTTTGCAAGGCAGCCGTCGAACGCGAGCGCTCAAGCTCCAGCGCCTGCTCGCCCTCGCGCTGGACTGCCTTCACACGCTCATCCAGGTCGCGCGAAAACTCGGCATTGCGCACTTGCTTGACGATGTCCGCATAGCCAGACGCATCGACCTTAAAAACTTCGCCACAATGCGGGCACTTGATCTCGTTCATAGCAGCTCCTCGATGGACGCAAATTTCAACCGCTTACACTCTACCGCGCCGCACGGACAAAAAAGACGCCGCCGCCATAATAGCAACAGCGCCAGAACCACCACAAAGGTGCCTGTCCCCTTTGTGGCGGTTTGTGTGACGGTTCGAGAATTACAGTCCAAAGAAGCTCAAGATCTGGTCTCGGCTTACGGGCTTGTACTCGTTGGCGTCGAGGCCCACATCGTAGCGATAAATGGGGCGCTCGCGATCGCAGTTGCGCGCGTTGGTGCGGTCTCCCCTGCTGTGGATATGCCCGTGCAGCATGATGGCGCCACGCGCCTTGCCATTCCAGCTGAGCATGGGGTAATGGCTCAACACCAGGCGATGGCCCTTGGCATAGCCGGGAGCAATCTCCAGGTAATCACGCACGTCTTCCCAGATTTGGGGCGCAGCTGGATCTTCCCAGTCACCGTCATGGTTGCCACGGATGAGCGTTACGTTCTGACATTCGATGCGCTCGCGCAGGCGCACAGCATCCGCCAGGGGCAAACGATAGGTAAAGTCTCCCAAGATATAGAGACGGTCGTCCGCCGCCACGCACTCATTCACGGCATCGATGACCTTGCGGTTCATCTCCTCGACCGAGCCAAATGGCCGGTCCATGTCGTGCAGGATATTCGTGTCGCCCAGGTGCAGGTCGGCGGTAAACCACATCATCGTCTCTGTCCTCATTTCGCAACGTGTTCAACTCGTGCTAAGTATACAGACGCAGCGATGCGGCGGTTATCCAAAGAGCCCGCCGAACAGTCCGCGGCGGCGCTTGTCTTGCTTTTTCGAAGCGTCACCCTGAGTTTTCTTGTCCTGCCGCTTCTTACGGTCCTGCTCCAGCTCATCATCGTCGAGCAGCATATCCCACTCAAACGGGTCATCCGTCAGATCGAACAGGCCATCGTCATCAAACATGGCAGCCTCCCTTACCGACTAGCGAGCATCCACCACGTAGAGGCCAACGCGCACCTGGTGCCACGGGCTACGCTCGGGGGCAACCTGCTGCACGCGCGCCTCAAATACACCCTCGTGTCCATAATGCATCATCACGGATAGCGGGCCGACCCCGTTTCCCGGAACATAGCCGAGCTTGGTGTTGCCGTAATAGATCGCAACCGCCTCAGGGTCATGGGGATTATCGCGCTCGGCACACAGCGTCAGCTTATCGCCGACCTTAAGATCGCCCAGGACCAAGGCACCGTCGGCATACTGAAATCCTGCGATATGAAACGACAAAAGAACACGTGAAGGCTCGTACATGGCAGCTCCTCTAACGGCCGGATAAACCGGCGCTTAACCTTACTGAGAAGTTTACGGGCCCGTGCGGACACGAATTCACCCGCTCGCGCCTTTCACCCAGTTGCCGCAACGCTTGCGAGACAGAGCGCTTGCAGATAAGATAGAGGCACGGATGGCACCCGTTGCAGCGGGTCTTGCCAACTCCAGTGCACGTTTACATCGTGAGAAGTGGCCGTCTTCGCTTACGCGGGGGCGGCTATTTCATTCGGCCGATAAACAGGCCGAGTTCGATAGCCGCGATTAACAACGCCAGTAACGAAATAACATCGCTTACGTTCATACCAATTCCCTTCTAAAGGGAGTTGGCCCATCCGTACCCCATGGCAGTAGTCTAACGTAAATGGCAGGTAATAGGAACACTTGTTCGTATTACCTGCCATTTCCTAATGCACAAACATGCGCACGAATTTGTGCTTCCAGCTTGCGTAGGGCGCATACCGAAACGGCACGTCCAGCCAGGTTGCCTTGTTCACGATGCTCTTCTTGTGGCTAAACGCATCGAAGCTCTCGCGGCCATGGTACTGCCCCATGCCGCTCGCGCCCATGCCGCCAAAGCCCATATGGCTCGTAGCCAGATGCATGATGGTGTCGTTAACACAGCCGCCGCCAAAGGGCACGTAGCGCACAAAGCGCTGCTGGACCTCGCGGTCCTGGCTAAAGATATACAGGGCCAGCGGCGTCGGACGATCCGTAATAAACGTTTCGGCCTCGTCTAAGTTCTCAAACGTCAGTACCGGCAAGATGGGGCCGAAGATCTCCTCCTGCATCACGGCGTCATCGGGGGCCACGCCATCCAAAATCGTCGGCTCGATCTTGAGCGAAGCCTCGCGCGTGACACCTCCAAGCACGACCTTATCGGGATCGATCAGCCCACGCACGCGCGCAAAATGTTTGGCGTTGACGATATGCCCGTAATCCTCGTTATCGAGCGGGTGCTCGCCAAACATGCGACGGACCTCTTCCTTGATGAGGCCCAGCAGCTCGTCGTGCACGCTCGTATCGACCAGCAGGTAGTCGGGCGCCACGCAGGTCTGCCCCACGTTGAGCCATTTACCAAAGGCGATACGCCGTGCCGCAACCTTCAAGTTTGCCGTCGCATCCACGATGCAGGGACTCTTTCCGCCCAGCTCAAGCGTCACGGGCGCAAGGTTTTTACTTGCGCGCTCCATGACGAGTTTGCCGACCGGAACGCTACCGGTAAAGAAAATCTTGTCCCAGCACTCATCGAGCAACGCTTCGTTCTCGGCGCGCCCGCCCTCGACAACCGTCACCAGACGCGGATCAAATGCCTCTTCACAGATTTGCTTGAGCACCGCGCTCGATGCCGGAGCATATGCACTCGGCTTGATGACGACGGTATTGCCTGCGGCAAGGGCGCCAGCGAGCGGCTCGAGCGTCAGCAAAAACGGGTAGTTCCAGGGCGCCATGATGAGCGTGACGCCATAGGGCACGGCTTGCGTTTTGCACACACTCACGGCGTTGGCAAGATCGCACGGACGCAGGCGCGGACGACTCCATCGAACCACGTGAGCAATCTGATGACGAATCTCGGAAAGCGACGTGCCGATCTCGCACATATATGCCTCGTCATGCGACTTTCCCAAATCGGTCTTGAGCGCATGGGCAATATCGGCCTCGTGCGCCCGGACCGCATCGCGTAAACTCACGAGCGCGCGACGTCGAGCATCGACATCAAACGTAGCGTGCGTCTTAAAGTAGGTGCGCTGATCGCCGACGATGCGCGCAATTTCCCCGGTGTTCATGGACCCTCCTAGTTCTCGCCCTCAAACATACCACCTGCAACGACTTCGTACATATGCTCGAGCTCCAAGCGGTCCATCAAAAGCGGAACGGGGTACAGGGGATTGGCCTCGGCATCGGCATGCGCCGCCATCTCAGGAATGTCGGAGCGGCGAATACCTGAGACATATTTGGGGATTCCCAGGGCCCCGTTCATGCGGTCGACCCAATCGATAAAGGCCTCGGCCGCAAGACTATCCTGTGCGGTAGCCGGCGCAATGCCCGCCATGCGAGCGAGGTCGGCAAGCTTGGGGGCGGCGGCGTCACCATAAGCGCGAAGCATGTGCGGCAGGATGATCGCGTTGGCCAAACCGTGCGGAATTCCGTATCGGCCGCCCAGACTGTGCGCGATGGCATGCACATATCCGACATAGGAGCGGGTAAACGCAACACCCGCCTTATACGCCGCCGAAAGCATATTGCGACGTGCACGCATGTTGTCGCCATGCTCATAGGCCTCGAGCAAATTGTCGTGGATGAGCTGAACCGCCTGTCGCGCCATCTTGCGCGTATAGGGCGTGGTGCTTCGCCCGATAAAGGCCTCGACAGCATGCGTCAGGGCGTCCATGCCCGTCTGCCCCGTAATGGAGGCGGGCAGGCCGCGCGTAAACTCGGGGTCGTGCACCGCAAGGCGCGGGATAAGCACAAAGTCGTTAATGGGGTACTTGTAGTGCGTCTCATCATCGGTAATTACCGCCGCAAGCGTAACCTCGCTTCCCGTGCCTGCCGTGGTGGGAACGGCGATGAGCAGCGGCAGGCGACGATGAATCCGCAGCAGCCCGCGCATCTTGTTGATGGGCTTGTTTGGCTGCGCGATGCGTGCTCCCACGCCCTTGGCACAGTCCATGGCCGAGCCACCGCCAAAGCCGATAATGGCCTGGCAGGCGCTCTCTCGATACAGGGACGCCGCTTCCTCCACGTTTGAGACCGTGGGGTTCATACGCGTTTCGGCATAGACCGTAACGCCAATCCCCTGAGCCGTAAGCGCACGCTCGAGTGATGCCGTGAGCCCCAAACGTGCAATACCAGGGTCTGTCACGATAAGGACCTTCTGGATCGAGCGCTTTTGAAGCACCGCGGGCACATCCTCGGCATGCTCCAAAATGCGCGGCTCGGTATAGGGCAGGATCGGCAATGCAATGCGAAAAACCGTCTGATATGTTCGGCACCAGGCACGACTGGCTAGATGCATAAAGGAAACTCCCTTATTTGTTGATAGGTCAACATTTGCTCGACCGATTGTACTCAGCGGAGATCGCAGACGGCCCGCCAATCGTTAATCAATCAACATCTTCATATCTCAAAATTGTTTTATTAAAAATCATTCCTAATAGGCTTCACATTTGGTCGCATTTATGGATAATAGAACTCGTCAAGACGCACGTCCGGAGAGGGCCCTTACGGGACCGGACGAGCGCGCAATCGCCATCGATCGAAAGGATCGAATCATGAAGTTTGTTTGCCCCGTTTGCGGTTATGTGGAAGAGTTCGACGGCGACCAGCTGCCCGAGGATTTTAAGTGCCCCCAGTGCGGCGTTCCCGGTTCTCGTTTCCTGAAGCAGGAGGAGGGCCAGCTCGAGTGGGCTGCCGAGCACGTCGTGGGCGTCGCCAAGATGGAGGGCGTCTCCGAGGACATCGTTGCCGACCTGCGCGCTAACTTTGAGGGCGAGTGCTCTGAGGTCGGTATGTACCTGGCCATGGCTCGTGTCGCTCATCGCGAGGGCTATCCCGAGATCGGCCTGTACTGGGAGAAGGCTGCCCACGAGGAGGCGGAGCATGCCGCCAAGTTCGCTGAGCTCCTGGGCGAGGTCGTGACCGACTCCACCAAGAAGAACCTCGAGATGCGCGTTGAGGCCGAGAACGGCGCCACCGCCGGCAAGACCGATCTTGCTAAGCGCGCCAAGGCCGCTGGCCTCGATGCCATCCATGACACCGTGCACGAGATGGCTCGCGACGAGGCCCGCCACGGCAAGGCTTTCGCCGGCCTGCTCAAGCGCTACTTTGGCTAAGCCAACCGCCTGAGACATAACCTCTAGCTCGATGAGGCCCGGACCGCATGGTTCGGGCCTTTTTCGTGGGCTTATTGCAGCTGCTCTTGAAGAGCGATGAGCGACTGAGGGCTCAGGTCGTCGTATTGTATGAGGACGCGAGATGGAGCGTTCTTAGTCGATGCCCGATCACCCGTCCACAGGCAATCGGCGATGTTGACATAGGAAATACGAGCGTCAGCAAGAGCCTTCGCGAAACTCTTCCCCGCTCCGTCCTCGGACAGGGCAACGGTGCAGTAAAGGCCCGCGTCCGCATGCTCGATCGAAACCTCCCCTGCCGGAAACGCTTTCCGCACAAGCGCCGCCAGGCCATCACGCGCCTCGCGAGCACGAACGCGCACGCGGTTCACATGTCGCTCGTAATCACCCGATTCCAGCAAACGAGCCAAAGCGACCTGGTCAACAGAACTCACCGACGAGGCGTAAAAACCAAGGTTGCGCCTAAACCGCTCCATTAGCTCGTCGGGCAGCACCATGTACGCTAGACGCAACGCCGATGACAGGCTCTTCGAAAACGTGTTGGTGTAGATAACCGACTGGGCGGCATCGATCGACGCGAGCGCGGGAATCGGTTTGCCGGCAAGGCGAAACTCACAATCAAAGTCATCTTCGATGAGATACCGACCCGGTCGCTCGGCGGCCCAGCTGAGCAGCGCGTAGCGACGCGCAATGCTCGTCACAAGGCCGGTCGGATACTGATGGGACGGCATCAGATGAAGGACATCGGTCCCGCTTTTCTGCAGAGTGCTCAAGACCACGCCCTCATCATCCAACGGGATATGTCGAACTTTGCAGCCCATGGCCTGATAGATGCGCGTCAGGCGCAAATAGCCCGGATCCTCAACGGCATACACCTTGTCGGCTCCAAGCAACTGAACCAACATGGTATCGAGCAGCTGGGCGCCCGCACCGATAACGATGTTGTCGGGGTCGACATTCATACCCCTTGTCCCGCGCAGGTGGTGAGCAATTGCGCGTCGTAGCCGAGCGGTGCCCTGTGCCGGCGCAGTCGAAAAGATTTCGCGTTCGTCTTCGGATGCCAGCGTCGCCCGCAGCGCGCTTTGCCAAAGCCGCGCCGCCTCCAAAGCGGAAGGAGAAAGCGCATCAAATCGCTCGACCTGTCCGTTGATATCATGTGCGCTGGGGCCCGCGGAGACGGCATCTCGGTCGATGCCCTCCGCAGCCGAAGGCAAAACCGGTGCATCCGGAAGCTCGCAAGCGTAGTAGCCCCGACGCGGCATTGAGCAAATATAGCCCTCGGCAAGTAACTGGTTATATGCATTCTCGATGGTAATGACACTGATTCCCAGATGACTGGCAAAGGCGCGCTTAGACGGAAGATGTTCCCCCGCCGCAATGCGTCCAGCTACGATATCATCTCGAATTTGCTGGTAAACATACTCATAGAGCGATGCTTCGCCGCGTTTTTCCAAATTGTAGTCAAGCATGTGTTTGCCACCTGACCTTATCGCGCTGTTCAATCTGGTATTAGTCTGACCTTGTAATTATCTCGAAAACTGAGTATTTCGCCATACCCAGCTCCCCGATAGGATGTTCCGTCAAGCAATGCACATGCCAACCAAGGGAGCAACCATGGTAGAACAGACCAGCAAGGCCGATCGCGTCAAACTCAACCGCGAGCTCGCGCAGATGCTCAAGGGCGGCGTCATCATGGACGTCACCACTCCCGAGCAGGCACGCATCGCCGAGGAGGCAGGCGCCTGCGCCGTCATGGCTCTCGAGCGCATCCCGGCCGACATCCGTGCCGCAGGCGGCGTCTCGCGTATGAGCGATCCCAAGATGATCAAGGGCATCCAAGAGGCCGTCTCCATCCCCGTCATGGCCAAGTGCCGCATCGGTCACATTGTCGAGGCGCAGATCCTGCAGGCCATCGAGATCGATTACATCGACGAGTCCGAGGTTCTCTCCCCCGCCGATGACGTTTATCACATCGACAAGACCCAGTTTGACGTGCCGTTTGTCTGCGGCGCCCGCGATCTGGGCGAGGCGTTGCGCCGTGTTGCCGAGGGCGCCACGATGATTCGCACCAAGGGCGAGCCGGGCACGGGCGACGTCGTCCAAGCCGTGCGCCACATGCGCAAGATCCAAAAGCAGATCCGTGACGTTGTCGCTCTGCGCGATGATGAGCTCTTTGAGGCAGCCAAACAGCTGCAGGTTCCGGTCGAACTGGTCCGCGAGGTCCATGCCACGGGCAAGCTTCCCGTCGTGAACTTTGCCGCCGGCGGCGTAGCGACCCCCGCCGACGCCGCGTTGATGATGCAGCTGGGTGCCGAGGGCGTCTTTGTCGGCTCGGGTATCTTTAAGAGCGGCGACCCCGCTAAGCGCGCCGCCGCCATCGTCAAGGCCGTGGCAAACTTCACCGATGCCAAACTCATCGCCGGGCTTTCGGAGGACCTGGGCGAGGCCATGGTGGGCATCAACGCCGACGAGATCGAGATCATCATGGAGGAGCGCGGGCGCTAGTCCAGCAGAAAGGATCGCACATGAGCGATTATGCAGACCAAACGGTCGCCGTGCTGGCGGTCCAAGGCGCTTTTGCCGAGCACGAGGCAAGACTATCTGAGCTGGGCGCGCACTGTATTGAGCTGAGGCAGGCGGCCGATTTGCAGCAGAACTTTGACCGCCTGGTCCTCCCCGGCGGCGAGTCCACCGTTCAGGGCAAGCTACTTGCCGAACTCGGTATGCTCGAGGGGCTTCGCATCCGCATTGTTGAAGGCATGCCTGTATTGGGGACTTGCGCCGGCTTGATTCTGCTGGCGCGCGACCTTGCCGCCCACGACGATAAGGGGACGCCGCGCCTGGCAACCATGGATGTGCTCGTTGAGCGTAATGCCTATGGCAGACAGCTCGGCAGCTTTCGCACCAAGGGGCGGGTAGACGGTATCGACGGTGAAGTGCCGCTGACGTTTATCCGTGCACCCCGCATCGTCAAGGTGCACGGCAATGCCAAGGCCCTGTCCGAAGTCGATGGCCGCATCGTCGCCGCCCGTCAAGACAACCAGCTCGGCGTCACCTTCCACCCCGAGCTCGACGACGACGCCCGCCTCCACGAGCTCTTCCTCCAAATGTAGGCAAAAACGAACGAGCGTAGATTTCCACTCTCATGCTATGTAGCCGTTGGGGATGTTCTTAAACGACTAGTCAAACAAGAACGTTCCCAACGACTACATTGCGATAGACGGCCACGTTTGCCCAGATAAAACCGACCAAAATAAACTTGTCCCCCTTTTGGTAGGTTTGGATCAAGGCAACGCCGATATTTTGGTACCGACAGCGAAAACCCGCCAGAGCGAGGGAGGCCCTTTTGGGGCGAGATGACGCCATAGGTTGAGCATAAGTCAGCGAGCGAGTCGCATTTGTGACAAGGTGGCGTGAAACGAAAGGGCGCTGACCTTCTGGTCGCGCCCTTGAAGTTGAACGTCAGATTGTCCAAATGCGGCCCGCGCAGCGTCGGCCCGTTACGGCGTTTGGTAAAACGCCGTAACTAAAAACGGTTGCCGCGGAAGCCGCCACCGTTGCGGCCACCGCGATCGCCGCCACGGCCACCGCGGTCGTTACCACGGTTGCCGCCAAAGCCGCCACGGTTGCCGCCGCGGTCGCCATAGCCACCACGGTTGCCGCCAAAGCCGCCGCGACCGCCACGGTCGCCGCCACGGTCACCAAAGCCGCCGCGGCCACCGCGATCGCCACCGCGACCGCCACGGTCGCCGCCACGGCCACCGCGATCGCCAAAGCCGCCGCGACCGCCACGGTCGCCGCCACGGCCACCGCGGTCGTCACGGCCGCCGCGAGGACCGCGGTCCTCGTCCAGGCCCATGGCGACGAGCGGAGCGATAACCTTATCGAGAGCGGCCATCAGCTCGGTAGCCTCCTCGTAAGAAAGCTCGGGCAGGAGCTTCTCCTTCTTGTTGGCAAGCTCGACCAGGCCCTCAGCGGCATCCTCGGCAGCGAAGACGACGATCTTGCGCATATCGCCCTCGGCGTCGTCGATGCGGCCGACCAGATCGGCAGCCTCGGCCTCGGCCATCAGGCCATCGAGC
Source organism: Collinsella sp. (assembly GCA_019419455.1). Classification (GTDB taxonomy): domain Bacteria; phylum Actinomycetota; class Coriobacteriia; order Coriobacteriales; family Coriobacteriaceae; genus Collinsella. The sequence continues at coordinate 62,840 of DXZW01000032.1, read as the reverse complement.
TCACGAAGGCGCATACCCAGCAGGTCGGACATTTCCTTCTGCTCCATCTTGGGCTTGAGGTCAAGAAGCTTGATGGCGCGCTCGATGTTCGCCATGCGCTCGGCCTTGGCCTCCTCCTCCTTGGAAATAGCAAAGCGACGGCTACGCAGCAGGCGGGCGGCCTTCTGCATCTTGTCCATCAGCTCTTCGTCATCGTAATCAACGGCGGCCTCGACAACCTCGGCCTCCTCCTCGGCGGAAACCTCGTCAGCAGCCTCAACCTCGGCAGCTTCGGTCTCCACGGTCTCGACTGCCTCGACCTCGGCAGCCATGGTCTCGTTCTCGGTCTCGTTCATGATCTCCTCGTTCTCAGACATGAGACTCCTTCTTGGCCCTCTCGGGCATCATCGCCCCATTCGCGGGGCCCGTCGCGCACTCTTTGCGCTTTAAACATTCATGCCTCTCGGCAAAACGTCCATTAGTTTATGGTGTCGCCATCCAATCTAGCTGCAGAATCTATGTGCACACATTAATGCGACATGTGCGACTCGCGACGAGCGTACACCAGCGACGTCGCGAACCCAACCACGGCAATTACAGCCGCCACACGCACGGCAGCTGCAAATCCAATCGCCTGGGCAACGTCCGTCGCAGCGCCAGCGACACCGGCAGTCGCCGCAGAACTCGAGAGCAGGCCGATAAACAGCGACGGGCCAAACGATGCGGCAATCATGTTCCACGTGTTGAGCAATGCCGTTCCGTGAGGATGCTCAGCGGCAGGCAGCGTCTCCAAGCCGGCCGTTTGCGAGGGGCTCAGCACCAAACCGACTCCGGCATACACCACAACGGTCAGCGCCACGACGACGCCGATGTTCATGCTTGCCGCCGTCATCGAGATGGCAGTCTGCCCCACGGCAATCAGGGCAAAGCCGACCGGCAGCAGCGGCCATGCGCCACGGGCGTCCATCACGCGTCCGCCCACAATCGAGGTCACGGCGTTGCAGGCAATCGCCGGCAAAATGAGCAAGCCCGCAACAAGTGCGGTCATTCTGTATGCGCCCTCAAAATAGAGCGGCAACAAAACGCTCATCGAGAACGTCGTCATCATCGACACCACCACAAGCAGGCACGCAGGCCAAAAGCGAACGCTCGCCATGGGACGCACGTTAAGCACCGGATGTTCGAGCTTGAGCTGACGGGCGGCAAACAGGCCGAGCAGCACAATGGCGGTGAAGAGCGCCACGATACTGGCAATCAGATTGGTCGAGAACTCGCCTACGGAATACACAAATGCCGTAATGCCGGCCGCGAGCAAAACAACCGACAGAATATCAAGCGTAGTGTTCGAGCGCTCTCCAACATTCTGAACAAGCTTTGCGCCCGCCACAGCGACCACAATGCCGCCCACCAGCGGCACTACGAACACCGCCCTCCAGCCAAACAACGTACACATAAGACCGCTGATCACGGGTCCAAACGCCGGCCCCAGCGTAATGCAGGCACCGCCCAGGCTCAGATACAGGCCGAGCTTCTCGCGCGGAGCGCATGACAGCACCACGTTCATCATGAGCGGGAACAAGATGCCCGATCCCGCAGCCTGCAAAATACGACTTGGCAGCAAAACGCTAAACGACGAAGCGACCAGGCACAGGACTTCGCCGGCGACCATGCATCCGCATGCGAAAAACAGCAGCTTGCGCATCGAGAAACGGCCGGACAGGAAGGCCATGATGGCCGTAAAGATCGACGTCACGATCATGTAGCCCGAAACGAGCCACTGCGCCGTGGTGGCACTCACCGAAAAGGCCGCCATAATGTCGTGCAACGCCACGTTAATGATGTTCTCGTTAAACGCGGCGACAAAGGCTGCAATATACATTACGACGAGAAGCGCCGCAGTGCCCGATGGCGTTACTCTAACTTGTTGCTGAGATTTGCTCCCCATGCATTTCCTTCCTCTTGGAACGACAGTCGCATCGCCCCAGAGGAACAGTCCAGGGCGAAAAATGAGCCCTAGACTTACGCCAGACGCCGTACACGACGAGTCTGGCAACATGGTCCAACGTCGAAAGATTGTAACGCGGACGCGTAGCTTTCCTTCCGCGCTATTATTAAAAGTCCACGAAAGCATAAGACATGAGGAGCCCGCCATGATTAAGCCCATCATGAAATCCGAGTTCTTTTTGCGTCTGCCTTCCGAAGACGCGGGACCCGACGATGCCGCGACCGGGCAGGATCTCCTAGATACACTCCACGAGCATGAGCGCGAGTGCGTGGGCCTCGCCGCCAACATGATCGGCGTGCGCAAACGCATCATCTGCGTAAAGGACGGCAACAGGACGCTCCTGATGTACAATCCTCAAATTCTTGAGCAGGTCAATGCCTATCAGACAAGCGAAGGATGCCTCTCGCTAATCGGCGAGCGTCCCTGCACCCGCTATCGCCGCATTAAGGTTGAGTATTTGGACGAGAACTTTGTCCGCCGCATCAAAAACTTCTCGGGCTACACCGCCGAGATCATCCAGCACGAAATCGACCACTGCAACGGAATCGTTATTTAGTTCCACCGATTCAAGAAAGCTCCCTGCAGCCAAGCAACTGCAGGGAGCTTTCGATTGTATAGAGCCTCTATCCCTTAGCTTTGACGGTAATGATCGAAGAAGTCGGCGAGGTCTTCGAGCGACTCTTTGAGCACTTCCATGCGCGGCAGGTACACGATGCGGAAGTGATCGGGCTCGGCCCAGTTAAAGCCGCCGCCGCGCGTGATCAGAATCTTCTTCTCGTGCAGCAGGTCGAGGGCAAACTGCTCGTCATCGGTGATGTTGAACTTCTTAACATCCATCTTGGGGAAGATATAGAACGCCGCGCGCGGCTTGACCACCGAGATGCCATCGATCTTGTTGAGTGCCTCATACACAAAGTTGCGCTGCTCGTAGACACGACCGCCGGGACGGATGTAGTCGTTGACCGACTGATGGCCACCGAGCGCCGTCTGGACGATCGACTGGGCCGGCACGTTGGAGCACAGGCGCATGTTAGAGAGCATGTTGATACCCATAATGAAGTCGCTCATGCAGCGCTGGTTGCCCGAAAGCACCATCCAGCCAATACGATAGCCCGCGATCATGTGCGACTTGGAAAGGCCGCTAAAGGTAACGCAGGGCAGATCGGGAGCGAGCGAGGCAATCGAGACGTGCTCGTAGCCGTCCATGCACAGACGGTCGTAGATCTCATCGGCAAAGATCATCAGCTGATGCCTGCGCGCAACCTCGACGATGCCCTCGAGCACCTCGCGCGGGTAGACCGAGCCCGTGGGGTTGTTGGGGTTGATGATGACGAGGGCCTTGGTCGCGCTCGTGATCTTGGACTCCATATCCTCCAGGTCGGGATACCAATCCGCCTGCTCATCGCATAGATAGTGCACGGGATGACCGCCGGCGAGGGTTGCGCACGCCGTCCAGAGCGGATAGTCGGGGCTGGGGATCAAAATCTCGTCGCCATTGTCGAGCAGAGCGTTCATCGAAAGCTGAATGAGTTCGGACACGCCGTTGCCCGTGTAGATATGCTCCATCTGAACATTGGGCAGGCCCTTGATCTGCGAATACTGCATGATCGCCTTGCGCGCAGAGAACAGGCCGCGCGAATTGGAATAGCCTTCGCAGTCGGGCAGCTGCTGGCGCATGTCCTTGATAACCTCGTCGGGCGTGCGAAAACCGAAGGGCGCCGGGTTGCCGATATTGAGCTTGAGGATGCGCTCGCCCTCGTCCTCCATACGGGCAGCCTCGTCGACGACGGGACCGCGCACGTCATACAGGACGTTATCGAGCTTGGTGGATTTAGAAAAAGTACGCATGGTGGTGCTCCTTGGAATTTGAGCTGAGAGACTAGGTTCGGATTTGGCAACGTTATGGGACGAGGACGTCTCGACTTGATCGGCGTCACTGGCGAGCAGCCAGGAAACATCGACCTCCAAAATACGGGCGAGCAGCTCTGCCACATCGCGCCGCGGGATCGTCTTGCCGCTCACATATTGGCTCATCTGACTCTTGCCGAGTTTTTTGCCGAGCATCTCCGATGCGCGGATTACATCCGACTGGCGAACGTCGCGATCGGACATGGTCTGTCGCAGGCGATCGCTAAACGTCTCTTGGGCCATTAGAACCTCCTTGCTGGCAAAGTTCAATTTATAGAACACAAATTGAACCTGAGTTCAATTTAGGCAGCAGTATAGCGCGGCGCATTATCCGAAAGTTCAATTTCATAAGAAAATGTACCGAACCCCGAGAATTGTCCCAAAGTAGACAACAGGTACGCGCTTTTAGAGATATTCAAGGAAACGAGCCGCCGCAAGCGAAACGTCAGCGGTGCGGTATATGGCGTTGATCTGCCGATGAGGATGTCCCTCGAGCGGGCGCACGGCAACATCGAACTGGCAGCGGCGCAAGATGAGCGCCGGAAGAATGCTCACGCCCAGACCGTCCTCGACCATGGCCATAATCGCATAATCATCCCAGGTCGACAGCTTAGAGCGTACCGCCAGGCCCGCGCGGCGAAACAGCGGCGTAATCTCATCATCTGTGCCGCGTTCCAGCAGAATAAACTGCTCGTTGGCCAAATCGGCAAGAGAGACGACCTCCGCCGCGGCAAGCAAAGAGCCTGTTGGCACTACCGCCATTAACTCGTCTCGCACCAACGGCCGCGACGCCATGCCGGCGCCGCGTGGTTCGCGCGGAATAAAGCCCAGGTCGCAGCGACCTTCCGCCACCCATTGCTCAATCTCGGAGTAATCACCCATCAGCAGCTCGTAATCGATGTCCGGGTGATCGGCGCGAAAGCGCGCAATCACCGGCGGCAGCACGTGGGTCGCCACGCTCGAAAATGTACCGATGCAGATTTTGCCGCGCATGAGCCCACGCATCTCATCCACCCGTCGCTGCAAGCGAGTGAATTCCTCGCATAACGCCTCAACAGCCGGCATAACTTGCCGCCCGTCGGCAGAAAGCACTACGCCCTCGCGGCTTCTATCAAGCACTTTAAAGCCCCAGTCGGCCTCAAGATCGGCCACCATACGGCTCACGCCCGACTGCGAATAGCTCAGCCGCTCGGCGGCGCGCGTAAAACTGCCGGCGCGCACGGTCTCGAGTAGGACCTGCATCTTTTGAACATTCGTTTCCACGGCACCCCTCCACATATGCATGAGCTTTTGTCATGCTATCTATGAATTATATTCGCTTTTCTTCTATAGCCAGTTCACCCATAGTGAACATGCTCGGATATAGAGGGGATTTCAGCGCATGAACAACGGACTGTTTGCGTACTTAGCAGCATTGCTATTGTTTGGCTCCAACGGCATCATCGCCGCTGCCATCGCGCTGCCGAGCTCCGATATCGTGCTACTGCGCACGTTTTTGGGCGCACTCTCGCTTGTCACCATCCTCGCCGTCACCCAACGCCATAAGCTGCAGGCGCCATCCCGCCCCCGCGAAGCCGCAGCCCTCCTCCTCTCGGGAGCCGCGCTGGGCGCCAGCTGGATTTTTCTGTTCCGCGCCTACCAGACGATTGGCGTCGGCGTATCCTCGCTGCTGTACTACTGCGGCCCCATCATCGTCATGGCGCTCTCCCCGCTCATCTTTGGCGAAAAGCTGACCGGCAGCAAAATCGCCGGCTTTATCGCCGTCGCCTGCGGTGCTTTTCTCATTGCGGCACAAGGTCTAGGCGGCAATATGCCCATTGCGGGTATCGCTTGCGGCATCGCCTCGGCCTTCTGCTATGCATTGATGGTCATCGCCAGCAAGGGTGCGCCGCACATCGAGGGCCTCGAGAACTCCGCGCTCCAGGTGAGCGCCGCCTTTTTGACCGCGCTGGTCCTTACGCTCCTCACGCAGGGCGCCCCCTCATTCCTGTCCGCCGGCGTCGCCGCCAGTATTGATTGGCGCGCCGTCGTCATGCTCGGCGTCGTCAACACCGGCATCGGCTGCCTGCTCTACTTTAGCGCCGTCGCCAAACTGCCCGTCCAGACCGTCGCCGTCGTCGGCTACCTCGAGCCGCTTTCGGCGGTCGTGTTCTCGGCCGTCCTTTTGGGCGAAGCCATAACACCGGTCCGTCTGATGGGCGCCGTGCTTATCATCGGCGGCGCGATCTTTTGCGAACTCGCCGGCAAACGCGCAAACGCCAAGGCTGGCATCGCCCAGGCAGCACGTGCTTAAAGCCCCTGCTTTGAAATGCTACCTGCGTACATAAATAATCCTCAGCTGGGGATTATTGTCTAAAATAACCTGATGTGCCAAACTGCTCTTGTATGTATAAAGACGGCATAAAGGTTATCTGTCCTAGACGGATAACCGGATGTCCAAGGGAGTCCACGTGGCACATAACAAACTGGAGGCAAGCCCCCAAGATCAGCGTGGTCAAGGCGGGCATGGAGCCATTCCCCTCTCCGCTGGCATGCTGCTCGTTACGCTCGGCGTCGTCTACGGCGACATCGGCACGAGCCCCATGTACACCATGAAATCAATCGTCGCCAACAACGGCGGCATCGGTACCGTCAGCGAGGACATGATCTTAGGAGCGCTTTCGCTCGTCATCTGGACCATGACGCTCGTGACCACGGTCAAGTACGTGGTTATCGCCATGAAGGCCGATAACCACAACGAGGGCGGCATCTTCGCCCTGTTTAGCTTGGTGCGCAAAGTGGCGCCGTGGCTGATCCTTCCCGCCATGATCGGCGGCGCGGCGCTGCTCGCCGACGGCATCCTCACCCCCGCCGTCACGGTTACCACGGCCATCGAGGGCTTGCGCACTATCGAGTGGGGCCATGCGCTTTTGGGTGACGGCCAGACCAACGTCATCATCATCACCATCATCATTATCTGCGGCCTGTTTGCCATGCAGCGCGCCGGCACCTCGTCGATCGGCAAGCTGTTCGGCCCGCTCATGACGCTGTGGTTCCTGTTCTTGGCTGGCGCCGGCCTGTTCAACATGCTCGGCAACCTGTCCATCCTACGCGCGCTCAACCCCATCCGCGGCATCATGTTCCTGTTCTCGCCCATCAACCACTCGGGCATCATGGTGCTCGGCTTCGTCTTCCTGTCGACGACCGGCGCCGAGGCGCTCTATTCGGACATGGGTCACGTGGGCAAGGCTAACATTTACGCATCCTGGCCGTTCGTAAAGGCAGCCCTCATCCTTAACTATCTGGGTCAGGGCGCTTGGCTGCTCGCCAACAATTCCAATCCTCAGATGCTCGCGATGGATATCGTCAACCCGTTCTATATGATGCTCCCCGAGCCCCTGCGCCCCTTTGCCATCGTGCTTTCGGCCGTGGCGGCCATCATCGCCTCGCAGGCGCTCATCACCGGCTCGTTCTCGTTGGTTTCGGAGGCAACGCGCCTCAACCTTATGCCGCATCTGCGCATCCACTACCCCAGCGACACCAAGGGCCAACTCTATATTCCGCTCGTCAACAACATCATGTGGGTCGGCTGTATCTTCATCGTGCTGCTGTTCCAAAACTCCGAGCGCATGGAGAGCGCCTACGGCCTCGCCATTACCGTGACCATGCTCATGACCACCACGCTGCTGACGAGCTATATCGCCGGCATTCTCAAGCGCAAGCTGGGCGCCTGCGTCTTTGCCCTACTTTTTGGCGCCATTGAGCTGTGCTTCTTCGCCTCGTGCCTCACCATGTTCTTTGACGGCGGCTACGTCATGATCTTCTTGGCCTCGCTGCTGTTTGGCCTTATGTACGTGTGGCGCCGCGGCACCGCCATCGAGCGCACGCAGACGATCCTGCTGCCCGTCTCCAAGTACATTGACCAGCTCGACCGCCTGCGCAACGACGAGACCTACCCCGTGCTCGCCGACAATCTGGTGTTCCTTACCAACAGTCCCGACCCGCTCACGCTCGACCGCGACGTGCTCTATTCCATCTTGGATAAGCATCCCAAGCGCGCCAAGGCATACTGGTTCATCAACGTGCACGTTACCGACGAGCCCTATACGCACGAGTATTCCGTCGAGACCTTTGGCACGGACTTTTTGTTCCGCGTGCGCTTGGACCTGGGCTTTAAGGTCAACCAGCGCATCAATGCCTACCTGCGCCAGATTGTTGGCGACTTGATGGCATCGGGCGAGCTGCCGCCGCAGCACCACACCTACTCCATCTACGAGACGCGCGGCAACGTGGGCGACTTCCGTTTTTGCATGCTGCGCAAGATGCTCGCCCCCGAAACGGACATCAACCGCAACGACCATCGCGCCATGGCCATCAAGTACGCCGTCCGCCGCGCCTGCGGAAGCCCGGCACGTTGGTATGGTCTCGAGAACTCGGCCATCATCATCGAGTACGTGCCACTGTTTGCCCGCATGCGCCCGGCCGTTAAGCTCGTGCGCACCCAGGTGCCGCTCGAGGTTCAGATCGAAGAGGCCGAGGAAATGGAAGTCGATATCTTCTCGGACGACTTGGTCAACGGCAACGAGGCCGGCAAGAGTATGAACGTCGATCCCACCGAGCTGCTCGAGAGCGTCGCCGATACGCCCGAGCAACAGCAACTCGACGGACTCGAGAGCACCCAGCTCAACGACGCCAACTTCTAGCGACGTCACAAATCAACGACAGCGGCCCTGCATCTCACGGGAGACGCAGGGCCGCCTTGCATTGCAGTAAAGCTAGCGGCTACGAACGACGCGGCTCGGGAACCACGAGTCTATCGGGGCTCGCGCCCTCGGCATCCATCAGGCTCACGTAGCGAATCGACGGATCCCCATACATCGCGTAGTAATAATTGCCCGTGCGCGCGCTAAAGCATCCGGTGTAGATAGTCTTCTCGAACTTGCCATCGCCCATCCTGGACGCCCCCTCAATCATCACCACGCCCTCGAGCGAGCGGAACATACGGACGACGTTTTCGGTCTCGCTCTCCTTTTGCGGGTAATTGGCATTGAGATACGCCGCCTTTACAAAACGGCTCGGCGAATAGCAGTCACCCGGAATACCGCGCATGCCGGCACCCGCGCCATAGGGCTTGAGCTCGGCGCCACGCCATGTCGCCGTCTGCGGAAAATCGCTTGTGGCAGTGATATAGGTGCGGAGGTTTTCCATGTGCCACGGGAAGGTCGGCTGGTTGGCAAGGGTGTCGACCGGATCGTCGTATACATGCAGGCCGTCAGCCATCATCTCGACCACGATGCTACGCTGGCTGTCGCCGATAATCCAATGGAGCAGCGACACGCCCAGCCCCTCTCCGGCAGATTTGGCGACAATCACCGTGTCGCGCAGCGCGGCCTCGACCTCATCGACCGTCGAGAACGTCGCTGCCACCCACAGGGGAAACTCATAGGCCGCGATATTGGTCTTACCGTCGACAGGGTCATCGGCATACTCGGCATAACCAGGGAAATTGAGACCCGCCACGGCGAGGCCCGCATCGTTGCCGCAATCGAAGAACATAGGGTAGTTCTTGTAATCGATGCACATACCGATCACCGCGTGTGCCGCTGTCGCGTCGTCGATAAACGAATACGGAATGTGAAACCCACGCGGCATCACGCGAACCTGTTGGCCGTAGTCAAAGCTCCAGTCGAGGTTGCGGCCCAGATACATGTGGCCAGAATTATCGGTAAATCGAATACTCGTACACATAGCGCCTCCTAGCTTTACGTTCTTGCTAATTTCATTGTCTCCAAACAAAAAGGCGCTAAACACAAAAGCCCGGACATGACAACAATGTCATGCCCGGGCTATTCAAGCAGGATAAACTCAACCAAGTTAACCCCGCAGGTCGTCTAAGGGGTCAAAGTGCCGCAGATTGCCACGAAAGAGGAGCGAAGCGTACTTAAGGTACGCGAGCGACGATTGAGCGGCAAGGTGCGGTGCTTTGGTCCCCTTAGACCAACTTTCCTAGACAGTGGTCAATCATGTGTTGAATCATCTGCGCCTCGAAGCCGACGAAGTCCCGCTTGCGCTCGCGCATCTTGCCGTCGACGATCACGTCATAAGCGACCTTGCACTTGATATAGCGCGTGGACTTGGTGACCTCCTCGTGCGTCAGGCAGCTCTCCTCCATCTTGCTGGCGCCCAGGCCAAACACCAGACGGGGGTTGTAGAGCACGTGGGGCTCGCCGGCGTCGTCCAGGTAGACGCAGACCTTCTTGGTAACGCCAATCTGGTTAGCGGCAAGGCAGCCGGCATCGTCGAGCGACTTAATGGTATCGATCAGGTCCTGAGCAACCGACTCGTCCTCGACGGTCGCAACCTCGCAACGCTGGGACAGGATAGCCTCGTCGTGGCAAAGCTCTTTAATCATACGTTCCTCCATAGGGGTCGTTGTAACCGCTTAAGTATACGGTACCCACACATTTTCATGCGAAAAATACCGTCCGTCTGCTACAAAGCGCCGAACATCAACATGCGAGGAACAACAGCGTCGTAAAGGGGCTATAGTGAGAACGTTCGTGTCAATCGGCCTAAACTCGGGGCCGAACAAGGAAAGGGTATGCATGGACGAACTTTTTCACGTCAGTGAGCGCAAGTCCACAATCGGGACCGAACTTCGCGCTGGACTGACAACATTCCTGGCGATGGCCTACATCATTGCCGTCAACCCTGCGGTGCTCTCGGGCGCCGGCATCGATGCGGGAGCGCTCGCCTGCGCCACCTGCCTGGGCGCCGGCATCATGACCATCTGCATGGGCATCTTCGCCAACCGCCCGCTCGCCTGCGCGTCGGGCTTAGGCGTCAACGCGATGATCGCTGGAATCGCCACCACCGTCTGCGGCGGTGACTGGCACGTGGCCATGAGCGTTATCTTCCTCGAGGGTATCGTCATCTTGCTGCTCGTGCTTTGTGGCCTGCGCGAGGCCATCATGGACGCCATCCCGGTTGTCCTGCGTCACGCCATCTCGGTGGGTCTGGGCCTGTTCATCGCCATGATTGGCCTGTGCGATGCCGGCATTATCACCGCTGGCGCCGGTACACTCGTCGGTCTGGGCGACATCACCTCCCCCACCTTCATCGTCGGCATCATCTCCATCCTGGTGACGGTCGCCCTCGCCTGCCGCAACGTCCCCGGCTCGCTGCTCATCGGCATCGTCGTCGCCGTCATCGCCGGTATCCCCCTAGGTGTGACCCAGGCTCCGACCGGTATCATCGCCCCGCTCGACTTCTCGAGCATCGGTGGCCCCATCGCCGACGCCGGCGGCGTGCCCGCCATCGTCAAGGTCCTTACCGACCCCGCGCTCCTCGTCATCTCGTTCTCGCTGCTCATGAGTGACTTCTTCGACACCATGGGCACCGCGATGGCCGTAGCCAAGCAGGGCGAGTTCCTCACCGACGACGGCAACGTCGAGAATATCAAGGAGATCCTAATCGTCGACTCCGCCGCCGCCGCTGTGGGCGGTTTCATGGGTGTCTCCTCCATCACCACCTTCGTCGAGTCCACTTCTGGCGCCGCCGACGGTGGCCGCACGGGCCTCACCTCCGTCACCACCGGCGTGCTGTTCATTCTCGCCGCGTTCTTCTCCCCCATCGTCACCATCGTTTCCAGCGCCGCCACCTGCGGTGCTCTGGTCTACGTCGGCTACCTCATGATGAGCGAGGCCTCCGAGATCGACTGGTCCGACGTGTCGCAGGGTTTCCCGGCGTTCATGATTGTCGCCGGCGTGCCCTTCACCTACTCCATCTCTGCCGGCATTGGCCTAGGCTTTATCGCCTACGTGATCGTCGCGCTCTTTAAGGGCGAGGCCTCCAAGATCAAGCCGCTCATGTGGATCGCAGCTCTCGCCTTCCTCGTCTACTTCTTCGTAGCGTAACGGCATAGTCTGCTAAAACAGAACACCAAAGCGCGGAGTCGCATCGAGCGGCTCCGCGCTTTTCTTTTAAAGCCAGGCAACGCACAGACGCGCGATGTTTTGCTTCCCAAGTTTTGGACATTTTGCCCTCCAAACGGCACTACCGCCGGCTACATCCTGCAGATATGCTGGGCTTAATCGCATAGGCCCAATGAGGATGGGAGTAACCATGGCCGCCTTGTTCACGACCCCCAAGCGCAATGACAAAACCTCTGGAGCCCATTTTGTCGAGCCCGACGTGTGCCGTCGCACGCTGCTCGCACACGGCAGCTGGCGCCGCGTGACGCGCCGCATCGTCTGCGGCCTGGCCTGCGCGCTCACGGTGAGCTCGCTGCTCATGCCGAGCGTCTCGCTCGCGGCCGAGTGGGTGGACGTCGGCGGCGTCCGCCACGAAGCGGCCGCGGGGCCCGCGGGAGACGCCGCCGGCACCTGGGCCTGGGACGGCGCCGACGATATGAAGCTCAACGGCTATAACGGCGGCGCGATCGAGGCAGCGGGCAAGCTCAACGTGAGCTACGAGGGCGACAACATCGTCACTAACGGCGACGGCCGCGGCATCAAGGTTAAGGATGGCGCGAACGAGAACGCCGAGCTTAATATTCAGGGCGACGCGTCCAGCACGCTCAACGTGACATCTTCTCGTGACGCCATCACTTCCGTCGGCAGCATCAACATCGACGGCGCTGGCACTGTCAACGCCACGAGCACCGAGCACGATGCCATCGATGCCGGGGGCGATGTCACCATCAAGGGCTCGGGAAACGTTAACGCCACGGGCGATTCGGATGGCATCAGGGCCGACGGCAACATCACGATCGACAACAGCGGAACCGTCACCGCCAAGGCCACCGAGGATCAGGGTATCGATGCTAACGAGAACCTCATCATAAAGGGCGGCGGCAAGGTAGAGGCAAGCTCTATCAAAGACAATGCGATTTGGGCCGACGGCAACATCGAGATCTCGGGTGGCAGCCAGGTCAAGGCAAGCTCCGAGGAAGACGCCGCCATCGACGGTAAAAACAGCCTCACGGTCACGAACGCTTCCCTCAACGCAAGTGGCGTTGGGTATGGCATCTATGTCTACAAGGGCATCACGTTCGATGGCGCAACCGTAACGGTCCGTGCAAGTGCAGGGAACGATGAAGCCAGCGCCCTCTTCACCGACGAGGACGACATCGTCATCAAGAACGGCTCGATCGTGGATGCGTTCGCAGAAGGCCAGTTCTCGACCGCAATCTCCACCAGAAACTACTACCCCAACGAAGCGGGTGGTCACATCTACATTAGTGACTCCGTTGTCAAGGCTATAGCCCACTATGTCGAGTCCGGTAGCGACGGCCCCGATCACTACAGCAACGACCAAAGTGGCGCGGTCATTCCCGAGCATAGGGGCGTGAACATCGGCATCTTTGCCCGGACCAAGGAGGACATCACGCCCGCGACCATCTCGATTGTCCGCAGTAAGGTCACAGCTGAGGGAGACACGGCGGCAATCTTCGCCCTTGCCGTGAGCGCGGACGGCGAGACAATCGGCACCATCGAGATCGAAGGCGCTCCCATCCAGACGCCCACAGGCGGCAAGATCATTGGCTATCGCAACAAGGAAGAACTCGATGACGGCATCTTCTACGTGGTAGGTCAAACCATCGACACGGGCGACGCTGTGATCGACTCCCCCTATAACGAAGCTGTCGCCAAGAGCACGGTCATCGCGCCTCCCGAGGAGATCAAACCCGAGGAGAAGCCAGGCGAGACCAAGCCCGAGGGTTCCAAGTCCGAGGGCACGAAGACGACCAAGACCGTTGCAGTTGCAGCCACGGGAGCCAAGATCGCCGGCAAACTCGCAGCAACCGGCGACGCCTCGAGCGCAGCCATCGTGGCAGCCGCCCTTGCGGGAACAGCCGCCATCGCCGCGGGCGCCGTGGTGAGCCGCAAGCGCTCGTAAACACTTTTTCGCACGGGACGGGTGGATCGCGGCCCTTGCCTTCCTCGTCTACTTCTTCGTAGCGTAAGGGCAAGGCTGCAAAAGCTGAACAATAAAGCGCGGAGTCGCCATGCGGCCCCGCGCTTTTCTTTTAGCGCCGGTCCCTGCGCCGGCGTGCGGCCTATTTCTCCCCAATTTTGGCCATTTTGCCCTCCAAACGGCACTACCGCCGGCAACATCCAGCAGATACGCTGAATCTAGTCGTATAGGCCCTATGAGAACGGGAGCAACCATGGCAGCCTTGTTCACGACCCCCAAACGCAATGACACTACCGCCGGAACCCATGTTGCCGAACCCGACGTTCGCCATCGCATAGGACTCGCGCACGGCAGCTGGCGCCGCGTGACGCGCCGCATCGTCGTGGGCGCCGTGTGCGCGCTCACGGTGAGCTCGCTGCTCATGCCGAGCGTCTCGCTCGCAGCGGAATGGGTCAAGGTCGGCGGCAACAAGTACAACACCGCGGCGAGCGACGAGGCCGGTACCTGGTCGTGGAACGGCGCCGACGACTTGAAGCTCAACAACTATAACGGCGGCGAGATCCAGGCCGCAGGCAAGCTCAACGTGAATTACTCGGGAACCAACATCGTCACTGCCGAATGGATCGAAAGCATCAACGTTTCTCATGGCACTAACGAGAATGCCGAGCTCAATATCCAAGGCGACGAGGGCGGCACGCTCAGCGTGACATCTACTGAGGACGCTATCCTCTCCACGGGTAATATCAACATCGACGGAGCCGGATCCGTCAACGCCACGAGCACTGGGTTTGATGCCATCAATGCCGGAGGTGATCTCGCTATCAAAGGTTCGGGCAACGTCAACGCCACGGGTGCATCGGATGGCATCAGGGCAAACGGCAATATCACGATTGACGACAGCGGAGCCGTCACCGCCAGGGCTACCAAGGACAAGGGTATTGGAGCCGACAAGAACCTCACCATCAAGGGTGGCGGGACGGTCGAGGCAAGCTCAGCCGATGGTGAGGCCCTTTGGAGCGGCGGCAATATCAACATCTCGGACGGCGGCCAGGTCAAGGCAAGCTCCGAGAAAGACGCTGCCGTCGAGGCCAAGGGCAGCCTCGCAGCCACAAACGCCTCCCTCAACGTAAACGGTGTTGAATATGGCGTCTATGCCCACAAGGGCATCACCCTCGATCATGCAAACGTGACGGTCCGTGCAAGTAAAGGCAGATACGGTGGCGCCAACGCCCTCTTCACCTACCAGGACGACATCGTCGTCAAGAACGGCTCCACCGTGGACGCGTTTGCGGAAGGCGAGGTTTCGGCTGCATTCTCCACCAGAAACGATCGACCCAACGAGAAGGGCGGCCACATCTACATCAGCGACTCCGTTGTCAAGGCCATAGCCCGCTATGTCGAGAACGGCGACGGCCCCATCCCCTACAGCGAAAACCAAGATGGCGAGACGAGGCGCGAACCCCAAGGCGAGAACATCGGCATCATCGCCCAGACCAGCGAGGGCGTCACACCCGCAGTCATCTCGATCATCCGCAGCAAGGTAACGGCCGAAGGAGATACAGCGGCAATCTTTGCCCGTGCCATGAGCGCTGACGGCAAGACAATCGGCACCATCAAGATTGAGAACGCCGCCATCCAGACGCCCGAAGGCGGCAAGATCATTGACTATCGCAAGCTCCGTGACGGCATCTACGAGGCAGGCCAAGCCATCGGCACGGGCGACGCCACGGTCGACTCCCTCTATATCAAAGCAGTCGCCAAAAGTACGACCATCGCACCTCCCGAGGTAGCCAAGCCGGAAGACCCCAAGCCCGACGAGACCAAGCCCGCAGAAAGCAAGCCCGCGGAGTCCAAGCAGAACCCCAAGCCTGAGGGCTCAAAGCCGACCAAGGCCGTTGCGGCTTCAACCACGAAAGCCAAGACTACCGGCGTGCTCGCGGCAACCGGCGACACCTCGGGTGCGGCCATCGTGGCAACCGTCCTTGCGGGAACAGCCGCTATCGCCGCAGGCACCATGGCGAGCCGTAAGCGTTCTTAGACGCCTCTGCGCACATGGCAGCTCCCGCGAAGGCCCCGAGCCCCAGCACCGTTTAACAACGCCACCGCCGAGCTCCCCTCCGGCGGTGGCGTTTTCCATATGCGTCCGCAGGGGATGCACGAGATTGTCTTTGGTCTAGCCCAACCGGCATACGCTGGCGTGCGACAATTGGGGCTGCCGATATCACAACACTGAGAGAAGCCCGTCATGGAAGCGCATCAAAAGCAGATAACCGTTTATTCGAATCATACGGAAAGCGCGCCTGTCATCTACCTTCCTGTGGTCGTGGGCGACGGCAGCGAGGTTTATAAGTGTTGCCGAGAGCTCGACTGTCCGCCATTCGCCCTCGTCACCATTGGCGGGCTCGATTGGAATCGCGAGCTGAGCCCCTGGGCATGCGACGGGACCGTACGCGATGCCGAGCCTTTCGGCGGCCAAGCTGCCGATTTTCTTGATGAGCTGCTGAATCAGATAATCCCCCAGGTCGAGTCGTCGCTTCCTCAGCCGCCCACCCGGCGCGGCATTGCCGGTTACTCGCTCGCGGGCCTCTTCGCACTCTGGTCCCTCTGGCAAACCGACGCCTTTGACCGCGCCGCGAGCGCATCGGGGTCGCTATGGTTTCCCGACTTTGTCGACCGTGCCAGCACGGCCCCTTTTGCCGGCAGCCCGCAAGCCGTCTACCTGTCACTCGGCAAAAAGGAAACCAAGACGCCCAACCGCATGATGCGGCATGTACTCGACGACACACGCGCGATGGAAGCGTTGCTCGTCGAGCGCGGCATTCCAACAACGCTGGAGCTCAACCCCGGCAATCACTTTGCCCAAACCGACTTACGCATGGCCCGCGGCATCCACTGGATACTGACACATTAAAAATGGTGCCCACACGCATATACGCATGGGCACCATATCTTGTTTTAGCTGAACGCAGCTGCTACTCAGCAGCCTCCTCAAGCTCGGAGACATCAAACTCAAAGTCGTTACCCGGCAGGATGGCGTTGAGCACAATGCCCACCAGTGAGCCCACGGCAATGCCGGACAGCGAAATCGTCACGCCGCCGAGCTCCAACACGATGGCGCCGGCGGTGCTGTACGCGATGCCGAGCGAAAGCACGAGCACCAGCGCGGCAACCAGCACGTTGCGGTTGTTCTGGAAATCGACCTGGTTCTCGATGAGGTTGCGGACGCCCACAGCGCTGATCATGCCGTAGAGCACGAGCGACACACCGCCGATCACACACGCCGGCATGGCCGCAATGACAGCCGCGAACTTGGGGCAGAACGAAAGCACGATGGCGCAACACGCGGCAATTCGAATTACGCGCGGGTCGAACACGCGCGTCAGGGCGAGCACGCCGGTGTTCTCACCATACGTAGTGTTGGCCGGAGCGCCAAAGAGCGAAGCCAGAATCGTGGCAAGGCCGTCGCCGAGCAGCGTGCGATGCAGACCGGGATCGGCAATGTAGTTGCACTCGCAAGTCGAACCGATAGCAGAGATATCGCCGATATGCTCGATCATGGTCGCGAAGGCCAGCGGCATGATGGTGATGATGGCCGTCGTGGCAAGACCGCTATCGAACTGCGGCCCAAAGAGTGCAAACACGGTGTTGTCCCACACGATGGGCAGACCGACCCACGGAGCGGCGGCAACGCCCGAGAAATCAACCTCGCCGAGCGCAGCCGCAACGGCATAGCTCACCACAACGCCCAGCAAAATCGGCACGATCTTGACCATGCCACGGCCCCAGATGTTGCAGATGACGATAACGGCAACGCCAATGACAGCCACAAGCCAGTTGGTCTGGCAGTTAGCAATAGCGGAACTTGCCAGGATCAAGCCGATGGAAATGACGATGGGGCCAGTCACCACCGGCGGAAAGAAACGCATGACACGCTTGGCGCCAAACGCGCGGAAGAGCGCCGCCAGCACCGGATAGAGCAGACCGGCACAAGCTACGCCCAGGCAGGCGTAGGGCAAAAGCTCGGTCTCGCCGTTGGGCGCGATTGCGGCATAACCGGCAATAAAGGCAAACGATGAGCCCAAAAATGCCGGCACCTTACCGCGCGACAGGAAGTGGAACAGCAGCGTGCCCAAGCCGGCAAACAAAAGCGTTGCCGATACCGAGAGGCCGGTGAGCACGGGCACCAGCACGGTGGCGCCAAACATGGCAAACAGGTGCTGTAGGCCGAGCAGAAACATGCGCGGGCGGCCGAGCGACGATGCGTCGTAGATGGCATCGCTGACGGCGGGCGTCGAGGACTGGGACATGGATGTCCTTTCGAATGGAAGGGCGATCAGGCATATCGGATAACCTGCCCGAACGATACGATCCGAACCATTGTACGCGATACACTATGCCTCGCACGCGCCGCCACCTGCAAACACTAGCGCTATTTCCAAACGCGCTCGGCAATGCGCTTGACCAGCGCGATCTTTGCCCATTGCTCATCCTCGGTCAGCTTGTTGCCAATCTCGCAGCTGGCAAAGCCGCACTGAGGCGACAGATACAGGTTCTCGAGCGGAACATACTTTGCAGCCTCGTGAATACGCTCGACGATAACATCCTCGTTCTCGAGCTCTGCCGCCTTGGTGGTTACCAAGCCCAGCACGACCTTCTTGCCCGGGGCAACGTACTTGAGCGGCTCAAAACCGCCGGCGCGCGGCGTATCGAACTCCAGGTAAAATGCATCGACATCCTCGTTTGCGAACAGGTACGGCGCGATGGGGTCATAGCCGCCCTCGAAGGCATAGGTGGAGTGGTAGTTGCCGCGGCACACATGCGTGTTGATGACCAGATCGTCGGGCTTGTCCGCGATGGCGGCATTGTTGAGCGCCACGCCCAGCTCGCTTACCTTTTGCAGGTCGACCGGGCTCATGCCGGTTTTGGCGACAAAATCGGTGTCGCAGTAGATGCCCCAGGTGCAGTCATCAAACTGGATGTTGCGGCAGCCTGCTGCGTACAGGTCGGCGATCACCGTGCGATAAGCGGCTGCGATGGCGTCGGCAAGTTCCTCATCGGTCTTATAGACAGCGCGCAGGCTCTCCTGCTGGCCGTCGCAGCGGTCGAGCGTGACTTCGGAGAACGTCTGGATCGGCGCCGGAATGGTTTGCCGCGCGACCTGGCCCTCCCCCTCGAGCACCTTGACAAATTTAAAGTGTTCGACGAACGGATGGTTCTCGCCGCTAATGGGGCCGGTTACCACGGCGGTGTCGGCTGTGGTCTCCTCGTCGTGGAACATATAACCCGTACGCGAGGTACGGCGTTCAATGCCGTTAAGGCCCCACATAAAATCGAGGTGCCAGTAGCTGCGGCGAAACTCACCATCGGTGATGACCTGCAGGCCGGCGGCCTTCTGCTTTGCCACCAAATCGCGAATGGCATCGTCCTCGACGGCCTTAAGGCCGTCGTCATCAAGCGTGCCCGCGGCGTAGGCGGCACGGGCGTCCTTCACGGCCTGAGGACGAAGAAAACTGCCGACGATATCGGCGCGAAACGGCGCGTTCGGTTGAATCGAAGTGCTCATAGATATCTCCCTTTGAATTGGTTGCTTTACTGGGACAGAGTATGAGCGCTCCTATGGCCATCGTATAATATATGTTTATAACAGTTTGATATAGATGCTTCCTATATCAGTTTGGGCTGCCTTAAAGAGATTTGACCTGTGCAGAACGCAGCAGCCTAGATATGTTGGCGGATCGCGTCGATATAGGCCCGACCGTAGCGCGTGAGCGTCGTATTTTTGCGCGTGATGATGCCGATCTCCATGTACTCGTCCACATCGAGCGGAATGGAGATAATACCCGGCCCGTTGAGCTCGTGGCTGATCACGCCCGAACACACCGTGTAGCCGTTGAGGCCCATGGCCAGGTTGAACAACGTCGCGCGATCGCGCACGCGGATGTTCTTGCGGCGCTCAAACGTCGAGGTCAGTTCCTCGGAATAGTAAAACGAGTTGTAGCTGCCCTGTTCGTAGGACAGGAAGGGATAGTCCTCCAGGTCCTCGAGCGTCACGCTGGAGCGGCCCGCCAGCGGATGGTCGGCGCACACAAAAACGTGCGGCGTGGCGCAGAAGAGCTCTTCGAACACGAGCTCGTTGGCCGCCAGCATGCGCTCGATGACCTCGCGATTGTGCTCGGACAAGTACAAGATGCCTAGTTCGCTTTTCATATGCGCGACGTCCTCGATAATCTCGTGAGTCTGCTCCTCGCGCAGGGTAAAGTCGTAGCGCGCGGCATCGAACTCACGGATCACATCGACAAACGCGTTGACGGCAAAGGAATAATGCTGGCAGCTCACACTAAAGTGCGGCACCTGCTCGGACTCGCCCTTGTACTTGCCTTCGAGCAGATCCGCCTGGTCGAGCACCTGGCGCGCGTAGCCCAAGAAGGTCTCGCCCTCCTCGGACACAATGACACCCTTGTTGGTGCGCTCAAAGATGTGCACACCCATCTCGTTTTCGAGATCGCGGATCGACGCAGTAATCGAAGGCTGCGACACAAAAAGCCGGCGCGAGGCCTCGGTGATGCTGCCGCATTCGGCAACTTTGACGACATACCTGAGCTGCTGAAGCTTCATAGCTTTCTCCCTAGACGTTCGTGACGTCGAAACCCGTCGCATCCATCTGACGCATAAACGGCGGCATCTCCCCCGTCGCGGCACAGGCGGCAATCTGATGCAGAGCCCCGGCAACCGCATCGTCTGCCGCAGCGCCGATATGCCAGCGCGCGGCAGCCGTGACAGCCTCGTTGGCATTGGCGACTGCAACGGAGTTGGGAACGGCATCGATCATGGGCAGATCGTTATCGGAATCACCGAACACGGCCACCTCGTCGGGCGTCAGGCCCAAAGCGCGCGCCAGCTCCAGCGCAGCGCAGCCCTTGTCCCAACCGGCCGGAAGGATGTCAAACAGGCGCACGCGGTTGTTGGGAAACACAAGCGAGAGCTCCGGCACCTCAGCGGCAACGCGCTCGCGTAGCTCCACGAGCTCCTCACGTGAACGGGCACTCCAAATATTCGCCTTAAACACCGGGGCATCATCGACAACAGGACGGCACGGGGCCTCTTCGCCCTTGAGCCACGCGTTGCCGCCCGACTCCATGGCGCGGCGTACGCGCTCGGGGTCGTTCGTCACGCAATAGGCATCGTTATCCCAAAAGTCATCACCCAGGCTGTAGACCTTCAGATACGTATCGTCGGTCTCTTGCTCGAGGTAATCGGCCAGACGCGTCAGGGCATCGTTGTCGGTCGCATGCGAGGCCACCGCCTCGCCGTCCACAAACATGACCTGGCCGTTGCAGAACGCGCCGGTCGAGAAGCACTCGACGCAATTGCGGAACATCCAGCCCATCGCGGACGGCTGGCGACCCGAAACCGGGCCAAAGTGCAGACCCGCCGCCTGCATGGCATGAATGCCCTCGATGGCGTAGTCGCTGGCGCCGTCATGCCCGGCTGGAATCAGCGTATCGTCCATATCGGTCAGCACAAGTTTAATCATAAGGCCCCCATTCGTATCGGTCCTACCTATTGTAACGACCTGCCAAAATAAACCTGTCCCTTTTTGGCAGGTGCGCTAGTATAGGGAACAACAGATTCGATGCGGGAGTGCCGGCGGTGCAAACCACAAGGCTGAGAGGGCATGGGGCCCAATCCTTTGAACCTGTCAGTTAATGCTGGCGTAGGGAGCATGCCGCCTTTACAGGGGCGCTGTCTATGCACAGCGCCCCTTTTCTATGCCAAGGAGGCATGTGCAGTGATTGATTCGGAACAGCTTAAGCAGCATATGGTCAAGGCCGTGGAGGAGATTCGCGCCACCAATCCGATGGCCGGCTCCATCACCAACACGGTGACGATCGACTTTGTCGCCAACGCACAGCTCGCCGTGGGCGGATCGGCCGCCATGGTCTATCTGCCCGACGAAGGCGAGGCACTCGTTGCCGGCGGCGGCGCCATCTATCTCAACATGGGCACGCTCTTCCCCATCTACGAGCAGACGATTCCCCGAGCGGCCAAGGCGGCACACGACGCCGGCAAGCCCTGGGTGCTCGATCCGGTGGGCCTGGGCATCGGTAGCCTGCGCACCCAGCTGGTAAACGAGCTCAAGCAGTACAAGCCCGCCATCGTGCGCGGCAATGCCTCCGAGATCATTGCGCTCGCCGGCCTGTGGGGTCTTGAGGGCGAGGCGGCCGATCTGAGCCGCGTGCGCGGTGTCGATACCACCGACACGGTCGACGCCGCCCGCGATGCCGCCGTGGCGCTCGCTCGCTACACCGGCGGCGCCGTAGTGGTCTCGGGCGAAGTCGACCTGATTACCGACGGCACGACCGTGGCCAAGTCCCACGGCGGCAGCCCGCTCATGTCCAAGATCACCGGCTGCGGCTGCTCGCAGGGCGGCGTGCTGGCCGTGTACGCCTGCGCCACCGACCCGTTTACGGCGGCCATCTGCGGCACCGCCGTCTACAACGTTGCCGGTACGCGTGCCGCCGCCGTTGCCGATGCCCCGGCAAGCTTTAAGGTCGCCTTTATCGACGAGCTCTACCGCGCGACCGCCCAGGACATTGCCGACAACCAACTCGAGCTCGAGGAGGCATAAGCCATGTCCGAGCACGCAACCAATGTCGGTATGAACACGCTTGTCGCCGTGGCCATCGCCCCGTGCGGCACCGGTGACGAGCTATCCGCCGAAGTCGCCGAGGTCGTACGCGTCATTCGCGAGAGCGGCCTTCCCAACCGCACCACCTCGATGTTCACCGAAATCGAGGGCGACTGGGACGAGGTTATGCAGGTCGTGCGCGACGCCACCTTTGTTCTGGCAAACAAGGGCATCCGCACCGAAGTCGTGCTCAAAGCCGATATTCGACCCGGATTTACCGACACCATGACCGGCAAACTCGAGCGCATGGAAGCGCAGATCAAAAAGCAGGAGGAAGCACGATGAGTATCCGCGACAACCTCGATATCTCGGCCTATCTGGTACTCGGCCCCGAAAACACGCTCGGACGCCCCGTAGGCGATGTGGTAGCCCAGGCACTCGACGCCGGCTTTACCTGCATTCAGGTGCGCTCCAAGGTGGCAAGCGCCCGCGAGATCATCGCGCTGACGGACGATGCCGCGCAGGCCATCGCGCAGGCCGGCAAAACCGGGCAGGTCGCGCTGCTGATCGACGACCGCCTTGACTGCGTGCTCGCCGCGCGCGAGCAGGGCATCGCCGTCGACGGCGTGCACGTGGGCCAGAGCGATATCCCCGTGGAGGTCTGCCGCAAGCTTCTGGGCCCCGACGCCATCGTGGGTCTTTCGGCCCGCTGCGAGGAGATGCTCGAGTACGTCAAGACCGCCGACATGAGCCTGGTCGACTACCTGGGCGTAGGCCCGCTCCACGAGACCGAAACCAAGCGCGACTGTGGACGTGCGGCCGACGGCTCCATCATCACCAAGAGCTTTGAGGACCTGGCTGCACTCCACGCGGCAAGCCCCGTGCCCATCGTGGTGGGCGGCGGCGTCAAGACGGCCGACCTGCTGCAGCTCAAGGCCACCGGCGTCGATGGCTTCTTTGTGGTGAGCGCCGTCTGCAGCGCCGATGACCCCCACGCCGCAGCCAAGGAGCTCGTCGACACCTGGCAGCAGGCATAGACATAAGCCGAGCGGCTGATTCGCAACCTCATTCTTCAGCAACGGAAAGCGCATCCCAGTTTGGACCTCCATTCCGGGGTGCGCTTTCCGTATAGAGGGCCAGTGGGAAACTGCATCCCAGTCTGAACACATATTCCGGGATGAACTTTCCGCCACGGGCCTCTCGCGGAAACCGCATCCCATTCCAAACGCTCATTCCGGGATGCGCTTTCCGCCGCAGCCCCTACCCCGCCAGATACGCTTCCAGCGCGGGCAAGGTCGCCTCCGCATCGTGGCGGCCGACCTGGTAGATGCGCTCGAGCTCATCGGGCTCGCGACACAGCGACGGCACCTTCACCGATTCGCTCGGCCGCACCACAAAGATCTCGCCGGCAGCCTCGCGACGTGCCAGGTCATCGAGCGTGGCATTGTAGACCTCATGCCGATGCTCAAGCGCTGCGACAAACTCCGGGTAGTGACGGAACACGCGCCGCAGCATGGGCATCACGCTGTTGGGCTGCTTCACAAAGCCCGCCGGCTGCGTGAGTACCACGATATTGCGGTCATACCCCTGCGCAAACAGCCATGCGCTGGGAATAGAATCAGCCACGCCGCCATCCAGATACTTATGCCCGTCAATAGCAACGGGACGCGTCGCCACAGGAATAGCCGACGACGCCCGGATCCACTCGATATCGCGCTCATCGCCATAGGGCAGGTCGTGATAGACGGCCTTGCCTGTCTCAATATCGGTACACACGCACGTAAATCGCATGGGGCAGGCGCGATATGCTTCCAGGTCGATGGGATCGCGCTCGATAGGCACCTCGTGATAAGCAAAGTCGGCATTGAACATATCGCCGGTTCGCAGCCAGCTGGTTACGCTCGCATAGCGCTTGTCGGCGCAATAGGCCTTGTTGTAGCGAATGGCGCGCCCAATCTGCCGCGATTTAAAGTTGTAGCCAAACGCCGCGCCCGCTGAGACACCCACCATATGGTCGCAAGTTAAGCCGCGCTCCATCCATACGTCGAGCACGCCTGCCGTATACATACCGCGGTAGCCGCCTCCCTCAAGCGCGAGCCCCACCGTGCGCGTCGTATCTGGCTGCGTCATGCGATCATCCCCGTTTCTGCGTTTTTAAACGGGACAAGTATACCCGTCAACATATATCGTCTCAGTCGCATTTTCATCGAACATCGCATCGTCGTGTTACCGCTTGGCAAATAATTGTCACCCATAGTATGGGCACCCCAATATAATTTTGTACTGTTGTTTATACTACTCAGCAGTTATCAACAGCGAACATTAGCCGGCAAAGTAACCCAACAACGCAGCAAGGCGGAGGCCTGGATACACGCAATACGCTGAGCAACGACGCGTGTACACAACGAGCTCGCCCGACGCAATCCGCCCCGACCTCAGAAAGCCGCTTAGAACATGGATACTGTCAGCAATTACACCGAAACGCTCGAAAAGGCCATCCGTGACCTTCTCGAGCGTCAGGATGATCTGATTAGGACCGCCTTTACCGACCAGCTTACCGGACTTGGCAACCGCGGCGGCTTTGCCCGTTCCCTCGAGGAGCTCTGGGGGCAGGACATCCCCGTTACCATGGCGTTCATCGATATCGACAATCTCAAGCACTGCAACGACGTCTTTGGGCATGACGAGGGCAACCGCTACATCTTGCAGGTAAGCCTTTATCTCAAACTGTATATGAAAGTGGACGAGGCGGCGTTTCGCATAGGCGGCGACGAGTTTGCCATCCTATCTACGATTGCGACCGAGGACGACCTCGCCGAACGTCTGGAACACTGCCGAACGGTCCTGCTCAAAAACAACGATTCCGAGATGCCTCATTCGTTTAGCTACGGAGTGGCACACGCCGACCCCGCCCTGGGCGAAGCCTCCAATCGCATGACACTCGATGCCGACCATCGCATGTACGACTACAAGCTGCGCCATGCCATGCACCTTGATCGACGCAATATCGTGCAAGTCCACGCCAACGACTTCGAAATAAGCGACCGCGTTTTCGATGCCTTTTCGATGCTCAACGAAGGCCGTTATTGCTTTATCGAGAACTTGGACAAGCATCGCACCCTTTGGTCACAAGGCGCCTTGCGCGACCTCGCTCTTCCTTCCGAGCATATCGACAACTGCCACGATTACTGGAAAACGCGTGTCCATCCCGATGACCTTGAGGCCTATACCAGCGATATCGACCAAATCTACAACGGCTCCAAACACCGCCGCGTCATGCAGTACCGTATGCGCAATGCCGCGGGCGACTACGTCCTTTGCCGCGCTCGCGGGTTTCGTATCGACGGCGACGGAAATACCCCCTCGCTCTATGTCGGCGAGCTCGTCAACCACTCGCTTGCCGAAACCGTCGACGCCGCTACGGGCCTCGGAACGCAGCGTATGCTGATCAACGCTATCGATGCCTGCCGTCGCGACCGTTGCGAGACGGGGCTTATAGCGGTGCGCATTCGTGGCACGGCAAAGCTCAACGAGCTCTATGGGGCCGAGGCTGTCGACAACATGCTCGCCGAATACGCAGGCCGCATGTTGTCGATCACCCGTGGCAGGAGTCGCGTCTACCGCTCACGAAGCGTCCAGTTTGTCGTGCTCAGCAACGATTTGGACCACGAGGCATTCGAGCAACTGGTCCGTCATCTAAAAGAGGCCGTTTTCGCTCCCGTTCGAATCGCGGGCGATACCATTACTCCCGTCTGTCTTGTCGTCCCGGCCTTCTACGAGCGCCTAGCCAACCAAGCGACCGCCGTTTTAGGCGAACTCGACCGTCGCCTTCGCACGGCCGGCGGACTTGTCCCCAACGACAGCCTCCCCATACCCGAGATAGAGCGCAAAAGCGCCATCGCCGAGCGCATCGATATGCTCACGGGCCTCTGTCGACCCAGCGAGTTTATGCGGCGCGCCAACGAATTTCTCCAGACAAGGCGCGACGGCGTCTGGTGCATCGCCACCGTCGACATGGGACACATGCGACTGTTCAACGAATGGCACGGACAGGCCGAGGGCGACCGCGTGCTCGCCGACGTAGGTACAGTCCTCAAAGACATCGAGAATGCCGACATGGGCGTCGCAGGATACTGGGGCCAAGACGACTTTTGTATACTCATTCCCTTTGAGCGCGACACCGTCCATCGCATCTATAGTCGCATTCGCGAGGCCGTGGCCAAACACGATGACGGCGTGGGTTTCTGGCCGTCCATGGGCGTTTACCCCATCGACTCCAACGAGGAAATCACCATCGATGCGCAGGCTAAGGCAATGTTTACCAATCGACGCGCCAAAAACGACTTTAAGGAGCGCATTGCCATTTTCTGCCCCGAGGAGTACAAGCGCGAAGTCGCGTTCCACCGCACCCTCACCGAGTTCCAGTACGCGCTCTCAGATGGTCGTATTACCTACTACTTGCAGCCCCAGGTCGATATGGAAACCGGTGAGATTATTGGCGCCGAAGCACTCACCCGCTGGATTGACAAGGACGGCTCTCTCATTTCCCCCGCAACGTTTATCCCCGCACTCGAGGAAAGCGGCTTTGTGGTGACGCTCGACAAGTACATTTGGCAGGGTGTCGCCTCGTGGCTGCGCGAGCGCATCGATCGAGGACTTCGTGTGGTTCCGGTTTCGCTTAATGTGTCGCGCGTGGATATCCTTACCTGCGACGTTGCCGAACATATGGGGGCGCTCGCCACCCAATACAACCTACCGCCCGAGCTCATGCATATCGAGATCACCGAAACGGCTTATACGGGAGAGTCCGAAGCCGTGGACAAACTGACAGCCGACTTGCACACCCGCGGCTTCTCGACCTATATGGACGATTTTGGCACCGGCCAGTCCACGCTCGCGATGCTCAAGAACGTCAACGTCGACGTCATCAAGCTCGACCGCACCTTTGTGCCCACCGACCGCGATCAAGGCCGCAGCGCGCAGATCGTGTCATCGATGCTCGAGATGGCGCAGTCGCTCCATCTGCCCGTCGTGGTCGAAGGCGTCGAGACAAATGAGCAGGCGAACATGCTACGACAGATGGGCGCCCGCTACGCTCAGGGCTTCCTCTACTACCGCCCCATGCCGGCGAAGGATTTTGAGGCATTGTTCGATGGTGGCAATAACAACTGATACGCTCGCGCGCAAAACACCACCGTCTAGGGGAGCATTTGTCCCCATTGGCTAACTCATATCCCCAATTCAAACCGAATTGGGGATATGATACGGAGCATCCTGTCACCTAAGGAGGTTATCCATCATGAACGAGTCGTATCGCCTGGGCGAGCAATCAATCATTGCCCATCTTCAGCGACTCGCGAACGGGGCCTCAACCGCCGAGCTCGACGTTGACGCGCTGCCCACGGAGTTGCGCGCCGTCGGCGAGCAACTGCAGAAAACGCTCGCCGTCTTGCAACAAGAACGCCAGCTGCTTGAGCGCAGCGCCTATATCGATTCGCTCACCAATCTTGGCAACCGCGGTGGACTCGACCACCATGTCGATCAGCTCTGGCTCAAAGGCGCCCCCTTCACCTGCGCCTATATTGACATCGATCACCTCAAGCACTGCAACGATAAGTTTGGCCACGCCGAGGGCAACCGCTATATTCTGGGCATCTGTCGTGCGCTCACCGAGACCATGGAGCACGATGACCTGCTGTTCCGTATCGGTGGAGACGAATTTGTACTCGTGTCCCCCACGACAGGCGAAGCCGAGCTCGAGCAGCGCTTGGAGCGGACACGCACCGATCTTGTCGAGGCAACATCGGACGGCAAGGCGCCCATGATCGCCAGTTTTAGTTTTGGTTGCTCGCACGTCGACCCGCTTGCAGGCGATTCGCGTCGCCAGATGACAATGGATGCCGATCGCAAAATGTATCGCTACAAGCTCATGCACCGCGTGCAGCAACCGAAAGACAATGACGTGCCACAACACCCAATCGTCGATCAGCTTCCCTGCAACGACCGGGTGTTCCAAGCGATCTCCATGAGCTCCGAGACGCGCTATCCGTTTATCCTTAACCTCGATACGGGAGAATCGCAATGGTCGGTTAACGCCGTGCGCGATTTTGACCTGCCCTCCCAGCACCCTTTTAACTCGGTCGATATGTGGCTTGCTCGCGTCCACCCCGAGGACCGCGACAACGTACGCGCCGAGCTCGACATGGTGATAAACGGCACATGGCACTTCCACTACATGCAGTACCGCGTTATGGATGCTACCGGAGCGTACGCGCTTTGCGACTGCACGGGCTACCGCTTGGACGGCACCGATACCGAACCCAACATGTATGTGGGCACTATCATCAACCGAAGCCTAGCAGATACGACCGACTCGGTAACGGGTCTGGGCGATGTCCACGCCCTGGTCAACGCTATTGGAGAGATGCGCCGCGTGCCGCGCGAGGCTGGCTTTATTGCCATTAAGGTCGACGATATCGCCGAGGTCAATGCCCGCTTTGGATTCGACGCAGGCGACCGCGTGCTCGCCGAAAGCGCCGCCTGCCTCATGGATTGTTCGCGCGGCAAGGGCCGCCTGTTCCGCTCAACGGGGCCAACGTTCGTGGCACTCTTCGATGAGCTCGGCCCCGAGGCAATCGACGAGATCGCAAGCGACATCGAACGGTTCCTGGGTTCTCCCGTGCTCATCGGCTCGCTTGAATATCAGCCGCCCATTCGCGTGGCCACGCTCCATCTGGACGCTGTCGATCGACAGCCCGTTTCCATTTTGAACGAGCTCAAAGCGTTGCTCGGGAAAGCCGTGCAGGTGCCAGGTACCAAACTGGATTAGCACCGCGCCCGCACCGCCTCCCCCATCGTGCGATAATCCTCTGCAGAAGTCACCAACAGCAGAGGGAGTTTGTGATGAAGGTTCTTTTGGTCAACGGTAGCCCCAAGGCAAACGGCAACACCGCCCGCGCGCTCGCCGAGGTCGCCGAGCAATTGCATGCCGAGGGCATCGATACCGAGGTGTTCCAGCTGGGCGCCAAGCCCATTCGCGACTGCATTGGCTGTGGCCAGTGCGGCAAGCTCGATTGCCGCTGCACCTTTGACGACGACGTGGTGAACGAGCTCATCGCCGCCGCCGAGCAGGCAGATGGCTTTGTCTTTGGCTCCCCCGTCTACTATGCGCATCCCAGCGGACGCATCCTCTCGGCTCTCGACCGCGCATTCTATGCTGGCAGCAAGGCCTTTGTGCACAAGCCGGGCGCCGCTGTCGCCGTCGCCCGTCGCGGCGGCACGTCGACCACCTTCGATGTACTCAACAAGTACTTCACTATCAACCAGATGCCCGTGGTGGCCTCCACGTACTGGAACAACGTCTTTGGTGCCATGCCGGGCGAAGCCGCCCAGGACGCCGAGGGCCTTGCCACCATGCGAAACATCGGCAAAAACATGGCCTGGCTCCTGCGTTGCATCGAGGCGGGCAAGGCTGCCGGCATCGAAGCCCCCGAGGCCGATCGCGCCAGGACCAACTTCATTCGTTAGAACGGCGGAACATTATATGAACGTGCAAATTTTTGGCACCAAGAAGTCCTTCGACACTAAGAAGGCCCAGCGCTATTTTAAAGAGCGCCGCATTAAGGTGCAGTTTATCGACCTTAAGGAAAAGGAGATGAGCAAGGGCGAGCTCACGAGCGTGATGCAGGCGGTCGGCGGCATCGACAAGCTGCTCAACCCCAAGGCCAAGGACGAGGAGATGCTCGCGCTCATCCAGCACCTCACCCCTAACCAGCGCTTCGACAAGCTGCTCGAGAACCAGCAGGTTCTAGCCGAGCCCATCGTGCGCAACGGCAAAAAGGCCACCGTCGGTTATTGCCCCGATGTATGGGGAGCCTGGGAGTAGCCTGTGTTATTTGCCAGCGCGTGGGTATAAGAGCAGGCGTTTGGCATATGATTCAACTGTAAGCCATGTCTAACAAAGGAGGGCACATGCCCAACAAACCCGTGAAGATCATCATGCTTACCGGATACCTCGGTGCCGGCAAGACCACGCTGCTCAACCACATCCTCGCTAACGACGGCGGCATCCGCGCCGCCGTGATCGTCAACGATATCGGCGAGATCAACGTCGACGCCAGCCTCATCGCCGACGGCGGCCTTTCCGAGACCGACGACCTCATCCCGCTCACCAACGGCTGCATCTGCTGCACGCTTTCGGATGACCTGGCCAACCAGCTGCAGGGCATCGCCGATTCGGGCAACTTCGACTACATCATCATCGAGGCATCGGGCATTTGCGAGCCTATCCCCATCGCCTACACCATCTCGAGCTTCTGCGACGAGGCTAAGGTGGGCGGCGAGCCCAAGCTCGCACTCGACAACATCGTGGCTGTGGTCGACTGCGCCCGCATGTACGACGAGTTCAACGGCGGTCGCGACCTGCTGGCCGAGGATATCGACGAGGACGACATCGAGAGCCTGCTCATCCAGCAGATCGAGTTCTGCTCCACGCTGATCCTCAACAAGACCGACACCGTGACGCCTGAGCAGATTGCCGAGCTCAAGGCCATCGTGCGCAGCCTGCAGAAAGACGCCGTAATTGTCGAGGCCCAAAACGGCGAGGTCCCCATGGAGGAGCTGCTCGATACCGACCGCTTCGACTTTATGCGCGCCTACAACTCCGCCGCCTGGATCGAGGCCATGGAGCATCCCGAGGAGCACGACGACCCCGAGGTGCTCGAGTACGACATCGAGACCTTTGTGTACTCGCGCCGCAAGCCGTTTGACCTGCAGAAGTTCACCGATTTTGTTGAGCAGGAGTGGCCCGACGAGGTCATCCGCGTCAAGGGTCCGCTGTGGCAGACCGGCGATCCGGACATGTGCTACATGTTTGAGCAGGCCGGCCACCAGATGCGCCTGATGGAGAACGGTCTGTTCGTTGACTCCGCGCCCGAGGGTGAGAAGCAGAAGATCATCGATGAGAACCCCGAGATCATGCAGATTTGGGACGACGAGACGGGCGACCGCATGACGAGCCTGTGCATCATCGGCCGTCACATGGACAAGGATGCGCTCATCGCCTCCCTCGATGCCTGCCTGACCGACTGGCACCGCGCCTAGGTTTATCGAAGCGGACGTTTGCCCGCAAAGATGTCGCCAACCACCACGAAGGTGCCTGTCCCCTTCGTGGTGGTTTTTCGTTCTATGCCAAGGAGATTCATGTTCAACATTGTGCTGTATGCGCCCGAGATTCCGGCCAATACGGGCAATATCGGCCGCACCTGCGTGGTTACCGGCGCCCGCCTGCACCTGGTAGAACCGCTGGGGTTTTCGCTCGACGACAAGACGGTGCGTCGCGCCGGCCTGGGCTACTGGCAAAACTTGGACGTAACCACCTATGCCGGCTGGGAAGATTTCCTTGCGCGCAACGCCCTCTCCCCCGCCGATGGTCGCCTGCATCTGCTGACCAAAAAGGCACGCCGCACCTATGCGCAGAGTACCTACCGCGATGGTGACTACTTGGTCTTTGGCAGCGAGAGCTCGGGCATTCCCGAGGAGCTGCTCGCCGCGGCGCCCGAGCGCTGCGAGCGCATCCCGATGCTGCGCGATTGCGACTCACTCGATAACGCCGAGGCCTGGGAAGCCCACGAGGAATCGCTGGGGCATACCGAGGACAGCCACGAAGCCATCCTTCAGCAGGATATCTGCGGCAACTTCGTCAATCCGGACGACTACCGCATCAGTGCACTCAACCTCTCCAACAGCGCCGCCATCGTCCTCTACGAGGCCCTACGCCAAACAGGCTTCGCCAACATGTGACAAAGGGACAGTCCCTTTGTCACATTGCCTATAGGTAGCGACCGGTAATGCTCTTGGAGCAGGCTGCGATGTCGTCCGGCGTGCCGGCGCAGACGACTCGCCCGCCCGCATCGCCACCGCCCGGGCCCATGTCGATCACATAATCGGCGTTACGGATAAGGTCGAGGTCGTGCTCGATCACGACAACTGTGGCGCCCTTGGCAACGAGGCCGTCAAACACACTCAGCAACACCTGAACATCGAGCGGATGCAGGCCGATCGTGGGCTCGTCGAATACGAATACGGCATCGTCCTGCACGCGGCCCATCTCGCTCGCAAGCTTAAGACGCTGCGCCTCGCCGCCCGAAAGCGCCGGCGTGGGCTCACCGAGTGTGAGATAGCCCAAGCCCAGGTCGTGCAAGGTCTGCAAGCGCGTCTGCACCTTTTTGAGTCCCACTGTGGCGTCGAGTGCCTCGTCCACGCTCATGTCCATGAGCTGCGGCAACGTGAGAAGGCTTCCGTCCTTGCCCTCGCGATGGATACGCGAGGCCGCGTCTGCATAACGCGAGCCGCGACATGCAGGACAGACGATCTCGACATCGGGCAAAAACTGCACGTCGAGCGATATCGAGCCCGTGCCATCGCACGTGGGGCAGCGCAAGGCGCCGGTGTTGTAGCTAAAGGCACCCGCCTTATACCCTGCCGCCTTGGCCTCGGGCGTACGGGCGAAGGCGCGGCGCAGCTCATCATGGATGTCGGCATAGGTCGCCACCGTCGAGCGCACGTTGGCGCCAATGGGCGTGGCATCAATCAGGTTGGCGCGCGCGATGCCCTCGGCATCGACCCAACGCACGTGCCTCGGCAGGCGCTTGCCGGCCGCTTGCGCCTTGAGCGCCGGGATGAGCGTCTCGAGCACCAATGTCGTCTTGCCCGAACCTGAAACACCCGTTACCGCGACAAGGCGGCCGCGCGGGATATCGACTTCGAGCGGTTTGACGGTATGGATGGCATCGGTCGCCATGCGGATATGGCCCAGATCGAACATTTCGTCGTCAGCCACCTGCGGGCGCAAGCGCTTGGGGTCCGAGCGCAAGAACGGCGCGATGTGGCTACCCTGCGATTGTTCGACCTCGCCCACCGTACCGGCGGCGATCACATGACCGCCGCCTGCTCCGGCAACGGGGCCCATCTCGACCAGATAGTCGGCTTCTGCCAACACGCGCGTGTCGTGGTCAACAACAACCACGGTGTTGCCGTCATCCACCAGATCGCGCATCACGCCCACCAGGCCATCGACATTGGCAGGATGCAAGCCGATCGAAGGCTCGTCCAGCACATACAGCACGCCCGTCGATCGGTTGCGCACCACGCGGGCAAGCTGCACGCGCTGGCGCTCGCCCGTCGACAGCGTGGCACCGGCGCGGTCGAGCGAAAGGTAGTCGAGACCCAGGTCGATCAGGCGACGGGCCGTGCTCAAAAACGAATCGCAGAT
Organism: Collinsella sp.; assembly: GCA_019419455.1. Classification (GTDB taxonomy): domain Bacteria; phylum Actinomycetota; class Coriobacteriia; order Coriobacteriales; family Coriobacteriaceae; genus Collinsella. The sequence goes on along the minus strand of DXZW01000032.1, from coordinate 29,150 downwards.
GTCCGTCGCCATGGGCTGCATCTCGGTCGGCAAGGATGCGGGCACCCCGCGCACCCACTCAATCGCCTCGCCCAGTGTCATGGCCGCCGCCTGCGCCAGATTGATACCGCGTACCTGAGGCTGGCGAGCGGCCTCGGAAAGACGCGTTCCGCCGCAGTCACGGCACGGCCCCTCGCGCAAAAAACGTGCAACGCGCTTGAGCCCCTTATCGTCCTTAACCTTGGCGAGCGCATTCTCGACCGTATAGACGGCGTTGTAATAGGTAAAGTCGAGCGGCGTGGCACCCTCGCCGTTTTTAGGAACGTAGAGAATATGCTTCTTGACCGCCGGGCCATGGAACACGATATCGCGCTCGGCGGGCGTGAGCTGGTTAAACGGCACGTCGGTGCGCACACCCATCTCGCCGGCCACCTGTTTCATCAGATCCCACATGAGTGTGCCCCAGGGGAGCACCGCGCCCTCGTCGATGGTCTTTGACTCGTCGGGCACCAGGCTCGCCTCGTCCACTTTGCGCATAACGCCGGTACCGCCGCAGGTAGGGCACGCGCCGCCACTGTTAAAGGCAAGGTCCTCGGCACCCGGCGCATAGAACTCGCGCCCGCACGTCGGACACGCGAGCGACAGGCCCGCGGCCACGTTAAGGCTCGGCTCCACGCGCGCCCCGCAATGCGGGCAGACGTGATGGGCGCAGCGGCTAAAGAGCAGACGCAGGCTATTGTTGAGCTCGGTCATGGTGCCAAAAGTGGAACGCACGCCCGGCACGCTGGGGCGCTGATGCAATGCGAGCGCCGCCGGCACGTGCAGCACCTCGTCCACCTGGGCGTGCTCGGCCTGCGTCAGACGACGGCGGGTATAGGTGCTGAGCGCCTCCAGGTAACGGCGCGAGCCCTCGGCATAAAGAACTCCCAGTGCCAGCGAACTCTTGCCCGAACCCGACACACCGGCAATGCCCACGAGCCTTCCCAGCGGAATATCGATATCGATGTCCTTGAGGTTATGGACACGTGCACCGCGCACCTCGATAGCACTTGGTTGTTGCAACACCGTCATCGCTTCCCTTCCTGTTGATCGAATATGACAAAGGGACAGTCCCTTTATCACATTACTCGTGCCATAAAACACGATCTCGAATGTACTCGCCCAGCATGGGCACGGTAAACCGGACGAGGCCGTATCCGGCAGCCTCGATGACGCGCTCGCGAATCAGGCTTGCGCGATATTTACTCGCCCAGCTCTGGGTGCGATCGCAGCGCTCAATGATATCCGCCATGCGCGTCGGCTTACCCTCGTCAGCAGCCATGGCCTCGATAAAAAGACGCTGTGGACTGCGCAACCCATAATACAAGGGAGCGTCCACTGCTTCATAGAACTCGGAGACGGCATCGGCGTAGCCAGCCTCGACATCGCGCTCTTCAATGACCCGCGAGTCACGCCGGACAGCAGCCCGCCACATGTAATATCCCACCAGCTGGACCATATAGGGATACCCCATGCTCTTGTGTGCTGCAAGGTCCGCCGTCTCCGCATCAACGCAAAGACCAGCGCCTTTGACCGTCTCGATATATGAATCGCGCACTTTGGGCAAAGAAATCGCCCCCAGCGTACGCTGCTGGGCGCGGCGCAAAAACGTTACGCTCGGCTCTTCGAGCAAGTCATCAACCATACTGGGCAAGCCGGCAAAAACCAGCGCAAGACCGCGCTGGTCGCTATCGAGCAAGCCCGTGGCATCCTGATCTCCGAGCACTTGCTGATAGAGAACGGCAAGAGCCGCCAGCTCCTCGATAGACGCAGACTGCGCCTCGTCAATCGCAAACAGTATGCCCTTGCCTAGACCGAGCTTCTTGAGGCGCTCGTTGACCAGCCCTCGTAACGTCTCGCCTTTTGCCCGCGCCGCCTCGACCGACATTCGGCCAAATGACGGCCCAAACTCCATTGACGTCACAACGGGTTTATTCGAGCGAAGCGCATCGGCCAAGCGGTCGCATAAACCAAGCGAAGCGGAATCGGAGACAACCGCCCATCCGCGCTCGCTGGCTAGACGTTGCAGCTCCCGCAAGAGAACCGTTTTGCCACAGCCGCGGTTTCCCGTAATGAGCATAAGCCTGCCCGGCGCCCCGGCGCCGTTATCGAGCCCTTCCTCGAAATCTTCGATGACCGACTCGCGACCGATGAGTATCGGAGGCCGCTTGCCGGCCGTTGGCTTAAAGGGGTTTGGATTCATGTCGGCCTCCTCGGATTGGCAAACGCTGTTAAAAGTTATACCAACTTATACCGAGTTATACCAACAGGATGCGACAAAGAGACTGACCATCTATCACCTATGGCCGAAAAACTCGGCGTCCGCCGCTCGCCAGGGGCGGAAGGTGGCGGGATCGACCTTTACGTGGGCGGCGACGGGCACGTCGTACCATTTGACCGTGTAGCCGGCGCCGTGAGAGCAAAAGACCGAGTCGGGCGTGTTGGGCAGATCGGCCTCGGGCTCATAGGCGGCCGCCTCGATTACGCGCTCGGTATCATGACAGGCCGCATAACCGGCGAACTCCAGGTACAGATGCCCGCGACCGCTCGTGTAGGCAGCCACCTCCAGCGCATAATCCTGCACCTCGGATGCCGGAACGCGACCCACAAGCTTCGCCCGGTCTCCCGCCATCGTGGGCGGCTCGTACTCGGCACTCATGCGCGTGGCATCCGAGAGCGCCCGGCCCACGCACTCCCCCGGCACCTCGAGCTCAAAGTGGTACCACGGCTCCAACAGCACGGCTGCGCCGACCTCACGCGCCTGCATCAAGCCCTGGCGAATCGCGCGGTACGTGGCCTGGCGAAAATCTCCGCCCTCGGTGTGTTTGGCATGCGCGCGGCCGCCCGTGAGCGTAATGCGCACATCGGTGATGGGCGAGCCGGTCAGCACGCCCAGGTGATCGCGCTCCATGGCGTTGGTGAGTGCCAAACGTTGCCAGTTAAGATCGAGCTCGTCGGTCGAGGTCACGGTGCCAAATTGCACGCCCAAACCCGCTGGCAACGGCTCCAGGCGCAGATGTACCTCGGCATAGTGGCGCAGTGGCTCAAAATGGCCCACACCCTCGACCGGCTGCGAAATAGTCTCCTTATAGAGAATGCCGCCAGACTCAAACGCAACCGAAAGGCCAAAGCGATCTGCCAACACCCGCTGCACGACCTCGAGTTGCACGGCGCCCATCAACTGCAGGTGAATCTGCTCGAGATGCGTATTCCAGCTTACGCCGAGCATGGGATCTTCGTCCGCCAACTCAGTCAATGCTTTGAACACCGCATGGACGTCGTGTTCGCCCGGAAGCACCGTATAGGTGAGGACTGGCGCAATGACGGGCGCATCGCCCGCGGGCTCCGCGCCCAGGGCGCCCCCTGGGCGAACGTGCGCAAGGCCCGTCACGGCACAAATACCGCCAGCAGCAACTTCTTGGGCAAGCTCATACTTCTCGCCGTTATAGATGCGTACCTGATCGACCTTTTGCTCCCATGCCTCGGCGCCGGAACGTCCGTCAATCATCTGTTTGGCATGCAGTGTGCCGCCGGTCACTTTAACCCAAGCCAAGCGCTCGCCGCGAACACCTTGGCTGACACGATAGACGCGCGCGGCAAACTCCGGGAGCCATGCCTGTTCGCGCATCAGCGCACATATGCCGTCCAGCAGCTCGTCCACGCCTTGATCCTTGAGCGCCGAGCCGGCAAAGCAGGGAAAGAGCTTGCGCTCTGCAACCATGCGCGACAGCGTTGCGACAGAAAGCTCGCCCACTTCAAAAAACTCCTCGAGCGCCGCCTCGTCCAACGCAGCAGCGTCCTCCTGAACGGCGCCGCCCGCCAGCAGTTCGTTGGCATCCAGGCAGCCCTCGGAAAGACGCTGCCCAAGCTGTGCCAGCAAAACATCGCGGCCGGGATTCTCCAAATCGATTTTGTTGATATAGATGAACGTCGGAATGTCATAGCGCGCAAGCAGGCGCCACAGGGTCTCGGTGTGCCCCTGCACGCCATCGTTGGCGCCTACCACCAGAATCGCGTAGTCCAGGGCACGCAGCGTGCGCTCCGCCTCGGCAGAAAAATCGACATGGCCGGGAGCGTCCACGAGCATAACGTGGGTGTCGCCATGGTCGAGCACAGCCTGCGACGAGAAGATCGTAATGCCGCGCTCGCGCTCGATCTCGTTCGTATCCAGATGCGAGTCGCCGTCGTCAACGCGGCCGCGCTTGCGAATGCGGCCCGCATTGAACAGCATGGACTCGGCCAGCGTGGTCTTGCCGGCATCGACATGCGCCAAGATTCCAACGACCGCTTGCTTCGTCATGGCTCTCCTCTTATTGCAAGCCCATCGCACGCGGCAACGGGCATCCTCGTTCCACACTGGATGATACAATTTACGGGCCGGCGGGCGAAGCGGGCCCTATCCCCCGACCGAGCTCATCGCCCTGCGTTGCCGCGCGGCGATTTTCGTAGGTTCGCGCCTTGCGAAAGCCGGCTTGCAAATCAGCGCAGCGAACGAAAATGGCCCCGGGTGGGACCATTTTCGTTCGCGCGAATTGTTGACACGCGCCCCTGCTCTTACGCCTCGCGCAGCCAGTCGAACGCAACACGCGGCGTGCCGTCCGAAACATACACGACGCCGGCGCGCTCGAACCCCGCTTTCATGCTCGCGCCCTGCATAGGCAGGTTGTCCGCGTGCGTGTCGATACGCAGGTGGTCGGCGCGCGCCTTGGCAAAGGCAAACATCGCGGCCGCGATACCGTGCACGGTGCCGTCGGATGCCACGCGATGCAGCACGGCATACGGAGTGTCGCTGCGCCATTGACCGTCCTCAATTACGTCATAGCACTCGTCCGGACCCGGTAAAAAGGCAAACGTCGCCACCACACGGCCGTCGACTTCGCACACGTAACTGCCACCAGCGGCAATATCGGCAGCCAGCTGCTCGGCCGAAGGCGTGCCCTCGGGCCACTGCGTGGCGTTACCATGCGCGCGCATAAACGCGCGGGCGGCGTCATAGATAGCCATGACGGCGGGAATGTCAGTATCGAGGGTTTTTCTGATCATCACGCGGCGACCTCACGTTTATTGGTATCACTTTGATTGAGCAATGATACCAGCGTTTGGAGAGGGGCACGAAGCAGATGGGAAGCAAAAAGCGAGCCGCCTGGTCAAAGGCCAAAAGCGAGTTTTTGGGCGCTGCCACCGGCGGCGATATGAGCGACCTGTTTGCGCGCGAGGACGAGCGCCGTGACGCCCTGGACGCCGAGCGCGATGAAGCCTGGCGCTACAAGTCGTGCGAGCGCAAAAACCGTTACGACACACGCGCCGAAGCCGAAGCAGTTATGGCCGACTGCGAAAACCGCGGGCGGCGCGGTTTGGCCTGCTATAAATGTGAATACTGCAGCGGATGGCACCTGACGTCGCACCCTTGGAAATAGACCCCGCATCGGCACGGCACCGACGGAGCGCCAACCATCGCACGCAAGCTACGGGCGCGGCGGCACCAACACATCGTAACGAACGGCCTTGCCCGCAAGCTGATAGCTCGGCTTAACGCCGGCAAGCAGCGGCCCCTTCACCGGCCGCTTGATAACGACCTTGCGCGGGCGCACCGCAAGCGCAGCCTCGACCAGCGCCTCCTCATCGGCGCACGGCTGCTCCAAATGATGCAAGAGCTGGAACTTCTTTTTAACCGCCGCGCTCTTGTTGCGCTCGGGAAACATGGGGTCCAGATATACCACGTCGGGAGCGGTAAGCTCGCCCCGCCCGATCAGCTCAGCTGCATGGCGAAGGCCGGCAATGCTATCCTCGCCCGCATGTAAGCGCATGTGCGCCGCGGCAGTCGCAAGCGCCGGATCATCTGCCGCGCGATCCAGGGCATCCTTGAGAAGCGCCGCGATCACGCAATCCTGTTCATACAGATCGACGGTAAAGCCCGCGGCCGCCAGCAGCAGCGAATCCTCGCCAAAGCCTGCCGTGGCATCAATCGCCCATGGGCTCTCGATGCCTTTTGTGCGCGCAGCTTTTACCAGTAGCTCTTGCTGCAGACGGCCCTGCTTGAGCCGCGGAAGCATGCGGATAAAATCGGCACGCAGCTCCATCGTACCGTCGGTGAGTGTGAGGCCCTCGGACTTCCCGGTCAGCTCAAGCCCCGCGGCCCGAGCAACAGAAAAGGGATCGACGACGCCCATGGGTACTCCTTAGCAAGCAAAACGAATACGCGAGCGCCGTTTACGCCGGCACCCAACCGTCCGCTATTGTCCCACATGCGACATGGCCCACAGCATCCCAATGCAAAGCGCCGCCATCAATCCCGTGCACACGGCAGCGATCACAGAATCACCCATGCGCCTTCCCAACGACCGCGGCTCACGCACTTGCCCTGCTCCGTACATCATGGCTCCTCCTTGAGACCAGCTCCTTGTTACGGCCTCATCATCTCAGCGCCGCACATGAGCTGCCATCGATTTGGCTTACGTCCAGCTTTCCTTTTTGAAAGGTTGGGGTTGGGTTGCACGGGCTCAAAGCGCTTTCAGGCGCATGCATCGCCGCGTTGAATTACAATGTGCTTCACCATATGTGCAGCACATGGGGTGCGCCAGGTTGGCGTACTCGTATCGAAAGGACCAGCCATGAGCAACGCCTGTAAATTACTCAAAATCCTATCGTTCCTCTTCTTTGTCGTCGGCATTCTAAGCGCAGGCATGGGTGCTACAGCGCTCCTTGCGGGCAGCGCGGCAGGCGATATCACGGGTGCCATGATCGTTTCTTGCATCGTCGTCATCGTATTGGGCGTCGTCGAAATTGTGACCGCCGTCTTTGGCATCCGCGCAGCAAATAATCCCGCCAAGGCTGGCGTTGTCTGGATTTGGTCCATCGTCTGCCTAGCATGTTCGGTCATCAGTCTGCTTCTCTCCCTGCCGCTCTTGGGTGGGACCGGCTCAAGCATCCCCGATTTTACCGGCCTGATTGTCAGCATTATCTACTTTGTACTCGCCAACCGCGTCAAGAAAGAGGGCATGGACCGTTTGAGCTAAGCCGCATCCGTGCCAATCGCTCAGCGACTCTGGTATATACGCCAATAAAAAGGGCCGATCGCGCAGCAACGCGGTCGGCCCTTTACGTTTGCCCAGATAAAACCTACCAAAATAAACCTGTCCCTTTTTGGTAGGTTAGTGGCGGTACTCGGCGATGATAAAGTCGATATCGGTCTGGAGCGTGTCCAAGTTTGCCAGGCGCTCTTTGTCGGCAGGGCGCGTGCGGTAGTAGTACGGCGTCATCTGGAACACCGCCTCGATGTCGGCCTGGGTCTGGAGCGTAATATTCGCAGATACCCGCTGCGTTCCGACCAACTCGAGCTCGGTAGTCTTCGGCAGCTTCTCGTCGTTAAGGTACGGCGTATCGTAGAGCACTTCCTTAAGCCCAAACAGATGACGGGCACCCGGCACCACGGTGTAGAGCGAGCCCTCCGGCGCCAGTACGCGGGCAAACTCGCGCTCGTTAAAGGGAGCGAAGAGCTCGGTCACCATATCGAAGGCGCCGTCCGCCACGGGGATGTCCTTCATGTTGGCCACGAAGTAGGTCGCATCGCCGCGCTTGGCAGCCAGGCGCACCATCTCTTTACCCAGGTCAAAGCCGTAAGCATCCACGCCCGAAACCGCGCCCATGGTACTGGTGTAGTAGCCCTCGCCACAGCAAATATCGAGCAACGTCATGGGGCAGTTCGTTGACGCGGCACGACCAGACACCCGCTCGCGCACCAGCTCGACCATCGCATCGCGCAACGGCGCGTAGTATCCACGGTTCAGAAAGTCACGACGGCTGCGCGCCTGCGACTTGGGATCGCCCATGGAGTCGCCGCTCTTGGACGAGCGCAGCAGATATAGATAGCCCTCGCGCGCACGGTCAAACCGGTGTCCGCCCGCGCATGCAGCACCGCGCTCGTCGTCCACCAACGGCTTATGGCAAACGGGACACAACAACATGGCAACTCCTTAGCGCGAACAACACAACGCCCACCATTGTCGCACGCCTTCCCCACCTAGTCATAGAAGAGACAAGGAGTGTCCCCAGCTGCCGGCAGAAAAGGAACGTCCCTAAGTGCCGGCTGGATGTATTAGGAGTATCATCGTCTGCGCAAATAAGCACGAAAGAGCATGTTAGAGATTGAGAGCGCATGGCTGACACCGTATCTAAGCACATTGACATGACCACCGGCTCGCTGTGGCGCAATATTCCCCTGTTCGCCTTCCCCGTGGCCGCCACGAGCATCTTGGAGCAGCTGTCGAACCTCATCGCCACGGTCATCATCGGTAACTTCTCGGGCGACCAGGGAACCCTCGCCATGGCGGCGGTCGGCTCCAATGTTCCGCTTACCAGTCTTATGCTCAACCTGTTTATTGGCATGTCACTTGGCTCCAACGTGGTCATCGCCAACGCTATCGGCCGCAACGATCAGAACATGGTCAAACGCGCCGTCCATACCTCGATTTTAATGGCGCTTGTGGGCTTTGTCGTCATCGCTCTGGGCGAGATCTTTGCCGAGCCCATGCTCGCCGCGCTCAACGTTCCTGCCGAAACCATGCCACTCGCTTCGCTCTACCTGCGCGTCTTTTTGCTCAGCCTGCCCTCGATCTTGCTCTACAACTTTGAGGCCGCGATCTTCCGCTCCGTCGGCATCACCCGCATGCCGCTACAGGCGCTTGCCGTGTCCACCGTCCTCAACATTGGCCTAGACCTCATCTTTGTCCCCGTACTCCACTGGGGCGTCGCGGGCGTCGCCATCGCCACCGCCATCGCCTACACCGTCAGCGCCGCCACGCTCTTTATCCGCCTGCTCAAGACCGACTCCGTCGTCCGCGTCACCCTACGCGACCTGGCTATCGACCCCGTCGCTCTCAAGCGCATCGTCAAGATCGGCCTGCCCGCCGGCATCCAAAGCGCCGTCTTTGCCGTCGCCAACATCATCATCCAGTCTGCCATCAACAGCCTGGGCACCGAGGTCATGGCGGCATCGAGTGCCGCCATGAGCCTGGAGTACGTGTGCTACAACCTGCTCAACAGCTTTAGCCAGGCTTGCACCACCTTTGTGGGACAAAATCACGGCGCCCGCCAGATCGACCGCTGCACCAAGACGCTCAAGGTCTGCCTGGTCGAAGGCGGTATCGTTGCACTCACCACGATCATCGTTATTGTCGGTCTGGGACGCGAGATCCTATCGCTCTTTAACAGCGATCCCAACATCGTCTCGATCGGCTATATCCGCGTGTGCTCAATCTTTCCGGCGTACGCCTTTAGCATGTTCTACGAAAACATGTCAGGCTACCTGCGCGGCTTTGGTATCTCGCTCACGCCCGCCCTCATCACCATGATCTGCGTCTGCGGCATCCGCTTCTATTGGGTGTTCTGCGTGTTCCCGCACTTTCGCACCTTTGCGAACATCATGATGGTCTACCCCATCAGCCTGGGCACCACGGCGTTCTTTATGGTCGTGGCGGTGCTACTCTGCCACCCGGCACGCACCTATCGTGTCACCCAAGCCAAAGCGACAGCCCGCTAAACACAGCACTCAACGCCACACCAGTCATTAATTGACAATATGAGAGCTCATATAGTCGATAAAGCGCCTCGTGGCGATGGGCATGGTGTCCCAGCTGCGCCAGGCGGCCACCACGTCGCGCGAGGGGGCATGCACGATGGGCCGCACACGAATATCGGCTCGCATGCCCTCCACAGTACGACGGTAGAGCATGCTCACGCCTAGGCCCTCCTCCACCATCGCCATGATGGTGTAGTCGTCGGTCACCTCGCTCATCACGTGCGGCGACAGCCCATGCGCCGCGAATGCATCGAGCACCAGGCTCTGTTCGCCCTCATCCAGCAGCACAAACGGCTCGGACGCCAGGTCGGCGAGTGTCACCTTTTCCTTTGCCGTCAGCGGATGCGCTGTCGGCAACAATGCCACCAACTCGTCGTGATAGACCACACGCTTCTCGAGCCCTGCGGTAAACCCGCGCGCCGTAAAGCAAAAGTCAACCACGCCATCGTGCACCCATTGAGCGTTGCGCGTGTAATCGCCCTGCTTGAGGGTAAAGCGTACGCCCGGGTGCAGCGCACCAAAGTCGCGAATCACGCGCGGCAATACGGTGCGGCTCACGTTGGTAAACGTCGCGATACGAATATCCGTCGAGGAGAGCCCCAGCAACTCCTGACGTTTGCCCTCAAGCTCGGCCTCGGCAGTTACGATCTGTCGCAGATACGGCAGATACTGCTTGCCGTCGCGCGTAAGCGAAACGCCCTGCTTACCGCGCTCGATAAGCGTGGTACCCAGCTCGCGCTCGAGCGCTTTGACGGCCTGGCTCACCGCACTTTGCGTATAGCCCAGTTCGTCCGCCGCGCCCTTAAGACTGCCGCGATCGACCACCATACAAACAATCTGATACCGCGATGCCATCGCGCCTCCACATCGATGCAGCCGTAAAACGTTTTGTCAGTACCATTTCTGCCAACATTAGTATTTCTTAATCATACTGAAGATACATTCGCTTTACTACATCCACATCTGGGAGCAGAATCCTTTTTACGAAACCGTTCTGTAACAAAAGGAGTCCCATGGATCGCAAAAAAGCAATCGCGCTCTCATTTTCCGTTCCCGTCGCATGGGGCTTTTCGTATCCCCTCATGAAGATCGGCATGGACAGCATGAACGCCACGAGCATCGTCGCGCTACGCTGCATCATCGCCTTTGTGGCCTGCCTGTTGCTCTTCCACAAGCGCGCTTTCCGCATCAACCGCGACCTTATGGTCCGTGCCGCCATCATCGGCGCCATCATGGCAACCGAGCTCACCTGTATGTGCCTGGGCTCCAGCCTCACCTCTGCCTCCACTGCCGGCTTTTTGCAGAGCCTGACGGTCGTGATCGTGCCGTTTGCCAACGCCGCCCTGCTGCGCCGTGCCCCCGAGCGCAAAGTGCTCGTCGGCACCGCCATCGTCACCTGCGGCATGCTGCTGCTCTCGGGCGCCGACTTCACCAGCCTGAATCCCGGTGCGATCATCATGCTGCTCTCGGCCTTTATCTATGCCGGCCACATTATCGTGGCCAAGCGCTTTGTCGAAGAAGTCGACCCGCTGGCTCTGGGCGTTTGGCAGCTGGGCTTCGGCGGCCTGTTCTCGGGCATCGCCGCATGCACCTTGGGCGGTTTCACGCTTCCCGGCACACCCAGCGAGATCGTGGTCGTCGTCGCGCTCGCACTCATCTGCTCTGCCTACGGCTTTATCACCCAGACGCTCGTGCAGCCCCACGTGCCTGCCGAGACCACCGGCTTCGCTTTCTCGCTCGAGCCGGTCTGCTCCGCTGTCTTCTCGTTCTTCCTGGTCGGCGAGGTCCTGAGCCCCATCGCATTCTTTGGCGCCGCCCTCATCCTCACCGGCGTCATGGTGGCAACCGTCGAGCTTCCGCGCCTTCGCGCACATGGACAGGCTCGCATGGCAGGAGCGCCCGAGCAAGTCTCGTAGACCCCGCTCTTCATACAGCCGTGGCATAAAGGCAACCGGTGCGCCTTTACAATAGATGCCAACAGAGCATCTGCCATAAAGGAGCCCCATGGACACCGTAACCCGCGACCGCAACATAGCAACTTGGTTGGGCGATGCGCCGCAGCCGGTACGTGACACTACGAACCAGCTGCTCGAGCGCATCGCCCTTTTGCGTGTCGAGCAAACCATCTACCCGGCACAAGACGACATCCTCAATGCCCTCGCCTACACGCCGGCCGACCAGGTCAAGGTTGTCATCTTGGGTCAAGACCCCTATCACGGACCCAACCAGGCCATGGGGCTGTCGTTCTCGGTCCCCGCAACGCAAACCAAGTTGCCGCCGAGCCTGCGCAACATCTATAAGGAACTCAAAGCCGATCTGGGTTGCCCCATTCCGGCCACGGGAGATCTAACGCCATGGGCACAACAGGGCGTCCTACTCCTCAACACCACGCTCACCGTGCGCGAGCATGCCGCGAACTCGCACGCCAAACTGGGCTGGAGCACGCTCACCGACTACGTTATCGAACGCTGCTGTCAGCTGCCCCAGCCGGTAGTCTTTTTGGCATGGGGCCGCTTTGCCCAGCAGATGGTCGAAGGCAAGCTCGCCGCTACCGGCGCGGACAAGGCAACCGGCAAGTTATGCCTGGCTTCTACGCACCCCTCGCCGCTTTCGGCCAACCGTGCCACGGCAGAACTCCCCGCTTTTATGGGGTCGCGCCCCTTCTCTGCCGCCAATCGGCTACTCGAACAGCACGGCTCGACCCCCGTCAACTGGACTTGCATCGGCTAAAAATCGATACATCAAAAACGCGCCCGACGGCTTTCCATCGGGCGCGTTTCCTATTCGGGCCAAATAAATTGTGTGCGGCCGGCCTCGCCGCCATCGATCAGCAGGCTCTGCCCGGTCATAAAACGGTTGGTCACGCCCACAAAGTAGATCCACTCGGCGATCTCTTGGGCGGTGGCCCAGCGCTTAAGCGGCGTAAGCTCCATAATCTGGTTCCACAGGCGTTCGTCTTCCATCACGCAACGGTTGAGCGGCGTGATAACGCCGCCCGGGTCCACACTGTTGGCGATGGCCTGCGGCGCCAGGCGGTTTGCAAGGTTCTTGGTGTAGGCGATAACGCCACCCTTGCTGGCAGCATAGGCGGGAAACTCCGATCCCGTATGTCCGCTCGCCGACCCCACATTGACCACGGATTGGATAGCAGGCGCTGGCTTGGCGGCAAGCCCCTCTCCCACAAAGGCGTAGCGCTCGGTCACGTTGATGGTGCCACGCAGGTTGGCGGCAATGTCATCGGCCGAATCCTGTACACCGGCAACGTTCACGATTACCTGAGGCTCAAGGTCGCCTGGAAACGAGTCCGGCTCGCATACATCAACGATCAGATGGCGGTAGCGCTCGTGTTCGACCGCTGCCGGCAGCAGATCAAAGCCCACGACCTCGTGACCCTCGTCCAAAAAACGCTGCACGCACGCGGCTCCGATACCGCCCGAGGCACCCGTGATCAAAACCCGCATACTTGCTCCTTAGGCGGTTGCGTGGCGCTCGAGGTACTCGGCGCCCACATTCTCACGCTCCCAGCCACGCACAACCTTGTAGCCCACGGGGCTCAGGAAGACCTCGCACAGCAGCTCGGCAACAGCGCCGGTCAGCGAGCACATAAGGACCTGTACCCACGTCCAACCAAAGAACGTGTGGCTCACCACAATGGCAAAGACCAGGTTGTCGATAAACTGGCCAACACCCGTAGACACATAGGAGCGGAAGGCGAAGCTCGCAAAGTTATTCTTTTTGAGCATACGGCCGAGCGACTGGTTGAGCGTGGAGTTAACCACGGCAGAAACGAGCATTGCCAGCGAAGAGCCAAGCACCACGTACCAGGTGCCGCCGATGGTGGCGTTAAGGGCAGTGTTGACCTCGATCATGCCCGTGTCGTAGTAGGCGCCCCACATGCCGGGCGTGAGCGAGCATGCCCAAAAGCACAGGCTCACGGCCAAGTTGACCAGCAGCGCGAGGATAGAGATTTTGATGGATGCCTTGGCGCCAAAGCGCTTGCAAATCATGTCCTGGCACAAAAACGAAACCCAGCTCACCACAAAGCCGCAGTCGAGCGCCAGATACGGCAGGCTGATGAGCTCTTTGTTGGCCAGCAGGTTCATCATGATGACGCTCACGAAAAACAGCGAAACCGTTGCCGCGGGAATGCTCCGCAACAGGACCTTGTAGTCCTCCATGACCTTCTTGATCATTATGTACTCCTTTGGTTTTAGGTTTAACGAGCAGGATATCGGACCCGAACTGCTCGGACGCCCCGGTCTTGAGACGACGGTGGGTATGATAGCCGCTCACACGGCATCAGGCAAGCAACCGGCGCGGCAGCCCCGCAGGGCCACCGCGCCGATGCGTTAAAACGCTACGTTGCCAAACTCCGACAGGATAAGGTCGGGGTTGTGGTCGGTTGCCCAGTCCACGTTCCACGGGCTCGTGAACAGCAGCAGCTTACCGCCGCGCATGTCCTCGACGCGCAGGGTGTCGCGCGTGAGCGAAAGAGCCGGAATGTCAATGGTATCAGGGTCGTTCTGGATCCAGCGAATGTCCGTATAGGGCAGCGGCTGGCGACGAACCTCAACACGATATTCGGCCTTGAGGCGGCGCTCGAGGACCTCAAACTGCAGTACGCCGACCACGCCCACGATGACGCTCTCCATGCCGGCACCAAGCTCGCGGAAGATCTGGATGGCGCCCTCCTGGGCAAGCTCCTCCATACCCTTGACGAACTGCTTGCGCTTGAGCGTGTCGACCTGCGTAATGCGAGCGAACATCTCGGGGGCAAACGTCGGGATCTGCGGATACTGCACGTGGCGCTTGCCAGAGCACACGGTGTCACCGATGCTAAAGATACCCGGATCGAACAGGCCCACGATATCGCCCGCGTACGCCTCGTCCACGATGGCGCGATCATCGGCCATCATCGACGTGCCCGTGGCAAGCTTGAGTTTACGGTTGCCCTGCACGTGGAAGGCGTCCATGCCGCGCTCGAACTTGCCCGAGCAAATGCGCACAAAGGCGATGCGGTCGCGGTGGTTCTTGTCCATGTTGGCCTGGATCTTAAACACAAAGCCGCTAAAGTCGTCGCGACAGGGATCGACCGGCTCGCTGGCGAGCGTATCGATATAGGCGCGCGGCGTCGGGGCCAGGCGCAGGAACTCCTTGAGGAAGGGCTCCACACCAAAGTTGGTGAGCGCCGAGCCAAAGAACGCCGGGCTCAGCTTGCCGCAGGCCACAGCATCCAAGTCGAGCTCGTCGCCGGCGCCATCGAGCAGCTCGATGTCGTCCATCAGGTTCTTATGGTTCTCTTCGCCAATAAGCTCGTCCATGGAAGGATCGCCCAGCTCGGCCTCGACCTCGGCGACCTTCTTGGTGGCGTTGGCGTGGCCGTCGCCCTCAAAGGCAATGACGCGACGGGTCTGACGGTCGAACACGCCGCGGAAGTTGCGGCCGCTGCCGATCGGCCAGTTCATGGGATACGTATTGATACCCAGGACGTTCTCGATCTCTTCCATGAGCTCAAACGGATCGCGAGCCTCGTG
Source organism: Collinsella sp. (assembly GCA_019419455.1). Taxonomy (GTDB): domain Bacteria; phylum Actinomycetota; class Coriobacteriia; order Coriobacteriales; family Coriobacteriaceae; genus Collinsella. The sequence goes on along the minus strand of DXZW01000032.1, from coordinate 14,021 downwards.
GTCGAGCTTATTCACAAAGGTGAAGATGGGAATATGGCGCAGCGTACAGACCTTAAAGAGCTTTTTGGTCTGGGCCTCGACGCCCTTAGCGCCGTCGATGACCATGACTGCGGCGTCGGCGGCCATAAGGGTACGGTAGGTATCCTCCGAGAAGTCCTGGTGGCCGGGTGTATCGAGGATGTTGACGCAGGCGCCATTATAGGTGAACTGCAGCACCGAGGAGGTAACGGAAATGCCGCGCTCCTTCTCGATGTCCATCCAGTCCGAGACGGCGTGCTTGGCCGAGCTCTTGCCCTTGACCGAACCGGCAGTCTGGATGCTGCCGGTATAGAGCAGCAGCTTCTCGGTAAGCGTGGTCTTACCGGCGTCCGGGTGGCTGATGATCGCGAATGTGCGGCGCGACGAGATTTCATCCGACAGGCTTGCCATGCGGATCCTTTCTTGCATTGAGTGCATTACGTCGTTGTAACCGCACTATTGTAGCCGCGAAATCCCGCCGCAGGGCGCCTATCAGGACAAATTCATCAGCTGAGCTCGCTGCGCCGGGCAGCCGCCTCAAGGATTGTCTCGATCTGTAACAGTAAGACGGGTTTTGAGCCCCTACCTGTTACAGATTGAGACAAACAAACTTGCCCGCCGACACAATCTCAATCTGTAACATCTAGCCGCCCAAATTGGGTCTAGCTGTTACAAATCGAGATAAACGGGAAGACAGGCAGCCAATGTCTCGTTCTGTAACATCTGGCCGTGCAAATCGATTCTTACTGTTACAAATTGAGGCAAATAGGCAGGCGGGCAAATAACATCTCAATCTGTAACAGAAGGCGGCCCAAAACGAACCCAGGTGTTACAGATTGAGATTGTTTTGGAGCGAGCGCGGCGCCGGTAGGCTATTCCACATTTAGCTCTTGCATAACTGTGCATAGTGTATATATACTGTGCTTACCGGTTATATACACGTGTAGCCCAACAGCTAAGGAGCCGCTGTGGACATAATCTTATCCAATTCGAGCGACAAGCCCATCTACGAGCAGATATCCTCGCAGGTCAAAGCGCAGATCCTTTCGGGCGCACTCGCTGCGGGAGCCAAACTCCCCAGCATCCGTGCGCTCGCGAGCGACCTCGGTGTGAGCGTCATTACCACCAAGCGTGTCTATGCCGACCTGGAACAGCTCGGCTTTATCTGCACCGTGCAGGGCAAGGGCTGCTTTGTCGCCGAGGGAAACCAGGAACTCTTGCGCGAAAACCAGCTCTGCCATATCGAAGAGTTGCTTGCGCAGGCCGCTACGCAGGCCGAAACCCTGGGCGTCACGCGCGACAAATTGCACGAGATGCTCGACCTTGTGGCCCCCGAAACCATGCAGTAGCCATCTGCAAGAAAGGCTATACCATGCAAAACTTGCTAGAACTCAAAGGCGCCTCACGCCGCGTAAGCGACCGCTTTTCCCTACGCGATGTCACGCTCACCGTGGAGCCCGGCCAGATTGTCGGCTTTGTGGGTGCAAATGGCGCCGGCAAGACGACGACCATTCGCGCCGCGCTTGGGCTTATAAAGCTCGATGCCGGCAAGGTGCACCTGTTTGGGCAGTGCTGTGGCGCCGACGCGCCCGATGAGTCGCAACGCCACCTGCGCTCCCGCGTCGGTCTTGTCCTGGACACATGCCCCTTCCCCTCCACGCTCAAGGTGGGCCAGATCGAGGCGCTCGTAGGCCCGGCGTACCCCATGTGGAATCGCGAAACGTTCAGCGGATTCATCAACCGATTTGGCCTCGATCCTAAGACAAAAGTCAAGGACCTCTCCCGCGGCATGGGCATGAAACTGCAGCTTGCCTGTGCACTCAGCCACAGCGCCAAACTGCTCGTTTTGGACGAAGCCACCGCGGGCCTTGATCCCATGGCGCGCGAGGAGCTGCTCGATGAGCTGCTTGCCTTTGTCGCCGACGGCCAACACAGCGTGCTGCTCTCGAGCCACATTACGTCCGACCTCGATCGCGCCGCCGACCGCGTCATCTGCATCGATAACGGCTCGATTATGTTTGACCTGCCGCGCGAGGATATTACCGACCGCGCCGGCATCGCCCACTGCACGCAAGCACAGGCCGCCGAGCTTATGGCTTGCGTCGAAGGCGCCCGCGCCGCCCACCACGCCTATAGCGTGGACGTGCTCGTGCCCAACCGTCGCGAAGCGCTCGAGGCTTTCCCCGAGATTCCCTGCGATCGGGCAACCATTGATGACTACCTTCGCCTCATGCTGAAAGGGGCTTCGAAATGAAACGCGCCTTTATGTCCGAGCTCGCCATCGTTCGCACGCTTATCCCGAGTATCGCGGGCGTCGGCCTATTCATATTCGTTGTGCTGACCCTCGCCAACGCATCGGATGGTGATTCCGGCATGAGTGCCGGCGCCTGCGCGGTCAGCGCCATGTCGCCCATCCTATTCATGAACTCACTGGCCGGTTACGACAATCAGAACGGTTGGGAGCGTTATCGGGCGACGCTGCCCTTCTCGCGCAAAGACATAATTTGCGCACGCTACCTGTGCGTTATTGCCTTCTCCGCCGTCATGGCATGTGCAGCTACGCTTTTGAGTATCGTCGCCATCCCGCTCTTCAACAGCGCGGGCATTCCTTCGACGGGACAGGCCATCTTTGAAATCGCAATCGCCTCGGCAGCATCGATGTTCATCTCCCTCATGATGGTGTTTTTGGCGCAGCCGCTGTTCTTTCGATTCGGACACATGGAGGCGTTGCGTCTATCCGTTGGCCTGTTTGCCCTGCTCGGATGCCTTGCCATGGCCACGCTGAGCTCCTCCAACCCCATCAGCAACTGGCTCATGTCGATTGCCGGGGCAAATCCCGATCCCGCCGTCCTCGGCTGCCTGTGCGCAGGAATTGCCGTCCTGGCCCTCGTGCTATTTACACTGAGCTGCGCTATCAGCACCAAGGTCTATCGAACACGCGACCTGTAGCCACGCGAGCCTCGATCCACGAAGGACGCGGTCGTCCCCTCCCCGCAAATCCGTGGCAAACGGCATGTCCCCGGGTTGCGCTCCCGTGCTACTTGCGCAGCGGCTTGGGCAGCGGAATGCCCGCCGCAATGACGGCGGCGATGATCATGCAGACGATACCCTTGAGTGGGAAGCACATGAGCAGCAGGCCCACGACCATGACCGGCTGACGCATGACGGCGCCCATCGTCGAGGCGGTACAGACGGCGACGCAAAAGACCGGATCGGCGCCCGTAAGGATGGCAAGACCGTAACCCAGGCTCACGCCCGAGAAGATAACCGGGAAGAAGTGGCCGCCGCGCCAGCCCATGTTGATGAGGGCAGGCGTCAACATGGCCTTGACAAGACCGGTTGCAATAAGCACGCCAGCGGGAATGGTCATATAGGTCTCCATGAGCACATCGGCTTGTGTCTCGCCGGCAAACATGGTGTAGGGCAGAACCGTGCCGCAGATGGCGAGCGCCAAACCGGCCAGCATGGCCTTGACGACAGGGCGCTCCCCCACGGCATGAGCCAATGCCTCACTCGCGTGCTCCGAGACAAAGTACAGCCAGCCACAGGCCGTGCCGACGAGCGCCAGGGGAATAAGCCAGGCAAGCTCGAGGTTGCCCACCTCGGCGGCCTCGAACCTGGGCATGCCCATGCCGCCGCCCATGAGCTGGCCGAGCAACAGATAGGTGCCCAAGCCACCGGCAATCGCGATGCCGTAGACCACGGTCTTTTGCGCCTTGGGCAGCTTGATGGTGATCTCGTCGGACGCTGAGTCCTCATCGTCGTCGGCGCCCTGGCCGTCGGCGCTACCGGCAAGCGGAGCCACAAAGCCAAAGACGGGTGCGGTAAAGAGCGCCGTCAGGGCAGCTTGGGTACCCAGGAGCGTGAGCTGCCTAAACTCGGCGCCAAAGCGATGCATGCGGTCGCCAACCCAGCTGCACAGACCCGCGATGACGCCGGTCAGGCCGGCTTCTGGTCCAATGCTTCCGCCAAACAGCAGCGGCAGCAACGCCGCAAGCGAAAGCTTGCCCAGGTTGTCGTACGGGTAGCGGCCGTCGCGCTTTACCTTGGCCATCACCTGGTTGAGGTCATCAGTCTTGGTGCCCGTCATCTTTTCGTACAGACCGATTAGCAGACCGCCCAGCAGGCAGACGAAAAACGGGTAGGGCAAAAAACCGAACGGGCCACTCGCGAGCTCGGGCGAAGCGACACCCAGCATATGCGGGATCTCGGTCCATAGATAGTCGATGCCATGCTCCATCGCAAAGAAGAACAGCCAGACCGCGGCGCCCGCAAACGCACCGGTCACAGCCACGCTCACTAAAAACAGCGCACGGTTTTTGGGTTTGGCAAGGTTACCCATCGGGTCCTCCCGTGGTCAAAGTCAACATAGATACGCTTTATTGTAGGGCGAGCGTTGTCCAGACGAGCCAACCATCTGCGCCCCAAACGACACCATTGAGTGCCAGGGCACTACGGATGCGAACCTCAACTCCCAATAATCGAGGCAATCTCGCGCAAATCGTCGGCAAAGTAGATGCCCTGCTGGCGCTGCGGACTCGACAGGCCCTTATCGACCATGTGCTCGAGCAGCAACTTGAGGTCGTTATAGTAACCGTCCAAGTTATACAGAATGCACGGCGCGCTCAGATGCCCCAGCGACACGGCCGACATGACCTCGGCGATCTCCTCGAGCGTGCCCGTACCGCCGGGAAAGGCAACGAAGGCATCACCAAGCTCGATCATCTTGGCCTTGCGCTCGGCCATGTCGCTCGTCACGATGAGGTCGTCGATACCGTCATGTTGAAACTCGGCCTCGATAAAAAAGCTTGGCTCCACGCCGGTCACGTGTCCGCCGGCATCGAGCACGCTATCGGCGAGCGCGCCCATCAGCCCCGACTTGGACCCGCCGTATACCAGCGCGTGGCCGTTGGAGCCAATCCATGCGCCGAGCTCTCGCACTGCAGGCAGAAACGCTGGGTCGTTACCGACGCTGGCGCCCAGATATACCGTGATATCCATATTCAGTCCCCCTCGTCATGACGCGCGGCGCCCGTTCTAGCGTTGGCGTCGGCGATATTCGCGCACACGGCGCGATAGGTCGGCAAGCTCGTCACGATCGAGCTCTTCCAAATGCTCAAGATCGTCCATAAAGCGCGCCATGGTGTCCTTTTGGCGCATCTTGATGAGCGTATTGCAGTAGTTCACCGCCACGCCCGTGAGCATGGCGATGTAGAAGATGCTGATGACGCTCAGGACGACGGTGATAGCGCGGGCAACCGGCGTCTCGGCCGGGATATCACCAAAGCCGATCGTCGAGACCGTCTCAAAGCTAAACCACAGGCCATCGCCAAACGTAAGGGTCGTGGGCTCGGACAGCCAGACGGCCGTCGAGCACAGCAGATAGAAGACGAGAAACAGGCCCGTGATGCGCGCAAAGCCAGCCTGGCGCAACACGTCAGCAAGCGTCCTCAACTTGTTCATCGCGACCCCTTTTCCCAGACGCCCAATCACATTCGCTCGGTATTGTCCCACAACCGGCACTTGGGCAACCGGCAGTCAGGGACGTTCCTTTTGTGCCGGCAGTTAGGGACTGCCCCCAACTGCCGGGAGTGACCGTTTAGCGGTGCGGTGGCTGAGTGGGCAGGTTGAACTGGTATCCTTATGTGATACTGTCTCGACTCGATAGGATTTCATGTGAAACCTTCCACCGTCCTTCGTTTGACTCTATATCGCACCCTGGCCGTCGCGCTTGCCGCACTCGCCGTACTGAGCGCCGCCATGCCCGCCCCTGCCTTTGCCGCCGACTCCGACCAGCAGGTCAAGACGGTCCGCGTTGGCTGGCTCGTCAACAACAAAGGCTTCCAGGAAGGCACGCCGGGCGAGCGCCTCTCGGGATGGGGCTACGAGTACCTCCAGACCCTCTCGTATTACACAAAGGGCTGGCAATACGAATACGTTAGCGGCACCTTCTCCGAGCTTATGGACATGCTCGAGGCGGGCGAAATCGACCTCATGCCCAACATCTCGTATTCGGCAGAACGCGAGCAGAAGCTGCTCTTTTCCTCAAATCCCGAGGGCACCGAGCGCTACTATATCTACGCCAGGCCCGACCGCGACGATCTGGCCAAGGGTGACCCTCAGGCGCTCCAAGGCCTCACCATCGGCTGCAACTCTGGCGTTATGCAAACTATCGTCGGCCAGCAGTGGCTCGCCAACGAAGACGTTACCTGCACCTATAAAGAAATCGACACCGGCAGCGCCCTCTTTGAGGCGCTTGCAGACGGCGAGGTCGACGCCGTCATCATGAACGACACCATTTCGTCGCCCGATGCGTCACCCATGTTCTACGTAGGCTCGAGCGACTACTATTTTGCCGTTCCTAAAAGCCGCCCTGACCTGATGAACGACATCAACGCCGCCATGACGACCATCGCCCGCGATAACCCGCGCTATAACGAGGAAGTCAAATCGAGTTACTCGACCCAAAACAGTGGCTCGTCATCGCTCACCGGCACCGAGACCACCTGGCTCAAAGAAAACGGCAATACCATCACGCTCGGCTATCTTAAAAACCAACTTCCCTACTGTACGCAAAATGACGACGGCGAGATGGAAGGGTCGCTCGCCTCGCTTGCAACGACGTTGCACGACAAGTTTGACATTACGGTCAAAACAATCGCACTCTCGAACAACAAGCAAATGATCAAAGCCCTTTCCAACGGAACCATCGATGTCGCCCTACCGTTGTTTCGCGACTACTGGCTCGCCGAGCAGACAGGGGTCATCCAGTCAAACTCGATGGGAACGGTTTCGCTGACCGCCATTCACAGTGGCAAAAACCTGAACAGCGACCTTAAGAACATCGCTTGTACAAAGAGCACAATCGTTAACCGTTTTGAGCTCGAAAGTCTCTTTCCGAACGCAACGGTAACCGAGTATTCGAATGACGGCGAGGTGCTCAAAGCCCTCAATGAGGGGAAGGCACGTTGCATCATTGTCCCCAGCACGCGCCTGGAAACTCTCCGCGACATCTACGACATCGAGGATTTCGAAACACAGGAACTCACCAACACGGCGCAACTATTGTGTTTAATTTCGCGCGGCAAGCCCGAGCTGCTGGGAATCATCAATAAGGGCATCGTCAATGCAGGTGAATCGCTCTCTGCAAACAGCTATTTCCCCACATCGTACTCGGCGCAAGAATCGGATGCGTTCCGACTTCTCTACCGCAACCGCATCGTCATTGCGGCAGTCGTCATCTGCATTTTGCTCACCGGCATCGTCATCCTTGTCTGGTCGCTTTACCGCGCACAGGAGGAACGGCAGAAAGCCGATGCCGCCAACGCCGCCAAAACCGCTTTCCTCACGCGCATGAGCCACGACATCCGCACGCCGCTCAACGGCATCCTGGGCCTTATCGAAATTGAGGAATTGAGAGAAGGCGACATGCAGGTCGCCCGCGAAAGCCGCGCCAAGGCGCGCGTTGCCGCCAATCACCTGCTGTCACTGATTAACGACATCCTCGAGATGGGCAGGATCGAGGAGCGCAAAGTGACGCTCGAGCACGAATCATTCAACCTTAAAGAGCTGTGCGACAATGCGCTCGTACTGTGCAAGCTCCGCGCATCGGACCGCGGCATAACCATGCTCGACACCAGCGAGCCCTACGCTGTCGACCAATATATGATCGGCAGCCCCACCCATATTCGGCAGATCCTTGTCAACCTACTCGACAACAGCATCAAGTACAACAAGCACGGAGGCACCGTCACGTTCTCATCGACCATCAAACCGGTCGACGACGAGCACGCCGTGTTTTGCTTTAGCGTCTCGGATACCGGCATTGGTATGACGCCCGAGTTTTTGACGCACATTTACGAGCCGTTTGCCCAGGAAGGCGACGATGCGCGCAGCAAGTTCCAAGGAACCGGCATTGGCATGTCTATCGTCAAATCGCTCATCGATATGATGGGCGGCACGATTGAGATTTCGAGTGAGGTTGGCGTGGGGAGTACGTTTGACGTCCGGATTCCGCTCGATATCGACAAGAACCCTCAGATAAAAGAATGTGCAGACACGCAGGTAAGCAGCTGCTCACTCGCCGGCATGAACGTCCTTTTGGCAGAAGATAACGAACTCAATGCCGAGATTGCCCAAGCTCTGCTCGAAAGCGAAGGCATCGTCGTGACTCGCGCCGCCGACGGCAACGAAACGGTCGATCTATATGTTGGTCGTCCCGCCGGCAGCTTCGATGCAATCCTGATGGACATCATGATGCCGGGCATGGACGGCTACGAGGCAACCCGGGCGATCCGCCTGAGCGAAAAGGCCGATGCGGCCGACATCCCCATCATCGCGCTCACCGCCAACGCCTTTGCCGAAGACGCCAAGGCGGCACACGACGCCGGCATGAACGCCCATCTGCCCAAACCGCTCGACTTTAGCAAGCTCAAAAACATACTCGCCTGTATCAAGAAAAATGGGGCTGTTTCGCTATAGTTTGTGCTCAACCACCATGCGCAGTAGAAAGGAAGCCAACGATGTTTAGGCCCTTACGTCGAAAGAAACGCGCCATCACCGACGAGAAAGCGCGCGAACTGCTCGCTACCTGCAAGCGCGGCGTCTTTGCCGTCAACGGCGATGATGGCTACCCCTATGCCATTCCCGTCAACTACTTCTTTGACGCCGAGCACGACAAGATTTATTTCCATGGCGCCAAGGCTGGCCACAAGGTCGATTCACTCAAGCATGATGATAAAGTCTGCTTTACCGTTTACGGCAACGAGTGGTACAAGGACGGCGACTGGGCTCCCTACGTTATGAGTACCGTTGTCTTTGGTCGTTGTCGCCTGGTAGATGAAGCGCCCGCGTTTATCGAGGACAAAGTCCGTCAGCTCGCGCTTAAGTACTACCCTTCTGCCGAAGAAGTCGAGGAGGAGATCGCCAAAGACATAAAGGGCGTCCAACTCTACGAGATTTCGATTGAACATCTTTGCGGCAAGCAGATTCAGGAAAAGTAGCGAATGCGGAAAACGCGCTCGCTACCCTCTGCGCCCCATGCGCCCACGCATTTTGACGGCGTGGGCGCATGGGGCAGCACTCGAATCGAGCGCCCCCTATACCCCAAAAACGTAGCGGTCCAGGCGGTCGCACGCCTCCCTTACGCGCGAAAGCGGCAGCGCCAGATTCACGCGAATGTGGCAGGGCCCGTGGAACGGGCGGCCGTCCTGATACCCCACGCCCACGCGCGCCCCCTCGTCGAGCAGCCACTGAATATCGCGGCCATGCTCGCGGCACCATTCGGTGCAGTCCAGAAACACCATGTACGTGCCTTGCGGACGCGAATAGGACACGCCCGCAAAATGCTCGTCAACGTAATCGCAGAAGCACTCGATATTACCGGCAAGCACCTGGTTGAGCTCGTCCACCCACTCATAGCCCTGAGGCTGATAGGCACCGATAAGCGCATGCATGGAGAGGACGTTCATCTCGTTGTAGTGAGTCTTGTCGGACACGGCGCACACGCGGTCGCGCAGCGTCTCGTTATAGACGATGTGGTAGCTGCCGACCAGGCCCGCCAGGTTAAACGTCTTGCTGGGCGCATAAAGGGCAACCGTGCGCATGCGGGCATCCTCGCTCACCGACTGCGTCGGGATATGCTTGTGACCCGGCAGGATGATATCGGACCAAATCTCATCCGAGATCACCACGCAATCATGCTGGCGATAGATGTCCATGGCGCGCTCGATCTCGTCGCGCTCCCATACGCGCCCGCAGGGATTGTGCGGCGAGCAGAACACCGCGGCATGGATGTGGTTTTGGGCGAGCTTGCGCTCCATGTCCTCAAAGTCCATACGCCACACGCCTTGGTCGTCGAGCTTAAGCGGGCTGTGGACAATGCGATAGCCCGCGGCTTCGATAGACTTGGTAAAGCCGATGTAGGTGGGGCTGTGGACCAGCACCGCATCGCCCGGCTGGACATACGCGCGCAGCGTCGACACAACACCGCCCAGCACGCCGTTTTCGTAACCGATATGTTCAGGGCGCAGACCCTCGACGCCATTGCGGCGGCTCTGCCATTCGATGATGCGGTCAGAGTACTCGGCACGCGGATCAAAGTAGCCAAACATGGGGTGCTGGGCACGCTGAATGATGTGTTCCTGGACCGTGGGCACCGTGGCGAAGTTCATGTCCGCCACCCACATGGGAATGCGATCGAAGCCCTCGTCGGGTGCGTTTGGAGCCATGCCGGGGATCTCACCCCAAGAATCAACGGCGATGGAGTCCATGCCGTGGCGGTCGATAAGCGAAGTAAAGTCGTATTTCATCCTGGGCTCCCATGCAAAGCGGATTGTTTTGGTAGGCGTTATTGTCCACCAGCATGGGCGGTTTTGGCATGGGGTTTGGCTCTTAATTTGACGGGTGCGGACGAATGGCTGATTAGTCTTGCGCGTCGTTGACGGCGACTACGGTTAGCCGGGTTTCATCGACCGTAAAAGATATGTTGAGCCCGGCGAAGGCCAAGTGATAAACACGGTTTGGCTCGTGCTTGCTGCCCGCGCGGCGCGGATCCTGGCGAAGAACCTCAACCAAGCCAGGAAGCTTTGTAGGCGGGACCATATCCTGCAGCGCTTGCGGAAACTCGACGTCGAGCTCTTGCCACGGCGCATCCTCAATCCAGCCGCCGGTCGCATCCGGGTGGCAATCCGCAAACGGAATGTAGGGCTTAATGTCGTAGATGGGCGTGCCGTCGCGCAGGTCGGCCCCCAACACATGGATGATGGGACCATCGTCGGTGAGCTCGACACGATCAAGCTTGACGCAGGTGAGACCGATGGGATTAGGGCGAAACGGACTGCGCGTGGCAAAGACGCCCACACGCTCGGCTCCGCCCAGACGCGGCGGACGCACGGTTTTCGACCACTTGGCATTAGTTCCGGACCTGTCCTGCTTTTTGGCATCGGCGGCTATGTCCTTAGCCGTGCCGCCGGGCGTGCCGTTTTCGAAGCGCCAGAGCAACCATAGGTGAGAGAAGGAATCCAGACCCTCAACTGCTGCGTTGGAGGCAAATTCCGGTTCAAAGACGATGCGTCCCTGCAAATGGGGCGCCAAAAAGCTGTTGCGCGGAATGCCGAACTTCTGCGGCAGATCGGTATGTATGTGTGCAATAGGTTCCATGCCGGTCATTGTACGGCATGGAGGCGTGGGACGTTGTACGCAATTCTTCGCCGCAGCCCCCGTCGCGCAACCAACGGTTGCTTGGAAGGGCGTCGGCCGCCGCGTATGCTTAAAGCCGCAAGCAGCAGAAAGGAACTATCATGGCCTTTGCAGAAAAACTCATCGCCGTCCGTCGTGCCAACAGCCTCACCCAAGAGCAGCTCGCCGCCAAGCTCTATGTCACGCGCCAGGCCGTGAGCCGCTGGGAGCGCGGCGAAGTCACCCCGGGCATCGACATGATGAAACTCATTGCCGCCGTAACCGGAGAGCCGCTGTCCCACTTGCTCGAAATGCCTGAGCACTATTGCCAGAGCTGCGGCATGGTGCTCACGCCCGACGACTGCGGTACCGATTCCGCGGGCGCCGCGACCGACCATTACTGCAAGTGGTGCTACGACCGCGGCAAGTACACTTACGACACCACGATGGAGGCAATGATCGAGGATTGTGCTCCGCGGCTGGCACAAAACACCGGCATGTCGCTCGACGAAGCCGTCTCGCTCATGGGCGCCGTGCTGCCCCAACTGGAGCGCTGGCGCACCGTGCAGGAAAACGAGGAGCGCTACGGGGCCGAAGCCCGGGCGCGCTATGGCGACGAGGCGATCGACGCCGCAAACGAAGCACTGCTGGATATGAATCCCGAGACATGGAACGACATGAAAGAACTCGAGCGCGCGATTTTGGGCCAGCTCTCGATTGCCATGGACGACGGCGATCCAAAGAGTAACGAAGCCCGCAAGCTTGTCGCAATGCACCGCCGATGGGTTGGCCTTAACTGGGGACACGAGCCCCAGGACGAAGCATACCTGGGCCTCGCCAATGGTTATCTTGCCGACCAGCGCTTTGTTGACTACTACGACAAGCCCTGCGGCACCGGAGCCACGGCGTTTCTGGTACAGGCAATCGAGTCGTCGTTGACGCGTGCATAGACTGCGGCGGCTTTGGGTATTTCAATCGAAACCTCAACCGATTGGAGACCTATGGCTACTGATCACGAGCTCGCGCTCTACGTTATGACCGGCTGCCCGTATTGCATAAAGGTCAAGCGCTTCCTGGCCGATAACGGCGTGACCATCCCCGAGCGTAATATCTCGACCGATTCCGATGCCGAGCAGACGCTCATCGCCGTCGGCGGAAAGCGCCAAGTTCCCTGCCTGTTCATTGACGGCACGCCACTCTACGAGTCGGGCGACATCATCGCGTGGATACAGAAGAACCTGCTCTAGTCCGCGCGCCGCGGTCGGCTCGCCCCGACGTCCAAGCCCATACGACCCAAACATGTACGTCAGCATCCAAAGTCGACATTTTTCGACATCTTTGGATGCTGACGTACAGCTTTTTGATCTAGTCATTAGGGACGTTCTTAAATGACTAGTCGTTAAAGAACGTCCCCAATGACTACATTTAGCCGCAAAAGCGGGCAACGGGTGCAAGCGGCTGCTCGCGAAAGACGCGCTCGACAGCAGCGCGGTATTCATCGACCTTTTTGGTCTTGCGAACGAGCTTGTGAACGGTCGCGGGATCGGCGAAGGCGCATTTGGCGTAGAACCACCACTCTTTCATGCGAAAGACCGCGTTGCCCCCAATCTCGTCCGCATAAGCCGCAAACAGCATGTCGTGGAAGCGTTGCAGCTCAGCGGCGGTGGCGGCAGGGCCGCCCTTAACCATGCGAGCCAGCGCGGGATTCGCAAGCAAGCCGCGCCCCAACATTACGTGGCGTGTTCCGGGATAGGCTTCCACCAGCGCATCCATGTCCTCAAGATCAAAAATATCGCCGTTGTATGCCACAGGAAACGGTGCCCGCTCCAGCGTCTCGCCGTAAAACTCTTTGCGCGGCGAGCCCGTATAACGGTCCTTTTGCACGCGCGGGTGCACAATCAGCTCTGCTAACGGCATGCGACAGTAGAGGTCGAGCACGCGCTTGTACTCGTCGTCGCTTTCCAACCCCAACCTGGTCTTGACCGACACCGGCAAGGGCGAGCGGTCGCACACGTCGCTCAAGAACACCTCGAGCCCATCCAGGTTGCGCAGAAAGCCCGAACCCTTGCCTTTGGCAACAACCGTACCCGAGGGGCAGCCAAGGTTGAGATTGACCTCGCGGTACCCCATCTCGGCGAGCACCTGCGCCGCCCACACAAACTCGTCCGCATTCTTGGACATCAGCTGAGGTACTACGTTAAGCCCCTGGTTATTGGCAGGATCGACCTCTTTAAACGCCTTGCCACCAAAGCGGTTGCCCACCCGCGGCGGCGGCAAAAACGGCGTGTAATAACAATCGAGCGCCAAAGCACTCCGCATGCACGCGACGGAACACATGCCCGGTAATCCCCTCCATGGGGGCCAGCGATAAATTCATCAACATCCACTCTCAAATTAATGTGACAAAGGGACAGTCCCTTTGTCACATCCCATTCAAGCGGTTCAGGAACTCTTCGCAGGCGCGAGAACGCAGGCGATATTTTTTCCACACCAGATACGATGCAATGGTGAAGGGGCAAAAGGGCAGTCCCTTTGCCCCAAGTGCCGGCTACCGGACGCAAGCTAGTTGCCGTTCGCGAACGCCGCCCATATTTCGAGGTCTAATACTTTTCCCGAGAAGTGAACGGCTGTATTTGGACTCCCGAAGCATTGACATTTTTAGGCGTCAAAACCGCAGGATTTGACTGGCAAAACCGCAGGAAATTGTACGCCAAAAGTGTCGATGCTTCGGGAGTCCGTTTTCACTCGTTCACTTCTCGGGAAAAGTATTGGCTCTGTTAGACCAGGATTGACATACATGTGTCCCCACGGTGCCATATCGTTAG
>DXZW01000031.1 GCA_019419455.1 Collinsella sp. | reverse complement strand
TGATTGGTTGTTGAGCGTTGGTCAAAATGGTTGTTTTTACAGTAGCGCTAACATCGCGGTGTCGACGCCCTTGAGGCAGCGCAGGGAGTCGACCCTCCTCCTCCACCTGGGCTTGCGGGCCTCGGCCTCGACGAGCCCCTCGAGCCTCGCCTTCTCCTCCGCCGCCCGCCTGACCGCGTCGACGTAGTAGGCGAGCACGTCGTTGTCGGCCCCCTCCGCGAACCTAATCGACTCGATCCAGGACCAGTGCGCCCGGGTCCAGTTGCCCTTCCTGCGTCCGGTGGGCGTCCTCTCGTCGAAGACGAGCCCGTGCCTGAGCAGGAACTTGGAGAGCCGCTGCTTCGAGCGCGAGAGGTCGTCCCTCGCGTCCTCGAGCGCCCTGGTCAGGTCGCGGGCGGCCTCGCACTCGTCGTCGGGGACCCACACCTCGACCACGTTGCCGACCGACAGCATGCGGGCGAGGAACTCGGCGTCGTTGCGGTCGTTCTTCCTGCGCCTGTCCGCGCTGGGCTTGATCATCTTCGAGACGGCGCCGACCACGCAGTCGACCCCGAGGCCGGAGAGCCTCTTCTGCAGGTCGAATCCCGTGACCCCGGACTCGTACACGCACTTGGCCTTAGGGTCCACGGACCGGACCCAACCTGCGACGGCGCCGGCGTCGTAGCCGAAGGTCGCGCAGCGCACCTCCCCGGTCATGACGTCGAGGGAGACGGCCTTTATCGAGCGGGCGTGGACGTCGAGGCCGACGAAGGTGGTAGTATCGAGCATGGGAGCCCCTTCCATGAATGCGGCGTGGCCGCCGCGGCTGAATTAGACACTCACCATTGTCGGCCTAATCCGCGGTCTTTCATGCAGCAGGGGCTCTCAATGTTTTTATGTCCTGCTCATATCGTCTGTGCCGGCAGGTGGGGACGCTCCTTGCTAGAAGATCTGACGCAGGTCTCCGCGGTTGAGGGCTTCGTCGAAGAGGTGCTTGAACACCATGCTGCCATGAAGGCCATCGTGCTCAAACTCGTTGGTCACCCAGGCATGCGTGTTGCCCACGCGGCTGAGCGTGTCGAGCTGCAGGCCCGAATCGACGTACATGTCGTCGAAATATACCGCAGCCTGGAGTGGTACTTCGTTGCAGGCCAGGCGTTGCGGGTCGTAGATCTTGTCCCAGCTGGTGTCTTCCATCAGCAGATTCATCGCGGGCTTGAAGGGCTTGAGCTCGGGCATCTGCTCAAACATCCACGGGAACATGGCCTCGCCGGTAAACATGAGCGGGCGCGCGAGCGTGTCGAACTCGGCGCGGTGTGCCTTCTCTTCTGCCGCGGCCCAGCGAATGGGCATGGTGTCGCCATCGGCGTAGATGAACTCCTGCAGCGTCCAGTACAGCGGATTCGTGTGCGTGTTGGTGCGCTCAAAGGCGCGCGTCAAAAAGCTGTCGGATACCGAGGAGCCGCAGCTCAGCGTACCGTCGCCATCAACAAACGCGTGATCGATAATCCAGTGCATGCGCTCAAAGCTCGGCTTCATGCCAAAGTCGCTGCCCATGAGCTGCAGGCGCTCGACCGTCATCGGCGAGCCGTCGGGCAGCACGGGCTTTTGCTCCTCGAGGGCATCTGCTAGGGCCGCCACGCGCTCGACGTCGGCGGGGTAACGGTCGTAATACTGCTGGGTCTTGGCGGCCATGCGCGGGAAGGTGTGCGCGTAGACCTCGCTGGCGCTCGCCGGCACGTGCGGAATACCGCCGCAGGTAAAGCTTGCCGCCACGCCCTCGGGGAAGAGCGACAGATAGCTCAACGTCAAAAAGCCGCCGTAGCTCTGCCCCAGTGTGACCCAAGGCTTGCCGCCAAAGCCCACCAGGCGCAGGTACTCAAAATCGCGCACGATGGAGCTGGCGAGGTGGCGCTTGAGGAAGTCCGCCTGCGAGCGGGCCGCATCGGCTCCTGCTGCCTCGGCGCGATCGCCCAAGGCGGCAATTGTGTGCCCGTCCACGCAACTGCTGCGCCCGGTTCCACGCTGGTCGGGCAGCACGACGCGGAAATGCTTGACGGCCTCCTCGATCCAGCCATCGCTTGTAGGCGACAGCGGACGCGGGCTCTCGCCGCCGGGGCCGCCTTGCAAAAAGAGGAGGAGCGGTAGATCGTCGTTGATGCGGTCGGGGGCGCAGACCACGCGGTAGAAGAGCTTGATGCTCTCGGGCGCGCCGGCGATGGGTGCCGGCATGGCACCGCGGCGCATGGTGCTGCCGACGGCCAAAAGCATGGGGTCCAGGCCGCGCCAGTCGAGAGGGACATCGATGCTGTGGTCCTCGACATACAGGCCGGGGACGTGGTACGAAGTGATGAGCGCCATGTAATGCTTCCATTCGTTGCGGTGTTTCGGGTTGACCAATTCTACCGCCGTCAGCGAGGATGCGCATAAATCGGCTACCATGGTTGGCAAACATCTAAGAGAAAGGGCCGTCCATGTCGGTCGATATAGCCACGTATGTCCACGATCTTGCCGTTGAGGCCAAGGCCGCTTCGGGCGCGCTTGCCACGGCGAGTGATGCCCAGCGTCAGGAGGCCGTGCGTGCCATGGCTGCGGCACTGCGCGATGGTGTCGATTCCATCATTGCCGCTAACGAGCTCGATATGTCCGCCGCGCGCGATGCGGGCACTTCGGCAGGGCTCCTCGACCGTCTGCTCCTGACGCCCGAGCGCGTCGAGGGCATGGCCGCCGGCCTGGAGAAGCTCGCTGGGCTGCCCGATCCCGTGGGGCGCGTGCTCGATCACCGCGTGCTTGCAAGCGGTGTGGACCTTACGCGTGTGAGTGTGCCGCTGGGTCTGGTTGCCATGGTCTACGAGGCGCGCCCCAACGTGACGGCCGACGCCGCGGGCATCTGTATCCGCACCGGCAACGCCTGTATTTTGCGCGGCGGTTCGCTGGCGTATCACTCGTGCGCCATGATTGCCGAACTGCTGGCCGATGCGCTTGAGGCTCAGGGCTTCCCGCGCGAGGCCGTGTCGATGATCGAGTCTACCGACCGCGAGGCCACCGGCGAGCTCATGAAGCTCCGCGGCATCGTCGATGTGCTCATTCCGCGTGGCGGTGCGGGCCTGATTCAGCGCTGTGTACGCGAGTCGCTCGTTCCGGTTATCGAGACGGGCACGGGCAACTGCCACATCTACGTGCATGAGTCGGCCGACTTCGATAAAGCGCTCAACATTATCGTCAATGCCAAGACGCAGCGTGTGGGCGTGTGCAATGCCGCCGAGTCGCTGCTAGTCGACCGTGCCGTGGCCGACACGTTTTTGCCGGCGGTCGTGACCGTGCTGCACGACCACGGCGTGCTGATTCACGGCGACGAGGCCACGTGCGCCGCATGCGCCGACGCTGGGCTTGCCGAGGGCGACGACTATGTTGCCGCGACTGAGGAGGATTGGGGCCGTGAGTACCTGGCGCTCGAGATGAGCGTGAAGGTCGTGGCGAACGAGGACGAGGCCATCGCGCACATCAACCGCTATGGCACCATGCACTCCGAGGCCATCATCGCCGAGGACGCGGATGCCTGCGAGCGCTTCTTGGATGCAGTCGATGCCTCGGCCGTGTACGCCAACGCCAGCACGCGCTTCACTGACGGCGGCGAGTTTGGGCTGGGTGCCGAGATCGGCATCTCGACCCAAAAGCTCCACGCCCGCGGCCCCTTTGCCGCCGAGGCCCTCACCACCTACAAATACAAGCTCCGCGGCACCGGCCAGGTCCGCCCCTAAACCCCTCGTAAACGAAAAACCACCACAAAGGTGCCTGTCCCCTTTGTGGTGGTTTTGATGTTAGGCCTGGAAGGTGTCGCGATCGGGGGCGAAGGACTGCATGGCCGCGATGGTGCGGTCGAAGAGCTCGGGGAGCTCCCAGCCCAACATCTCGGCGCCCTGCGAAATCACGTCGCGCGAGCAGCCGGCGGCAAAGCGCTTGTCCTTGAACTTCTTCTTGAGCGACTTGGTCGTAAAGTCCATGACGCTCTTGCTTGGACGCATGATCACAGCAGCACCGATCAGGCCGGTGAGCTCGTCGCAGGCAAACAGGATCTTTTCCATCTGCAGCTCGGGCTTGGGCAGCGAGGCATTGAAATCGGACGTGTGCGTCTGAATGGCACGGATGAGCTCGGGCGATGCGCCCTCGCCCTCGAGAATCTCGGCCGCATAGATGGTGTGGTTCACGGGGTCGTCCTCATGCTCCTCCCAATCCAAGTCGTGCAGCAGTCCGACGATGCCCCAAAACTCCTCGTTCTCGGGGTCGAACTCGCGCGCAAAGTAGCGCATGGTGCCCTCGACCGTCTCTCCGTGGGTGATGTGGAACGGATCTTTGTTGTGCTCATTGAGCAGTTCGAATGCACGGTCGCGGGTGATTCCGGCGGTAAGCAGCTCTGCCATAACAGACTCCTTGTGCTCGTAGGTATCGATAAGAATGAATACTACTAGAACAAGAAAACCACCACAAAGGTGCCTGTTCCCTTTGAGGTGGTTTGGCAGGTTAGTTGAGGGCGGCTTGGGCTAGGCGGGCTTCGGCGTCCTCCTCGGTGACGCCCAAGGCCACGGCGAACTCCTCGATGGAGCGGCGCTTGGCTTCCTTGAGTACGCGCATGTAGTAGGAGCTGGGCTTTTTATCGGCTTCCTCGGCCTGGCGAATGCGGTGCATCATGGTTTTTGCCACGCGGACCGTCTCGGGCGCACCCAGCTTGAGCTGCTGCTTAAAGTGTGTCTCCTCAAGTGAGCTGTTGCGCTCGGTGAAGGTGTCGCACTCCAGCTCGTCATAGTGGCTCAGCAGGTGCTCGGCATCTTGCTGAGAGATGGCGGCGTGCAAACGATCGGCCTGCGCCACGGGGTACATGAGGATCGTCTGCGCATGTCCCTGCTTGGTCTCGAGCAGCAGCATGGGCTGCGGCGTGTCGTCCCTAAAACCGACGACGGTGCAGACTCCCTGACCCGGATGAATGACGTGTTGACCGATTGAGAACATGCTACCTCCAACTTATACGAATTTACGTATGTCTAGAATAACACACTGACGTGCGCAAATTCTCACTTTATGCAGGAAAAGCACACAACTCCGATAGGTAAGAGTATTCGATAACAGACGCAGCTCATTCACACCTTTATGCATTTTCAACGCCTGCATAATCTGCAGGCAGACCGGCATCTTTGAGTGACTCCATACAAGCTGTAGTCAATTTTGTGCATATGCAATATCGATTGGCTTTACCCTGCGACAGTGCCCGTCGCTTGTGATAGAGTGCTACAAACTCTGGCTTTTGCCCTACGAGTGACCAAGAGCTCGGGGGCTTTAACACAAGGAGGATCTATGCCCGAGAAGATTGAAGAGCTGGTACGCGCTGCGCTTGCTGCGGCCCAGGAGGCCGGCGACCTTTCCGCATTTGAACTTGACGATTGCGCTATCGAGCGACCGGCTGACACTTCTCATGGCGAGTGGACCTCTACCATGGCCCTGAAGTCCGCCAAGCTGGCCCACTGCGCCCCGCGCAAGATCGCCGAGGCCATCGTTGCCCATATGCCCGAGGACCCCGCGATTGAGAAAGTCGAGATCGCAGGCCCCGGCTTCATCAACTTCTACCTCTCCGTTGCCGTCAAGAATGCCATCTTTGGCGAGGCTCGCGAGAAGGGCATGGACTTCGCTAAGTCCAACGTCGGTGGTGGCCTGAAGACCCAGGTCGAGTTCGTTTCCGCCAACCCCGTCGGCCCCATGCACATTGGCCACGGCCGCTGGGCCGCGCTGGGCGACTCGCTCTGCCGTGTTATGGACCACGCCGGTTACGACATCCAGCGTGAGTTCTACATCAACGACCACGGCTCTCAGATGAACACCTTCGGCAACTCCATCAGCACGCGCTATATGCAGCTTGCCGACATCATCGCCAAGCAGGGCGTGGATATCGATGAGGCTCACAAGCTGCTGATCGCCGACCGCGACGCCTTTGTTGCCGATGAGAGCGACGAGCACCCCGAGACCCATCCGTATCAGGACAACTTTGCCGAGACTCTGGGCAAGGACTCCTATGGCGGCGACTACATCATCGACGAGGCCGCCGAGTTCTGGCGCACTGACGGCGATAAGTGGGTCAACGCCGATCCGCAGGAGCGTATGGAGAGCTTCCGCGAGCGCGGCTATGTAAAGATGGTCGACAACATGCGCGACCTTTGCCATGCCGTCAACTGCGACTTCGATCGCTGGTTCTCCGAGCGTTCGCTGTATGTTAAGGACACCGAGGGCGAGACCGCCGGCACCTCCGCCGTCGACCGCGCTTTTGAGAAGCTCGACAAGATGGGCTATCTCTACACCAAGGACGGCGCCCTGTGGTTCCGCTCCACCGATCTGGGCGACGACAAGGACCGCGTCCTGATCAAGTCCGATGGCGAGTACACCTACTTCGCCTCCGACGTTGCCTATCACTGGGATAAGTTCCAGCGCGTCGATCATGTCATCGACATCTGGGGCGCCGACCACCACGGCTACATCGACCGCGTCCGCTGCGTTTGCGACGCTCTTGGCTATCCCGGCAAGTTTGAGGTTCTGCTGGGCCAGCTCGTCAACCTGCTGCGCAACGGCAAGCCCGTCCGTATGTCCAAGCGCAAGGGCACCATGGTGACCCTGCAGGAGCTCGTCGACGAGGTCGGCTCCGATGCCGCTCGCTACACGCTCATCTCCAAGAGCTCCAACCAGATGGTCGACTTCGATATTGAGGCCGTTAAGAAGCGCGACAACTCCAACCCGGTGTACTACGTGCAGTACGCTCACGCCCGTGTGTGCTCCATCCTGCGCCGTGCCGCTGACGTTACGCCCGAGCAGGCTGACGAGATGGGCATGAAGGCCGTCGCTGCCAAGGCCATCGGTGAGAACGTCGATTACTCGCTGCTGACCGACCCGACCGAGCTCGCCCTTTCGCGTAAGCTCAACGAGCTCACCGACCTCATCGCCAGCTGCGCTCGCGACCGCGCCCCGTTCCGTCTGACGCACTTTGCTGAGGAACTCGCCGGCGACTTCCACAGCTTCTACGCTGCCTGCCAGGTTCTGCCGAGCGAGGGCCGTCCCGTCGACCCCGAGCTTTCGCGTGCCCGTCTGGCCGCTTGCGACGCCGTCCGCGTGACGCTCGCCCTGGTGCTCACCCTTGTTGGCGTTTCCGCGCCCGAGCAGATGTAATCTGCGAGTCATTTGACCGTGTAGGTTTGGTTTAACTGAACCTTGAAAGCCCGATCTCCTACGGAGGTCGGGCTTTTTTGCAAACGCCGACGTATTGACGAATTTGGAACTGCTGGAAATACGAAACTATGCCGGTTTACTACGATGAATTGAGATATTCCAACCACGCCGGCTTTTAGCTAAAAAGTGCAAGGCATCTACCTGCGGTTTTAGTTCAACAAGTTTCGGAGTGGTCGCGGTTGAGCGATTCATCGTAGTAAACCGCCATAGTTTTGGCGGAGGCAGTCAGATTTGTGGGCGGTAAACCAAAGATTGTCCCTTTTGACTAGTCGTTTAAGAACGTCCTCAATGACTAAGTTGCAGGTGGTTGCGGTTGTGTTACACTAACGCTGCGTATATGACGCAAATATCTCGATACAGATCAATGATGTCCGTCGGTATTTGACGGAGCTAGACTGTTTAGCCGCCCTGAAGGTTTATGCAGGGAGCATGTGATCACAGGGCTTGAAAAGAAAGTTGAGCAAACACTGTGTCTGATCAACAGCAAGAAAACGAAATAACGACGACGCAAGCCGCTCCCGCTGCACCGGTTGCGTTGGACCAGGTCGCGGCGCCCGCGCAAGCCTCGGCTCCTGAGACGCCTAAGGCTGCTTCGACGCCTACGCCTTCAGCGGCTGAGAAGGCCGTGCCTGCAACTGGTGAGGAGGCTGCTCCGGCAAAGCCCAAGCGTACGCGCCGCACGGCCAAGTCTGCTGCTGACGGCGAGGAGGTCACCAAGCCCAAGCGCCGTACCACGCGCACGACGCGCGTCAAGCGCACCGTTGCAGCTGACTCCTCGGAGCCGATTTCCGATGAGGTCGCGCAGGCGCGTGCGTTGGCGCAGATTAGCGAGGCTCAGGTGGTGCGCGCCCGCCGTCGTGCTGCCGAGCGCGAGGCCGCGGCTCTGACCGAGCTTGCAGCTCCGTCTGTGCCCGAGACACCTGCCGCCGACCAGCCGACCGAGAAGCCGGCACCGCGCACACGCCGTCGCACGGCTGCTAAGGCCGAGCAGGTTGCCGATCAGGTAACCCTCGAGCTCACCGAGGCTTCGGTTCGTTCCGCGGCAGGGGAGGGCGCATCGCCTGCTGAGTCCGCTGCACCTGTCGAGGCCAGCGAAGTTCCCGTTGTCGATCCGGCTTTGCGCCCGCACCGTCGCGGTCGCAAGCCCAAGGCCTTCGTCGAGGCCGAGAAGGCCGCAGCCGCAGCCGCCGCCGCTCGGGATGCTGCGGCGACCGCCGAGTCTGCAACCGCTGCCGATGCGCCCGTCCAGGATGCTGCGACTTCCGAGGCCGTTTCTGCCGATGCCGAGCCCGCCGACGTCCGTCCTGGTCGCAGCCATCGTACTGCTGCTAAGCGCACGTCCAAGGCCAAGGCTGCCAAGAAGGGTGCGTCCGAGGATTCCGCCGAGACGACCGCCGATGCATCGACTGATGCCGCCGAGCCCCAAGACGTCGAACAGTCTGCGTCCGAGAAGCCCAAGCGCGGTCGTAAGAAGTCCGCTAAGGCCAAGGCGTCCGAGCAGCAGGCTGATGCCGAAGCGCAGATTGATTCCGGCGCCGAGGCCAATGACGCCGCTGCGGCCAATGCCGGCGCCGCCGCAACCGATGGTGCCGCCCCCGCTGAGGGCGAAGACGGCGCTCGTTCCAACCGTCGCCAGCACAAGCGCAACGAGGAGCGCAACGATCGCAAGGACGAGCGCAACAACGACCGTCGCAACCGTCAGCGCGATCGCAAACAGCGCAACAAGGAGCGCAACGCCGCCCCCACCGAGCCCACGCTTTCGCGCGAGGAGCTCGCTGCCATGAAGGTCGCCGAACTGCGCGAGAAGGCCAAGGAGTTCGAGATCGAGACGACCGGCAAGAAGAAAGCCGAGCTCGTCGAAGAGATCTACGTCACCGCTGCGAAGGGCGAGGGCTTCCGCGACATCAAGGGCATTCTGCAGATTCGCCCGGACAGCTCCGGCATCATCCACGCCCATGGCTACATGAAGTCCAACGACGACGCCTTCGTGCCCGCCTACCTCATCCGCTCCGCGCGCCTGCGCACGGGCGACGTCATCGAGGGCTCGCTGCGTCCTTCGCGCGGCGGCGACAAGCGCGCCGGCCTCGCCAAAATCACGACCGTCAACGGTCTGGACCCCGAGCAGATTCGCAACCGTCCCAAGTTCGGCGACCTCACCCCGGTCTATCCCAATGAGCCGCTGCGCATGGAGCACGGCAAGGACTCCATTACCGGTCGCGCCATCGACATCGTGTCGCCGATCGGCAAGGGTCAGCGTGGCCTGATCGTGTCCCCGCCCAAGGCCGGCAAGACCACGATCCTCAAGAAGATCTGCCAGTCTATCTCGATTAACAATCCCGAGGTGCACCTCATCTGCCTGCTCGTCGACGAGCGCCCCGAAGAGGTCACCGATATGCAGCGTTCCATCAAGGGCGAGGTTGTTGCGTCTACCTTCGATATGCCCGCCGACAACCACACTCGCGTGGCAGAGCTCGTCATCGAGCGCGCCAAGCGCATCGTGGAGCTGGGCGGCGATGTTGTGGTGGTGCTCGACTCCATTACGCGTCTTGCCCGCGCCTACAACTTGGCGGCGCCCGCCTCGGGCCGCATCCTTTCGGGCGGCGTCGATTCGGCGGCCCTGTATCCTCCCAAGCGCTTCCTGGGCGCAGCCCGTAATATCGAGAACGGTGGCTCGCTCACCATCCTGGCCTCTGCCCTCATCGACACCGGTTCCAAGATGGACGAGGTCATCTTTGAGGAGTTCAAGGGCACCGGCAACATGGAGCTCAAGCTCGACCGCGACCTGGCCGACCGCCGCATCTTCCCGGCTATCGACCCCGTTGCCTCCGGTACGCGTAACGAGGACCTGTTGGTTGACGAGCAGATGCGTCCGTTTGTCTTTGGCCTGCGTCGCATTCTTGCCGGCATGAACAACACCGAGCGCGCGGCCGCATCGTTTATCAAGGGTCTTAAGGGCACCAACACCAACCAGGAGTTCCTGGTGCGTTCGGCCAAAAAGCACAGCGACTACGAGCAGACGTTCTAGGTTGTCATCCACACGCAGCGATAGTCATCAATGCGATAAAGGGTCGGGGCTTTGAGCCTCGGCCCTTTTCTATATCGCCGCTCCGCGCTTTTTTGACCATAAGACTGACAAGCAGCAGGTTTCCCGTTTCAATCCGACATCGTCGCTTGCAATCGGCAGGGCGGTTTCGCATAATAGCTTTTAAGCTTCGCGGCGGAAAACGCAGATGAAACGAACCATATACCGTTGCTTTGGGGCATAGCCCCGCTTCATCTTCTCTCGCGCAGCCAACTGAATGATGCGATTTGGGTGCTGGAAGATGGGGAGAGCTCATGGCTTCTTCTGATGCAACACAACGAGCAGTCCTTGCCGGACTTTCGTGCGGGATCGGCCTTGCCGCTCCCGTGGTTATGTATGCCGCGACGCTGCCGTTTTCGTCGGTGAACGAGACGGTCGTGGCGGGTGCGGTTCCCTTCGCCGTGGGCGCGGTGGCGGGCGTGGGTATCTATGCCGCCTCGCTGGGTATCTCTGAGTATCGTGCGCAGCGTGAAGAGCGTCTGTTCCAGCCCGATGCCATGGGCGGTGCCGCCAATCTCAATCAGCATCAAAGCGAGTTCAAGACCGCCTCGATTCCAGCTCAGCAGCAGGATGCGACTCCTTACGCTGCGGCTTCTGCTTCTCAGGCTCAGGCGGAGCAGTCTACCTCGGCATTCCTTTCCGGCCTGACTGGTGCGTTCCAGCGCCGTCATGCCGATGATGGTGTCCCTACCATCGCTCGAGCCGCAGATGCTATGGACGAGGACGAGGCTTGGTCCATGATCGACAGTATGCTCGACGACGATTCGCCGGTGAGCTGCGACCCTGCACACTCGCGCGACGTCTATCAAGTCGCCATCGACGAGCTCACCAACGGCGGGCAGACCGGCTCCTTCAATCGCGACGACATCGCCGCCGCGGCACGCGCCGTGTCTGGCTCCCAGGCCGCCCCTGCGGGCAGCACGGCGGCTTTCGTGGCGCTCGTCGCCAACGCGGCAGCCAATAACGCCTACAGCGCTACCTCGGCGGACGCGAACGCTTCTGCCGACAATTCGTACGTTGATGAAGCCATGACCGCGGACGAGGAGGCCGTTGCCGCCCGCCGTGCCGCCGAAAGCTCGCTTTGGGGCGCTCCTGCCCAGCAGCAGGCGGCTGAGGCTGCGCCGTACAACGCAAACCTCGCCAGCATGCCTATCATCTCCGGTGCCGCGGACATCGATCTCGACGATCTCGATGAGCCTGCAGCCATCACCGCATCGATTGATGCCCAAGATCGCATCGACACCGGCGACCTTCCGGACGCCTCGCTCGAGGTTGATGTTCCCATGGCCGATTACTCGGGCCACGAGGACATGTGGGCTGCCGCCACCGCGATTCTGGATGAGATTGACGAGCCTGCTCCTGTTGCAGCCCCCGCTCCCGTCGCTGCCCCTCAGCCTGCTGCCCCCGCCTATGTCGGCCGTCACAGCGCTGTGTTCCCCGAGGATACTGCCCGTATCTCGCGCGAGAGCATCGAGCGGGCCGAGGCTATTGCCGCCGGCATTATGGAAAACCGTCGTCACGAGCGCGTCAATCAGATCCTCGAGGAAGAGATCGAGCGCCTGCAGTCCTCTACCGCCAAGCGTACGGGCCGTGCTTATCTGAGCGTTATCGAGGGCGGTACCGCCAGCTTCGCGCCGCTCCGCGCGGAGGCATAACTTCTGCATGGTTAAGATCTATCGAAAATGGGCGGTTGTAACCTGCCTGATGGCGCTCTTGATCTGGGGCAATTCGCTGGTTCCCGGCTCGGGGTCGGGCTCGCTGAGCCTAACGGTCATGGAAGCTATCCGCGGTTTCCTGCACGGCGTGGGACTTCCATATGAATGGGTGACCAACTTTGTTGTTCGCAAGTGCGCGCATTTTACCGAGTATATGGTGCTCGGCATCCTGGCAACGCACGCCTTTGATTTTGAGGGCCGGCTCACCTTTGACGTGCTGCTGCCCACGGCGGTGTTCCTGCTGCTGATTCCCTCGATCGACGAGACGATTCAGCTCTTTGTGCCGGGACGCGCCGGCATGATCACCGATGTGATGATCGACTGCTGTGGAGCGGCAACGGGCGTTGTGCTCCGATATCTACTACGATCGCTCATATGTGCCAAAAAGGCCGCCTAGGACGTATGTTTGGTCCTAGGCGGCCTTTTTTATTAGAGGGCTTATATGGGGCGTGGTGGCGTCGTTCCGTAGGTCGGATTTGCCGGGCGCGCCACGCCCTGTGGGTGCGTCTGCTACTGAAGCGCCTGTGCGCCCAGGGCCAAGCAGCCCATAATGCCCTGCTTGCCCTCGAGGCTGTTGTTGACGATGTAGTTATCGATGTCGTTGACCTCGGGCGTGACGATATAGCCGTTGAGCATTTCGGCGCACTTCTTGCGCGCGAGCGGCACGATGGGGGTGTGGTCGGCCACGCCGCCACCGATGATGATCTTTTGCGGCGCGTAGCACAGCGTGTAGGTCATGAGCGCCTGTGCCAGATAGCCGGCGAGCAGGTCCATGGCCTCCGGGTCATCGGCCATGTCTCCGGCGCTCTTGCCATCCCAGCGCTTTTTAACGCCGGGGCCGGCGATGAGGCCCTCGAGGCAGTTGTCGTGGAAGGGGCAGGCGCTATGCTCGCCGATGGTGTCGCGCGGGTCGCGCGTGACCAGGATGTGGCCAGCCTCGGGATGCATCATGCCGTGCACGAGCTTACCGCCCGAGAGCACGCCGGCGCCCACGCCGGTACCGATGGTCAGGTAGACCACGTCGGTGAGGCCCTTGGCGCAACCAAACGTGACCTCGCCCAGGCAGGCGACGTTGACGTCGGTATCGTAGCCGCAGGGGATATTGAGCTCGTTTTGGATGGTGCCCAGCAGGTCAAAGTAGCGCCATGCCGTTTTGGGCGTCTCCAGGATCTTGCCGTATTGGGGCGAGGCGGGGTTGACTGCGGTAGGGCCAAAGGCGCCAATGCCCAGCGCGGCGATGCCCTTGTCGGCAAACCACGCGTTGACGGCCTCGACGGTCTCCTGCGGGGTCGTGGTCGCGATCTGCTCACGCTCCAGGACCGTGCCGTCTGCATAGCCCGTGGCGCAGACCATCTTGGTGCCGCCGGCCTCGAGCGCTCCGATAAGCTGCTGCTCTGCCATAATATTCCTCTCTCTGGGACGAGTTGCTCCGTGACTAAAGTATAGAGCTCTAAACCATTTAAGAAAGCGCTATAGAAAGAAGCCTCGCAACGCGGCGGGCGGTGCGAGGCTTCTTTGGTTACTTTAGTTGCCGGGCCGTCCTTACCCGAGCGGCTTGATTTTATCACGTAGCGACTTGAGGTTCTCCAGCGCCGCGTTAAGCGTCTCGTCTCGCTTGGCAAAGTGGAAACGAATCAGATGGTTGACGGGCTCGCGGAAGAAGCTCGAGCCGGGCACGGCGCCCACGCCCACCTTTGAGGCCAAGTCCTCGCAGAACTCGAGGTCGCTGTCGTAGCCAAACTCTGAGATATCCATCATCACGTAGTAGGCGCCCTGCGGCACGTTATGCTCAAGACCGATGCTGTCGAGTCCCTGGCAGAACAGGTCGCGTTTGGCGGTATAGAGGTCGAGGACCTCATCGTAATAGCTATCGTCGAATTTGAGGGCGGTGACGACGGCTTCCTGCAGGGGAGCGGCGGCGCCCACGGTGAGGAAGTCGTGGACCTTTTTGATGCGCTCGGTGATTTCGGCAGGGGCGATAGTGTAGCCCAGACGCCAGCCGGTGATGGAGTAGGTCTTGGACAGCGAGCTGCAGCTGATGGTGCGCTCGAACATGCCAGGCAGCGTGGCCATGTAGACGTGCTCATGGGGTGCGTAGACGATGTGCTCGTATACCTCGTCGGTGATGCAATAGGCGTCGTACTTTTTGCAGAGGTCGGCGATAAAGGTGAGCTCCTCGCGCGTAAAGACCTTGCCGCAGGGGTTGGAAGGGTTGCACAGGACGATGGCCTTTGGGTCGTTGTCGCGGAAGGCCGCCTCGAGGACCTCGCGGTCGAAGTCAAAGGTGGGCGGGTTGAGCGGCACATAGATGGGCTCGGCTCCCGAGAGAATGGTGTCAGCGCCGTAGTTCTCGTAGAACGGCGAGAAGATGACGACCTTGTCGCCGGGGTTCGTGACCGTCATCATGGCGGCCATCATGGCCTCGGTGGAGCCGCAAGTGACTACGATATTCTCGTTGGGGTTCACCGGCATGCCCATAAAGTGCTCCTGTTTGGCGGCGAGCGCCTCGCGCATGGCCTGGGAGCCCCAGGTGATGGAGTACTGGTGGTAAAGCGGCTTGGGGTCGGTGGCGATGGTGCCCAGACTATTGAGCAGCTGCGCCGGGGGATCAAAGTCGGGGAAGCCCTGCGAGAGGTTGACGGCGCCGTACTTATTGGAGATGCGCGTCATGCGGCGGATGACCGAATCGGTAAACGTTGCCGTGCGGTTGGAGAGTTCTTTCATGCTTGTCCTTTCGAACATCGGGGTGGGGCAAGTTTACTCCTATGAAACCGGTGGGATTTGCTCGAAATGGTCTCGAAAAACTCTTTTCAAAATTCTTGAAAATTGGGGCTTGCATCGCGTGGCGTTCCTTGCAATAATAGTCGAGCGCGAAGCGCACAGGACACGGTGGGTGTAGCTCAGTTGGCTAGAGCGACGGGTTGTGGTCCCGTAGGTCGAGGGTTCGAGTCCCTTTACCCACCCCAGTTCTTGCTTCGTGTTGATATCGGGTCGTTAGCTCAGTTGGTAGAGCAGGGGACTCTTAATCCCAAGGTCCAGGGTTCGACCCCCTGACGGCCCACCACACGATATCTCCTCTAAAGTCCGCCACAACGGACTTTAGCTTTGGGTCGTTAGCTCAGTTGGTAGAGCAGGGGACTCTTAATCCCAAGGTCCAGGGTTCGACCCCCTGACGGCCCACCAAAGCATTGTAAAGCGACTGGCTTCGGCTGGTCGTTTTTTTTGTTGACCTCGCATGGGGTCGAACCCGTCGAGTCACGGAGCTGAGTAATCTGCACCGTGATTCCTTTAGGGAAACACGGCTAAAGCCCCATAAACGTGCTCTCCTTATGAGAATTATGCTCACGGGGCTCGATGCATGTTGAGAAGTTGTGATTAAACTCAAAGTGAGAATCGATTTAGTCTGCTCGATAGTGCGATCCGAGACTTTCGGTTCGCTTACGCATGGCTTTGACCATTTCCCGTGCCAGCTGAATCTGCGATTGCAGGCGGGCGAGGGCTGCGACTTCGCTGTCTTCGGCATGCGGCTTGCACAGCGCCATGGCCTTGTCTTGCAGGCTTTCAAGCTGCAGCAGGGCCTCGGATAGGCCTGTTTCGGTCCTGTTGATCATGCAATAGGTGCTCATCGTGTGCTTAAGGCTGCGTGTCAGGTGTTCGGCGTCTGTTGTGGCAATGCCGTACTGGGGGAGGGTGATATCCGCCTTCAGGGCCGCCTCAGGCTCTTTCTGCGCTGCAAGGGCTGCCGATGCGCCCGCGATGCGTCCGAATACGATGCCGTTGGCGCTTGACAAGCCACCAATGCGGTCGGCGCCGTGCATGCCGCCTGTCGCCTCGCCGCAAGCGTAGAGGCCCTCAACGCCCGTGTGCGCGGTCTTATCGATCTTGATGCCTCCGTTAGCGGCGTGGGCATACATCGCAACGCGCATCTCGTCAGTCGGGGCGATGCCGTGCTCGTCTTGCAGCCAGGTGGCAAAGGTCTGCACAAACTCTGGGACATCCTCGCGGGGGAAGTCGTAGTGGAGTGCCAGGCCTTCGGCACCAGCCTGATCGATGACGAGATCGATAGCCCGGGAGGCTAAGCGTGACGTGAAAGGACCATATCCAGAGCGCTGCTCGAGCAGGTCGTCCAGCTTGTCGTCGGCAATATCTGCCGGCTGGTCTACATGTACGTAGCGCCAGGTTTTCTCGTTGAAGACCAGGTTGCGCTTGGGCTCGATGAAGCCGGGCATCATTTGCATGAACTCTATATTAGTAAGCGATGCGCCGTGCGCCAGTGCGATGGCCTGCGAGGAGCTGAGCACATCAGCCGACGTAAGGCTGCGCTCGAACAAGCCGCCTGTGCCACCGGCTGCGATGATCGTGGCCTTGGCAGCAAAGGGCACGATTCGATCTTCGGTGAGGTCGTAGAGCACGGTTCCGATGATTCTGCCGTTCGTGTCCTCAACAAGGTCGATAAGCTCATGGCGGGGGAGCAGGCGAATACCGACCGACTCGATCCGGGTCGTCAGAGCGTCCTCAAGCGGCTTGCGGGTGAGGCCGCGCCACATGCGCGTCTTGTGGTCAAAGCAGGGGATAAACTGCTTTTGCTGAGCGCTCTCAGCGCTTTGCGGACGCTGGAGCTCAACGCCCAGGTCTTGCTCGAGCCATTCAATTGCCTGGGGAATGCCGTAGACAAACGTCTGGACAAGCTCGGGGTCGGCGACGCCGCCACCGACGGTCTGGATGGTGTCGATGAGGTCTTGTTCGTCGTCTTGGTTAACGGGTCCGATAAGCCCCAGGCCCCAGGTTCCGGGGAAGAAGCTCGATCCACTCATAGTCTTGCCGGCGCTTGCCACAGCGACGGTTGCGCCCGTGCGTGCCGCTTCGATGGCGGCACAAAGGCCCGCAATGCCAGATCCAATTACCAGTACATCAGTCGATTCCATCGGATTCCTTTCTCGTCCGGCGCATTGTCGCACGGGTGATCGGCAATGGGGCCGCAAAGACCCAGCAAATCGGTAAAGGGTAAATATGGCAGGTGGGCGTCATGGACGCTCTGACGCTCCATCTCTTCACATCTCGTATTTCGCCCCAGCTGATATACCGGCATTAGCTACCCTGCGCCAGCGCAAACAAAAAGAGCCGCTACCCGGGTGGGTAACGGCTCTAAAGCTCAACTATATGAGCATCGCGCGGACGCGATTAGGCCTTGAGGGCCTCCTCGACGGCGACAGCGCAGGCGACGGTGGCACCGACCATGGGGTTGTTGCCCATGCCGATGAGACCCATCATGTCGACGTGCGCAGGCACGGAGGAAGAACCGGCGAACTGGGCGTCGGAGTGCATACGGCCCATGGTGTCGGTCATGCCGTAAGAGGCAGGGCCGGCGCCCATGTTGTCCGGGTGCAGGGTACGGCCAGTGCCGCCACCAGAAGCGACGGAGAAGTACTTCTTGCCAGCCTCGAGGCGCTCCTTCTTGTAGGTGCCAGCGACGGGGTGCTGGAAGCGCGTGGGGTTGGTGGAGTTACCGGTGATCGAGATGTCGACGTTCTCGTGCCACATGATGGCAACGCCCTCGCGGACGTCGTCGGCGCCGTAGCAGTTGACGGCGGCGCGGGGACCATCGGAGTAGGGGATGGTCTCGACGACCTTGAGCTCGCCCGTGAAGTAGTCGAACTGGGTCTTCACGTAGGTGAAGCCGTTGATGCGGGCGATGATCTGAGCAGCGTCCTTGCCCAGACCGTTGAGGATGACGCGCAGCGGCTTCTTGCGAGCCTTGTTGGCGTTCAGAGCCAGGCCGATAGCGCCCTCGGCGGCAGCGAAGGACTCGTGACCGGCCAGGAAGGCGAAGCACTCGGTGTCGTCGGAGAGCAGCATAGCGCCCAGGTTGCCGTGGCCCAGACCGACCTTGCGGTCCTCGGCGACGGAGCCAGGAACGGTGAAGGCCTGGATGCCCTCGCCGATGATGGCGGCAGCCTCAGAAGCGGACTTGGCGCCACGCTTGACAGCGAGAGCGCAACCGAGGGTGTAGGCCCACTCGGCATTCTGGAAGGCGATGGACTGGGTGTTGTTGACGATCTCACGCGGGTTGAAGCCCTTGTCGGTGCAGATCTGCAGAGCTTCCTCGAGGGAGGCGATGCCGTTGTCGGCGAGGCACTTGTTGATCTTGTCAGCGCGGCGCTCGTAACCTTCGAACGTAACAGTCATAGTTATTTCCCTCCCTTTCTACTCGTGAACCGGGAACACGCTGGCGACGGAGTGAGTCTCCTCGTCGGTGCGCGGGTCGATGTACTTGGCAGCGTTCTCCCACTGACCATAGTGGCCCATAGCGCCAGCGATGGCCTCCTCGGGGGTCTTGCCGGCCTTGACGGCGTCGGTGAACTTGCCGAGGTTCAGGAACTCGAACGCGATGATCTCGTTCTTGTCGTTGAGAGCCATGCGGGTGACGTAGCCCTGAGCGAGCTCGAGGTAACGAGCGCCCTTGGCCTTGGTGCCGAACATGGTGCCGACCTGGGAGCGAAGGCCCTTGCCGAGGTCGTCGAGGGAGGCGCCCACGGGCAGGCCGCCCTCGGAGAACGCGGTCTGGCTGCGGCCGTAAACGATCTGCAGGAAGATCTCGCGCATAGCAACGTTGATGGCGTCGCAGACGAGGTCGGTGTTGAGGGCCTCGAGGATGGTCTTGCCGGGAAGGATCTCGGAAGCCATGGCGGCAGAGTGGGTCATGCCCGAGCAGCCGATGGTCTCAACGAGGGCCTCCTCGATGATGCCGTCCTTGACGTTCAGCGTGAGCTTGCAAGCGCCCTGCTGAGGTGCGCACCAACCCACACCGTGCGTAAGACCGGAGATGTCGGAAATCTCCTTAGCCTGGACCCACTTGCCCTCCTCGGGGATGGGTGCGGGGCCGTGGTATGCACCCTTGGCAACGGGGCACATGTTCTCCACTTCCTGTGAGTACTGCATGCCTCTCCTCTCTATCGTGTTGGCGTCCCGTCTGGGGGTCGTGGCTGGCGATTGCCGGGCGACCCTTTGAAAGGGACATGACATGCAGCCCCTATAATACCGCGAAATGCACGGAATATTCGGCGAACGGCTCAGTTTTCGTAGCGAGAAGCGCGGAACTTTCAATTGAAACGATTTAACCAGACTGTTTGCTGTTGTGCGTTCCGTTGAAGGGGGTCGGTTCTGATCTAGCTTTTGGTAAGGCTTCGTTTCATGACCTGTGGCTATGTTGCCGTTCGCCGACGGTTTGCCGCCTTTTGCCGTCGACGGGTGCCATTTTGCGTGAATGTTTTGATGGCACGTTTCAATCGTGATGTATTTGATGGTAAGCAGATCCCCGCGAAGGGAGCGCCATGCAGCGCGTTTGGAAAACGATCACCGGTTTTTACCATGTTTGTGCCCGCGGTAGGGGCAGGCAGCTGATCTTTGAGAGTGATAAGGATCGGTGGGAGTTTTTGGAGCTGATGTGCGAGTGCTGCCGCGATGCCCAGGTGACGATTGTGGCGTGGTGTCTCATGAGCGACTACGTGGATCTGGTGCTTTTGGATTACGAGGACAAAATGAGCGCAGTCATGCAGCGGCTACTGTTGACGTATGCTCGTCGGTTCAATAAGCGCACTGGGCGTGCGGGCTGCCTGTTTCGTGAACGTTTTGAGCGCCGCTCGCTCGATACCGACTGGCAGGTGATGGAGGCTATTCGCTCTGTACACGCCGATCCGCAGGAGGCGGGCAAGAGCCTTACCGAGCGTTATCCCTGGAGCAGCTTTGCGGAGCATCTGCACGCTTACGACAGCGATGCGGCCGATGTCACGAGGGGATTTTCCGATCCTTCTTGCGTGCTTGAGCTTTTTGGTTCTGCCGAGGGCTTTATTGCCTATTCGCTTTTGACGCCCGACGGCGGCGAGCCGGCGCTGTGCGATATGAAAGAGACGGAGTGGGAACGCCACGCCTTTGTCGAAAAGTTGGCGAAGAGCCTCGGGGTTCCGCTCTGCGGGTTTAAGGTCGCACCGCCGGCGCAGCGCGATAACGTTATTGTTGGATTACACGATGCCGGTTTTACGGTTCGCCAGATTGAGCGCTATACCGGGATTGGCAAAAGTACCGTCTCTCGTATTGTGCGTGCTTATGCGCAGGTGGACGCGCAGGCCGAGGGCTCGAAATAAAGGCAGGAAAGAAAATGGCCGAATCGCGAAAGTTAAGCGATTCGGCCAACAGAATTCTTCAGATTTGAGACAAATATTACTGATTATTTTGTCCCGTGAGCATGCCGTCGAGGGTGCGCCAGGCGAGCTCGGCGCATTTGACGCGGGCGGGCATGTGTGAGATGTCCTGGAGCTGGGCGGCCTCGTCCAGGTCTTCCAGGTCTTCCTCGGAGAGCTGCTCGCCACGGATCATGGCGAGGAAAAGCCCTGCCAGACGACGAGCCTCCTCGACCGTCTCGCCGGTGATGAGGTCGGCCATGATGTCGGCGCTGGCCTGGCTGATGGCACAACCGTGACCGGTAAAGGAGGCCTCCTCGATCACGCCGTTCTCGACACGCAGCTGCAAGGTGAGCTCGTCGCCGCAGCTGGGGTTGATGCCGTCGTGCTCGTGCGTGGGGGCATCCATCTCGTACTTGTAGTCGGGGTGCGAGTTGTGCTCCATAAACGTGGTGGAGGTGTATAGATTACCCATTGAACGTGCTCCAAACGTGATGCAGGCCGGCGATGAACTTGTCGATATCGGCCTTGTCGTTGTAGAAGGCCACGCTGGCGCGGCAGCAGGCGAGGTTCTCGACGCCCAGCCAGGTGAGCAGCGGCTGTGCACAGTGGTGACCGGCGCGGATGCAGACGCCGTCCATGTCCATGATGCTCGCGACGTCGTGCGGATGGATGCCCTTGACGTTAAAGCTCACAACGCCGTGGTGGTTGTCCCAATAGATGGAGCCGATAATCTGGACAAAGTCGAGCTGCATGAGCTCGCCCATCAGGTAGTGGACGAGTGCCTGCTCGCGTGCCTGGATGTTTTCGTAGCCCACCGTGTTGACCAGGTAGTCAAGCGCCGCGCCCGTGGCGAAGATGCCGGCGGCGTCCTGCGTGCCGGCCTCGAACTTCTCGGGGACGGGCGCCCAGACGGCGTCTTGCTCGGTGACCGAGTCGATCATCTCACCGCCGGTAAGCATGGGCGGCATGGCGTTGAGCAGGTCCATCTTGCCCCACAGCACGCCGATGCCCATGGGGCCCATGGCCTTGTGCGCGCTAAAGGCAAAGAAGTCGGCCCCCAGGTCGGCCACATCGACCGGCATGTGCGGCAGCGACTGCGCGCCGTCGACGACCAGATAGCCGCCGTACTTGTGCACGAGCTTACCGAGGTTCTTGACCGGGTTCTCGACGCCCAGCACGTTAGAGACCTGACCCACGGCCAAGATCTTGGTCTTGGGGCCCACCTTGGACAGAACCTCCTCGGTGGTGAGCTGGCCGGTCTTGGTGGGGTAGAGATAGACGAGTTTGGCGCCGGTTTCGCGGCAGACCTGTTGCCACGGGATTAGGTTGGAGTGGTGCTCCATGATGGTGATGACGACCTCGTCGCCCGGCTCGAGGACCGTGGGCGCAAAGCTCTTGGCGACCAGGTTGAGCGACTCGCTCGTGTTGCGGGTGAAGACGATCTCATCGGCCTGGGAAGCGCCGATGAGGTTGGCGATCTGCTGGCGCACCTTCGCGATGGCCTCGGTGGCCTCGACGGACAGCGAGTACAGGCCGCGCAGGGGGTTGGCGTTCATACGCTGGTAGAAGTCGCGCTCGGCGTCGAGCACGCAGGCGGGGCGCTGCGCGGTGGCGGCGCTATCGAGGAAGGCGATCTCGGGGTGCTGCTGGAACAGCGGGAACTGCGCCTTGTAGGGATTGGTCTCGATGTCGACGGTAGGCCAGCCGCGCGAGGCCTCGTCGCTGGCGTCGAGCTCCATGGGCTCGGGGGCAGTACAGGTATCGCATTTAACGTGCTCGGTGTCGATCATGCGAGCTCCTCCTCAAAGTTATCGATCAGGTTGTTGCCCAGACGGACGACGGCGGTGCGGGTGCGCTCGTCGGTTGCGGAAAGTGCGGCGTCCTCCAGCTTGGCGCGGATGAACAGGTCCTCGGCAGCGCTTTGGTCAAGGCCACGGCAGGCGAGATAGAACAGCTGCTCGTCTCGGACGTGACCGATGGTGGCGCCGTGGTTGCCGGCGACGTCGTCCTCGTCGCAGAGGATGACGGGAACGGTCTTGTTGTCGACGCCCTTGTTGGCCAAGAGCACCGTCTCACGCTCGGTGCCGACGGCACCCTTGCAGCCGTGCACGAGGTCGATGGTGCCGCGGTAGACCTTTTTGGACGTGCCAGTCAGCACGCCGTTGGCGTCAATCTCGCACTCGGTCTTGCGGCCGCGGTGGCGCAGCTCGTAGTTAAAGTCGCGCACCTGTTCGCGGGCACCCAGGTAATCGGTATCGATGGTCACCTTGGCGGTGTCGCCCAGCAGGTCGCCGGCAAGGCCGGTGGCGCTGGCGCCGGCACCCAGGACGGTGTGCTGCACGTTGACGCGCGCGCCCTCGTCCAGGAACAGACCGGTGTCGTCGAGTGCGATCCAGCTGTCATCGAGCGTCTGCGTGCAGGTCACGTTGACGGTGGCGTACTCGTGAGCGCACACGCGCAGCACGGAGCCCACGACGCCTTGGCCGGCAACGGGGGAGTCCAGGGCGATCTGCAGGTCGAGCGTTGCCTGCGGACGGGCGACGACATCGATGGCGGCAATCGCTGCCGCTGCGTCGACGCCACTCACGCGCACGGTAACCGTGGCGTGGCTGTATGCGGGCACATCGATGACGACGCGCTTGGTGGCGTGATCGGCCAGATAGGTGTAGGCGGCCTCGCCCATGCCGGTCTCGAAGGCCTCGGCAGGGGAGAGCTCCTCCTCGAGCTTGATGGCGCTGGCCTGGTAGACGGAGGTTGCGGGCACGTCGAGCTCGGTCTCGGGCGTGATGCGGGCGCGGTCGGCGGCGTCGCCGGGGGCGGAGGCGCGGCGTTCGGGGAAGCGCTCGGCCATGGCCTCCATGGCGGCGTTAAACGCGTCGGCCGTGCCAGCAAACTGCTCTTCCAGGTCCTCAACCTCAACGGCCTCGGCGGGAGCGGTGGCAAGCTCGTCTGAAAGCTCGAGCTTGGTCTGGTTCATCTTGAGCCAACCCCAAGTGGCGGCCGGCATAGCGTTGACCTGCTCGAGCGTGGTGGCAGCGGTGTTGGTTTCCTGTTTCATTATCCGATCGCTCCTTCCATCTCGAGCTTGATCAGGTTGTTCATCTCAACGGCGTACTCAAGCGGTAGCTCCTTGGAGACCGGGTTGGCAAAGCCGTTGACGATCATGGTGCGGGCCTCTTCCTCCGAGATGCCGCGGCTCATCAGGTAGAACACCTTGTCGTCGCCGATGCGACCGATGGTGGCCTCGTGGCCGATATCGACGTTCTTGGCGCGGATGTCCATGGCGGGGATGGTGTCGGAGCGGCTCTGGTCGTCGAGCATGAGCGACTGGCAGCTCACGGTTGCCTTGGAGCCCTCGGCCTTAGGCGTGGCCACAATGGAGCTGCGGAAGGTCTGGATGCCGCCGCTCTTGGAGA
This sequence comes from Collinsella sp., assembly GCA_019419455.1. Classification (GTDB taxonomy): domain Bacteria; phylum Actinomycetota; class Coriobacteriia; order Coriobacteriales; family Coriobacteriaceae; genus Collinsella. The sequence continues at coordinate 16,691 of DXZW01000031.1, read as the reverse complement.
TGCCCTTGGTCTCGACGGTTGCCGATGTCTCGGGCGCGTTGAGCACGACCTTGCATCCGGTGTCGAGGTTTTGGCCGGCACCGGCAAAGGTGATGCCGGTAAAGCTCGAGCGAGCGCGGCGGCCGTTGAGCACGCTCATGGGGTAGAGATAACCCACGTGGCTGCCGAAGGAGCCGCTGATCCACTCGATGTTTCCATCCTCGTCCACGCGCGCACGCTTGGTGTTGAGGTTGTACATGTTTTTGGACCAGTTCTCGATGGTCGAGTAGCGCAGGTGCGCGCGCTTGCCCACAAAGAGCTCAACAGCGCCGGCGTGGAGGTTGGCCACGTTGTACTTGGGCGCGGAGCAACCTTCGATAAAGTGCAGGTCGGCGTCGTCCTCGACAATGATGAGCGTGTGCTCAAACTGGCCGGCGCCCTTGGCATTGAGGCGGAAGTAGCTCTGCAGCGGAAAATCGAGCTTGGTGCCCTTGGGAACGTAGACAAACGAGCCTCCCGACCACACGGCACCGTGCAGGGCCGCAAACTTGTGGTCGGTGGGTGGGATGAGCGTCATGAACTTCTCGTGGATGAGCGGCTCCCACTGCGGGTCGTGCAGGGCCTCCTCGATGCCGGAGTAGACGATGCCCATCTTGGACGCGGTGTCCTGCATGTTGTGGTAGACCAGCTCGGAGTCGTACTGCGCGCCGACGCCCGCCAGATAGCTGCGCTCGGCCTCGGGGATGCCCAGGCGCTCAAAGGTGTTCTTGATGTCGTCGGGCACCGACTCCCAGTCGTGCTTTTGGTCGGTGTTGGGCTTGACGTAGGTGACGATGTTGTCCATGTCTAGGCCCTCGATGGAGGGGCCCCACGTCGGGTCGGGGAAGCGGTTGAAGATCTCGAGGGACTTTAAGCGCAGGTCGAGCATCCATTGCGGCTCGTCCTTCTTGGCGCTGATCTCGCGCACGATGTCGGGCGTGATGCCGGCGTCGAGGCGCTCGAATCCCTCCTCGCCATAGGTGAAGTCGTAGAGGCTGCGGTCGATGTCCGCGACCTCGGTGCGGTTCTTGGTCATTGCATTGCCCCTTTACGCCTGCTGCTCGGCAGCGGCGGCCTCGGCCTGGGCGCGCTGCTCGGCGGCCTCACGCTCGAAGGTCTCAAAGCCGTTCTTGTCGATCCAGGGAATCAGCGAGGCGTCGTCCTCGCGCACAATATGGCCCTTGACCATAACGTGGACGCGGTCGACATCCAGGTGCTCCAGGATGCGCGTGTTGTGCGTGATGATGAGCATGGAGCCGTCGCAGCTCTTACGGTAGGCGTCCATGCCGTGGCTGACGGTGGACAGGGCGTCAACGTCCAGACCGGAGTCGGTTTCGTCCAGGATGGCGAGCTTGGGCTGCAGCAGCAGAAGCTGGAGCATCTCGACCTTCTTTTTTTCGCCGCCCGAGAAGCCCACGCCCAGCTCACGATTGAGGTAGGCGGTGTCCATGTTGAGCTCGGCCGCGAGCTCCTTGACGCGACGGCGGAACTCCTTGCCCTTCATCTTCAGGCCGGGGCGGCCGGCGATGCTGGCACGCAAAAAGCTTGACAGCGGCACGCCCGGGATCTCGACCGGGGCCTGGAAGCTCAGGAACAGGCCGGCGCGCGAACGCTTGTCGGTGGTGAGCTCGGTGATGTCCTGGCCGTCAAAGACGATGCGGCCGTTGTTGACGGTGTAGACGGGGTCGCCCATGACCAGGTGGCCGAGGGTGGACTTGCCGGCGCCATTGGGTCCCATCAGCACATGGGTCTCGCCGGCGGCGACGTTGAGGTTGACGTTGTGGAGGATGGTCTTCTCGTCCACGGAGGCGGTCAGACCTTCGATGGAAAGCAGCGGATTTGCGCTCATGCTGTCCCTCTCTGTATATGGTGTACTCATAGGTGTACTAAACCCTAGGAATCTTCTCGGAATAAAGTTACTATGGGTTCGGCGTTAGTCAAGGGAAAACCCGACTAATCCACTCGACTTTTTAGATGCGGGACATAATAATCAGGTTTGTTTGCCCCGCGTGCATAAGATTTGGGACAAACAAACCTGGTATTTTGTCCCGGTAACGATGAGAGGGTAGGTATGCTCATTTCTTCTAAGGGCCGCTATGCCCTCCGGCTGATGATCTATATCGCAGCGCTTGGTGACGTCGAGGGCAAAATCGCCCTGCGCGAGGTCGCCGACCGCGAGCATATCTCGCAAAAGTATTTGGAGCAGCTGGTCCGTCCGCTCATGAAGGCGGGCCTGCTTAAGAGCGTGCGCGGCAAGGGCGGCGGCTACATGATGGCCAAGGACCCCGTCGAGGTGCGTGCTGGCGACATCCTGCGTGCCGTTGAGGGCAGCACGGCTCCGGTGGCGTGCGATGGCATCGACAACAGCTGTACCCGCAGTGATCTTTGCTCGACCGTCAAGTTCTGGCGCGGTCTGGACGACGTGATCGAAAAGTACGTCGACGGCGTGACGCTGGCCGACCTGGCCGCCGTCCCCGAGATCAACTTTGACATTAAGCTGTAGGGCTGCAAATGGCATCTCTCGACAAGGTGTATAAGCAAATTGAAGTTTTTGCTCGGGAATGTGACGCCGATAAGGTTGTGCTGTTTGGTTCCCGTGCTCGAGGCGACAACTTGCCTAAGAGCGATATTGATATTGCTGTAGCAGGTTGCCGGGATTTCGGCCGTTTCTCATATTTGATTGAGGAGCGTCTTGATACTCTTTTAGATGTAGACGTCGTCAATCTCGATGAGCCCGCATCGCAGTCGTTGCTCGATGAAATAGCTAGGGATGGTGTGGTCCTGTATGAAAAAATATGAGAACTTTGCCAGCGCTTTGGCGAATCTTGAGGATGCGCCCAATCAGGATCTCAATAATGATTTTGTTCAGAGTGGATTGATTAATAAGTTCAATCTTCAATTTGAACTGAGCTGGAAGCTCCTTAAGCGTCTGCTCGAGTATGAGGGTGCCACGCTTGCCGCGTCGGGGTCTCCTCGTGCCATCTTGAAGGAGTCCTACCGATTCTATGACTTTATTGATGAGGCAGCCTGGCTAGATATGCTCAGAGACCGCAATACGAACGTTCATATCTATGACAACAAGCTCGCTCAAGATTTGATTCGGCGCATCTTGAACGCCTATATTCCCGCTTTCTGTCAGTTGAGGGACGGACTGATGGAGCGTTACGGCGAGCTTCTGATGGCGCCCGACGACCAGTTTGTTTAATTCCTTAAGATTTCGCGGAGGGTCGTTGCCGTTTACCGAGGGGCTGTTGTGCAACGGCGGGCGAGCTGCAATACTTAGATTTATCTTTGCAAACTGCACTTTAACTACACCAATGCAGGGAGGATCTTATGCAGCCCAAGCATTCCGCGATTGTGGCGGGCCTGACGCTGGCGCTTTCGTTTGGCGCCGTTGCCGCGCCTGTGACTGCTGTTGCCGAGGAGCCCACGCCGGGTGTTGCCTCGGATGCCACCGATATCGACAAAGGCCTTTACACCCAGCAGTCTTTTTCGGGCGTGCTGAGGTCGGTTCAGGGGGTCTCGTTTGTCAACGTGACTGCCGAGATGAAGTACTTCACCAAATATGAGAGCCACGGCAACTATAACCAGGGCTTTTCGTATGGCGACGGCTATAACGCGCTGGGTTATTACCAGTTCGACCGTCGTTGGTCGCTCATTCCGTTTATGAAGCAGGTCTATAACTACGATTCTGCCAAGTACGGCATGCTTAAGGCTGCGATCGATCGCGGCAGCGAGATTTCCAACGCGAAAAACCCCATGTATGCGAACGGCCAGCTCACCGAGCTGGGCCGCATCGCGCAGGATGCCTTCCTGGGTGCTTACAACACCGATCCGACTGAGTTCTCGGCGCTGCAGGATGCCTATGCGTACAACTCCTACTATGCGGTGACCGAGGCGTGGTTCAAGAGCGCTCTTGGCATTGACATCTCCGGCCGCGCCGACTGCGTCAAGGGCATGGTGTGGAGTATCACCAACATGTGCGGCACCGGTGGCTGCAGAGACTTCTTCCGCTGGGCAAACCTTTCCAACAGCATGACGGACCGCGAGTTTGTGACGGCGCTTTCCAACAGCGTGGTCAATAACGTGGCGACCAAGTATGCAAGCCAGCCCCAGTATCACGAGGGCTGGAAGAACCGCTACCGCAATGAGCTCAAGGATTGTCTGGTCTATATTGCCGAGGACGAGGCTGCCGCGGCAACGCCTGTGGAGCCCGTGCAGCCCGAGCCCACGCCGGCACCTTCGCCGACGCCTGATTCGAATGACGACTCGAGCGACGATGCCAACGATGACAAGATGGATACGCCCTCGACCGATGCTGGAGGCGATGGCTCTGCTGGTGACGTTGCCAACGACGGCTCTACCTCGAGCGGCTCCGATTCCAACGGCTCTGCTGCGGGCGATTCGTCTTCAAGCTCTGCCGGCAATACGGACAGTGCCGCCTCTGGTTCGACTGACGCTGGTTCCTCCGACTCCTCCACTGGCTCGAGCGATTCTTCCGCCGATACTGGTTCTAGCAATGACTCTAACTCTGGCGCCGCTTCTGATTCTGGTGCTTCCAAGGGCGACTCGAATAAGGCGCCGGACGCGCCCGTTACTTCGACGGGCAAGAAGCCCTCTTTCGTTGTGCAGCTTGGCTACACGTTTGGTTCCTCGCTGATGGCTGGCGCAAGCAGCTTGTCTCCTGACAAGAACAATTCTGACCAGGTTTCCACGGAAAAGACCGAGGTCGCAAAGGGCGACTCCAAGGGCGATGATTCCGAGAAGACCGAGTCCGATAAGGGTATTAGCTCTGAGGAAAAGGGCGAGAAGTCCGCTCAGAAGAAGGACGAGGAAAAGAGCAAAACCGACGACGGAAAGCCGCAGGGCGAGGACGGCGGTAAGGGCAACACCGACAACCAGAACCAGGAGCAAAATGACTCCAATACGGTGCCCACGACGACTACCACCACTAAGACCTCGGGCGGCATCATGCCCAAGACGGGCGACCTCATCGTGATGGCGAGCCTTGCCAGTGCAAGCTTGGCCACGCTGGGTGCCACGTCTATTGTGAGTGGCAAGCATAAGCTCGATCAGCAAAAGAAGGCTGCTGGGCAGAACGACTCCGAGGAGTAGTCCCTTTCGGTTGCCCGACAACTAAAGATTCGCAATGGGGGCCGGTGCAGTTGCATCGGGCCCCATTTTGTTGCACAACGATTTGTTATGCCCCCTCAAGGCCTTTGTTCCTACCGTTGCCCGATGCCTTTGCACGGATCCAGCGTTGCACTTGAACTGCTCGCTACAATGGGCTTCGTGCTGCGTTTTAGGGAGAAGTTACGGTGTCTGAACAGGAGTATTGCAACAGTGACGATACTTTTGGCGTACGGCTTGTCAACCATGTCGATGATGCGGTTTTGCCGGTCGGTGTGCATGATTTTGCCGATGCCATTGGTCGTTGCATGCTGGTTGACAAGACCATGTTTATTGCCGATGTGTTGGACTGCGACGCGTCCGTTGTGGTGTGCTGTCGACCCGAGGGTTTTGGCAAGAGCATGAACTTGTCGATGCTCAGGGCTTTTCTGGAGCGTCCAGCGGTCGGTCGCTCTGGTCAGCGTTTGTTTGCCGATGCTCAGATTTGGGATGCGAACGGCGGGCGCTATCGGGATGAGTATGCTTGCTATCCGGTGATATCGCTGGACTTTTCTGGCGCTGGGAGGCGTGGCCCCGCTGTTGCCGGCGTCGTGCGCGATGCCCTTTCGGGCGAGTGCGCTCGCTTGTTGGCGCTCTTGGAGGCTCCGGATTTAGCTCGAGATAAGGTGCGTCACATCGAACGTGTCGCGCGTGGCGTGGCGAGCGCGGACGAGGTTGACTCGGTGCTCGGTGTGCTCATAGAGCTGCTGGAGATTGCCTGCGATGAGCAGGTTGTATTGCTCGTTGATGGGTACGATGCGGCGTGGTCTCGCCGTGCGAGCGCGAGGGACGCTTCCGACGCCGATCCGGCAGAACTACTTGACCGTGCGCTGTTTGACGCCATTGCCACTGCGCGCGATTCGTTGCGGCTGACGTGTCTGATGGGGGAGTGTCCCGGTCCTGCCGAAGCGGCGCTTTCTTCGCGCGGCTGCTCGTATTGTCTGACGACGCCGCTGTCGGCGTGGTGTGACCGTTGGTTCGGTTTTTCGGATGCCGAGGTCGAGGCTCTTTTGAATCATGCTGGGCGCGAGGAATACCTGAATGATGCGCGTGAATGGCTCGAGGGGTATCGGTTTGGCAGGGCCTATTGCTCGAGTCCAGAGCGTGTGATCGGTTTTCTGGACCGAGGCTGCGCGGCGCCTGTGCGTGCCGATCTGTATGGATATGCCGATTGCCTGAGTAGGGTAGTTGCCGGGTGGAATCTCGACCGCCTTTCGGTCTTGTTTGATTTGCTCGAGGCCCATGGGTGCGCTGAGGTCCCGCTTTGTTTGGGCACTGCAGAGCCAGATGTCTCGCCTGACGATGGCATGTGGACAGCGCTGTATCTGTCCGGTTTCCTGACGACAGATATGACTGAGGAGCCAGAGCATGGCGATCGCCTCCGTGTTTTGCGATTGCCCAATAAAGAGCTTCGCCAGGTCTTGCGTCTAGTAATTGTTGAGTGGTTTGAGTGCGCTGCCGAAGACATTCGAGACGTCGATGCGTTTCGCGACGGGCTGTGCCGTGGGAACGAGGATACCGTGAGGCGGGCGCTAAGCCGCATCCTGGGGGATGCGGGAATCGGTGAGACCGACCCAGATAAGCCGCTGCCATATCATCTGCTCTTGCAGGGGCTCTGCTTTGGCTTGCCGGGCTATGCCAATCCTGCCTCGAGGCGAAAGTGTGGCGCGGGTCGCTGGGACATCCAGGTTTTCCCTACGGGTGCTGTGTTCGACGTAGCAGACACGATTGGCATGCTGGACGAGCGACCGCTGATAACGATTAACTTGATGTATGACCCCGATGTGGATGCGCTGGGCCTGGAATTGCTGGCCGTGCAGTCGCTACTCGACATAGAGCGCGACGGCATCGACGAAATCCGTGTGCCGCGACCCGGCGTTGGCCGCATGCGCTGGGGGTTTGGGTTTGATGGACAGCATGTGGCTACGGTGCACCAGCGGCTTTAAGCGCTGAGGTGTTTCCGGCTTCTGTTACTCCGTGTCCTTCATGGGCGGCATGGGCTTCCAGTTGGGATCCTTAACGATCTTGCGGGCGTCCTTCATGCCGCGTCGCAGCGCCGGAATACCGGTCTTAAAGCACTTGTCAACGGCGGCCAGGCGAATGAATTCCTTGCAGAAGGTCGCGGCATTGCCCAGGCGGAACAACATGGGGTGGTAGTCACCGTAGATCTGCATATAGCGAGCGAGGAAGCCTCGGTTGCGCATGATGTAGTAGCGGTTGGTGTCGCTCGTAGAGTTGAGCTGGCGTTTGCCGGCGATATCCCAGTTAGAGACGGCACGGGCGCGCTTGAGCACCACGTCGGCGACCACGGCGGCGGGGAAGTGCTGGCTGGCTACGTAGCCGTAGCAGGCATCGTCGCCGTAGATAAAGAAGCGCGCGTCGGGCAGGCCAATCTTGTCGACCACGCGGCGCGAGAACATGCCGCCCTCAAAGCACAGCTGGTTCATGGCGCGGTAGCCCTCGGGACCCAGATCCCACTTGGCGATGGGGTTAGGGATGCCGAGCGAAAGGATGAGCTGGTACTGCCAAAAGAAAGCGCCGCCGTCAAAGTCCAGGCGCGAACCCTGGATGACATCGTAGCGGTCGGTCCACTTGGCAAGACGCTCGATGCCTTCGGGGATGACGAGCACGTCGTCGTCCATCACCCAGAACCACTGGGCGCCCAGGTCGTAGGCGCATTTGGTGCCGGCGGAGAAGCCGCCCGCACCGCCGCCGTTTTCGAGCTGCGGGGCGTAGATGACACGGTCGGTGCCGCCCTGCGCGTCGGGCTGCTCGGTGTCGATGCCCCACAGGTTGGCCAGGCGCTCGTTGAATGCGGAGCACATGGCCTCGGTCTCGCGCGAATTTTCGTTATCGACAATCACGATGCGCCAGGGCGCTGCCGTGAGCTCGGTCATGGAGTCGAACAAGTTGGCCAGGAGTTCCTGGCGCTTGTACGTTACGACGACGATGGCGAGCTTGTCGATGGGAGCGGGAAGGGTTGAAGGCATGGGGCAATATATCCTTTCACGCGCGGCGGGCGAGCGCTGCGCGGAAGCTATCGAATACGTCCTTGGGACTGTCCTATTGTAAAGGCTCGGCGCACCTTGACGGCAAGCTTTGAATAAAACGCAGGAACCTGCCATGGGCCCGCCGCATGACGTGGGGCTGCTTTGCCCGCAAGAGGCTCCATAGATTATATAAACGCCCGCTGGCGCGCTGACCCTTTGATACCATGAAACGACAGGTATTTCCTAAGGAGCACATTTGTCTACTAACGCCTCTGGCAGCCCTGTTCTGTCGCTGCTTATTCCCATTTACAATGTTCAGCGCTACCTGCGCGAGTGCCTCGATTCCGCCCTGGCGCAGACGCTCAAGGATATTGAGATCATCTGCATTAACGACGGGTCGACCGACAACTCGCCGGCGATTATCCGCGAGTATATGGAGCGCGATAGGCGCGTCAAGATGATCGACAAGGCCAACAGCGGCTACGGCGACTCGATGAACCACGGTCTGGAGATGGCGCGTGGCAAGTACGTTGGCATCTTGGAGTCCGATGACTTTATGGCGCCCGACGCACTCGAAAAGCTTGTCTCGGCCGCCGATAGCAATAATGCCGACTTTGCGAAGGCGAACTTTGATTTCTACTGGTCTAAGCCCGAGGAGCGCCGTTCACTGCACGAGATGTTTAAGGCCAAGGACTGCGGTAAGCCGGTGCACCCGAGCGACACGACGCAGTTCTTTAAGCAAAAGCCGTCGATTTGGTCGGCAGTGTACCGTCGCGATTTTCTTGAGCGCAACGGCATTAAGTTCCTGCCGACTCCGGGGGCATCCTTTCAGGACACGTCATTCGCCTTTAAGGTGATCGCGTGCGCCGATAAGGCTGTTTACCTGCATGATGCTGTTTTGTCGTATCGACAGGACAACGAGAATTCCTCGGTCAATTCTTCGGCTAAGGTCTTTTGCGTCAATACCGAGTATGCCGAGATTGAGCGTTGGATTCGAGAGGATTATGCCCGCGACCACGCAAGCGTCGATGTCGCGCGCATGCTCAAGTTCAATCAGCTCATTAAGTACGATTCGTACATGTGGAACTACGTGCGCCTGGCGCCTAAGTTCTATAAGGAGTTCCTGGTGCAGATGGCCAAGGAATTTCAGGCGGCCTTGGACGCCGGGGACTTTTCGCTTGACGACCTCAAGCCGTGGAAGCGCGCAAATCTCGCTGCCATCCTCAAAGATCCTGAGGGCTGGGTTGACGAGCACCCGAGTTTTGCGACGGATGGTGCCTTGGGGCGTGCTAAGTATTACGCCTCGGTTGGAGGCCCAGGCGTGGTTGCTGCCTTCCTCATCGAATCGCTGAGGGGGTAGGTCGGCATGGGAGAGGCCTCGTGTCCTAAAGCTACCATTGTCGTCCCCGTTTACAACTCTGCGCGCTCCATTCAGCGATGTCTCGATTCGCTGTTGGCCCAGTCCGAGCGCTCGATTCAGGTTGTCTGCGTCAACGACGGTTCGACTGATGATTCGTTGAACGTGTTGCGCCAGATCGCGCAGGCCGACGATCACGTACTGGTGATTGACCAGGAAAACGCGGGCGTCTCGTGTGCTCGAAATGCTGGTATCGATGCCGCCGAGGGCGAGACCGTCTTTTTTGTGGACGCCGACGATTACATCGATGCCCAGACGGTCGAGCGCGTGCTGCATGCCATGGAGTCTGCAGATGCCGAGGCTGCCGTTTTTGGCGGTGTCTGTGAACCCGCCGATGCTGCCCCCAAACGCGTCCAGCAACTCATGAGTCCCAAGGCGGGCATTTTTGGCGCACGAGATCCCCAGTTACTGTTCCACGCAAACGCACAGCCCTATGCATGCCGCGCGGCTTTTTCACGCGAGCTGCTCAATCGCGAAGGCATTCGCTTCGCCCCCGGTTTGGCTTTGGGCGAGGACGTCGTCTTCCAATTTGCGGCTTATGCGCTTGCCCGCAAGACCGTCGTCATGCCGGACAAGTTCTACCACTACGTGATGGAGAGTGAATCGGCGACGCACGAGTTCAACAGTGCCGATGCTCGCGCCAAAAAGCTTGACGCCCACATGAGGATGCTCGAGGAGGTCTTGGAGGACTGGGCGGCCTACGGTCTTTTGGACCTGTGCCCCGGCGAGCTGATAACTTGGTTTTTAGACCTAATTGTGTTCGACCTGGCGCGCTTGGATGCCGATGGTTTCTATCGCGTGGCGGCTCGCGTCAACATGGATCTCACGACGTTTTTGGGAACGGCGTGGGCGGATATGCCTGCTAAGGGCGCCGTTCGGCGTGTTGCCCACAAGCTCGTTGCGGCGACCTCGGGCGTTTCGATGGCAGACGCCACGCTGTTCTATCTTTCGACTCGCGGTCTCAAAGCCTGTCTGGAGCGCTTTATCTAATTCCAAGCGCTGCCGCCCGCCGCAACCCGGCTGCTAAAATAACCCTGTTACACGCTATTCAACAGGAGGTTCTCTTGCAGAACTCTGATACCCCTAAAGTTTCGCTGCTTGTCCCCATTTGCAATGTCGAGCGCTATCTGCGCGAGTGCCTCGATTCCGCCGTGGCGCAGACGCTCAAGGACATCGAGATCATCTGTATCAATGACGGTTCCACTGATAGCTCGCCGAATATCATCCGCGAGTACATGGAGCGCGACCCCCGTGTAAAGATGATCGACAAAGCCAACAGCGGCTACGGCGACTCGATGAACCGCGGCCTGGAGATGGCATGCGGCGAATACGTGGGCATTCTGGAGTCCGACGACTTTATGTTTGAGGATTCGCTCCAAAAGCTGGTCGCCAAGGCCGATGCTGAGCATGCCGATGTGGTGAAGGGCGACTTTTACCAGTATTGGTCCACGCCCAGCGAGCGCCGTGAGCTGTTTGGGATTATCGACGAGCATATGACGGGCGCCGCGTATCGCCCTGTCGATCGCCCGGGCATCTTCTACCGCAAACCTTCCATTTGGTCGGCTATCTATCGGCGCGAGTTCCTCAACGACAATCAGATTCGGTTCCTTCCCACGCCGGGTGCCTCGTATCAGGACGCAGGCTTTAACTTTAAGGTTTGGGCTTGCGCCGAGCGCGCCGCGTTTATTGCGGACCCCATTTTGTGCTATCGCCAGGATAACGAGAAGAGCTCCGTTAATTCGCCCAACAAGGTGTTTTGCGTGTGCGACGAATATGCCGAGATGCAACGTTTTTTGGACGAGCGTCCCGAGCTCAAGGCTCAGCTCCAGGGCATTTTAATGCGCATGAAGGTCGATACGTACCGTTGGAATGATGAGCGCCTGGTCGATGAGCTGCGTGGGCAGTTTTGGGAGAAGGCTTCACCCGAGCTCAAGGCCGACTGGGATGCCGGTCGCTTTGACCTGTCGCTGTTTGATCCACGCGGCGAGACCGATTTGCGCCTGATGGTCAAGTCGCCCCGCGCCTATATCGATTCGCGCTTTGACTTTAAGAAGCCGGGCAAGCTCAATACGTTTAAGCACTACTTTAAGATTGGCGGCCTGCCGCTGGTCTGGCGCGTGCTGACGTATCAGCGCACCTACGGCGACAACCCGCACCCTGATGACGTTCCGGCCGCACTGTAGGAGCGAGTGATTATGGTTACCCCCAAGATTTCCGTTGTCGTTCCCATCTATAAAGTGGAGGAGTGCCTGGCCTGGTGCCTGGACTCCCTGCTTGCGCAGGATATGCTCGATTGGGAGGGCGTGCTGGTCAACGATGGCTCACCGGATGGCTCGCGCGATATTGCGGCCGCTTATTGCGAAAAGGATGCGCGCTTTACGCTGGTCGATAAGGAGAACGGTGGCCTGTCGAGTGCACGTAATGCAGGCATCGCTGCGTCCACGGCGCCTATCGTCGCGTTCTTGGATTCCGACGACCGCTTTACGCCCGATGCATGCCGCGTGATCGTCGATACCTTTGAGTGCGAGGACTGCGACGTTTTGACCTTTGGCGCGAATCCGTATCCGCTGGAGGCGGGGTATCCGTGGCTTAACTATGTGCTGAGCCCGCGCGATGTGTCGTTTGAAGGCTATAGCTCCGACCTGCTGTTTAAGGAAGCTTCTCGCCCCTTTGCATGGCGCACTGCCTGCAAGCGTGAGTTTTTGCTGGGTAACGGGATCGTGTTCGACGAAACCGTTAAGTATGGCGAGGACCAGGTCTTCGATTTTGCCGTGTACGGTCGTTCGCGTAAGACCGCGCTTATCTCGAACAAGCTGTATGACTACCGCGTAGCGCGCAAGGGTTCGCTCATGGACACCATGCGCTACGACGACGAGACACGTCTGCTGGAGCACGTGAAGATTTACTCCGCGGTGCTGGCTGACTGGCAGCGCGACGGTCTCGATGCTCAGCATGCCGATGACCTGGCGTACTTCCTCTGCGATCTGGTGCTGTACGATGCGCTCAGGCTGTTGAGTACGGACTGCGGTAAGGTGTTTGCTGCCGTTGCCACGGCGCTTGCCGGTTCTGCCGCGGGCAGCGATGCTGCGCTCGCACAATGCGCTCCTTCTGTTGCTGCTATGGTGCGTGCGGCGCTTACCAGCAAGGCCCCCAATGCCCGTGAGTGCAAAAAGCTCATGTTCGATTACGACGTCTTGAGGTTTGGGCGCCTGGGTGCCTGCAAACGCATGGCAGCGAACGCCCTGGGAAAGCGAGAAGTGTAGATGAGTATCAAGCGTTTGGCGCTTTGCCGCAGTCAGGGCCGTCTGTTTGTGCTGCTTCGTTTTGCCGGTCAGGATGTCGCCGCGCTTATCGAGCGGGAGGGTTCTCAAGCGTTTGCCCATGCGACGACGAGCGGCTCTTGTGTGCCGTCGCTGGTGCTCCCGGTCGATCACGGCCGCGTGCTGGCGCTTTGCCCTTCCGTTTCCGATTACGAGCGCGAGCTCGCCGTCTTGGTGCTTCCGTTTTTGGATGGCTCGTCGATGGATGTCGTTTTTGCATCCGGTGGCCAAAGGTTGGGCTCCATTCGCCTCGATAGCCGCGTGGCCAAGCTGGAATCCAAGATTAACTACAAAGCAAAGCCTGCGCTGTGTGCGCTTATCCGCGATGCGCAGCGTGGCGAACACTGCGGCTTCTACGAGATCGATGCCACTCGCTATTTGCCGGCAGACGCCGGCGCGGTGTGGCGCTATGAGGTTACTTGGGCGGGAGACCTCCAGTGCGCGCCTGAGCTCCAGATCTTCGATGCGCATATGAATGCCATCGATGCTACCGTGCATGTGTTTGAGTCGCAGATCGATGTGCCGCAGCGCAACGGATGCCGCGTCAATAAAACGTATCTGAGCGTTGAGATGCCTCAGGATATACGAGATTTTGTCGCGATTGTGAGCGACCCCACAGAGCAGATCCAGAGCGGGTTTTGCGCCATGGATGGTCGCCTGTACAACGGCATGGTCGATGACAGTTGGAACCGCATGAAGGACGCGCGTGCAGACGACGCAGCTTATCGACGTTGGTTTGAGCGACATCGCGCAAAGCCGGGCGATTTGGCGTGCCAGCGTGTCGCTTCGGCGGCCTTTGCCTATAGACCGCTCGTGAGCATTGTGGTGCCGTGCTACAAGACTGATCGGGAATACCTGCGCGAGCTGCTGAACTCGGTGCTAGCCCAGAGCTATGACAACTGGGAACTGCTCCTTATGGATGCCTCGCCTGAATGGGATGCGGTGGCCGCCCTTGTGGCAGGTGCCAACGACGAGCGCATCCGTCGCATCGAGCTTCCCGGCAACGGCGGCATTGTGGTCAACACCAACGCAGGTATCGAGCAAGCGACGGGCGACTACATCGCGTTCTTGGACCACGATGACATTCTGGAGCCGGACGCGTTATTCCAGTATGTTTCCGCGCTGAATAAGGCGGCCGAGGGCGAGCGCCCCCAGGTCCTGTTCTGCGACGAGGACATGTTCCAGAAAACGGGGGAGTGGGGTCAGCCTGTCTTTAAGACGCAGCTCAACGTCGATCTGCTCTATAGCCATAACTGCGTGACGCATTTCCTGATGGTGGAGAAGGCGCTAATCGATCGTATTGGCACGTCCCCAGAAGACGTTGCGGGTGCCCAGGACTACGACTTGACGCTTCGCTGCCTTGCAGCCGGCGCGCGCTTTGAGCACGTTGCGCATGTGCTGTATCACTGGCGCGTGCATCCGGGATCGACCGCCGACGGCTCTGCCGATAGCAAGCCGTATGCTATCGAAGCCGGCCGTCTTGCGCTGCAGCGCCACTTTAACGCGCTGGGCATTTGCGGAACGGTCGAGGAGACCGAGACGCCGTTTGTCTATCGCATGCGTTATGCGCTGCCGGAGTCTGCGCCGCTGGTGAGTATTGTGATTCCCACCAAGGATCACATTGAGACGCTCGATGCCTGCGTGATGTCGATCGCTCAGAAGGCAACGTATGCCAATTACGAGATCGTCTTGGTGGAGAACAACAGCAAAGCCCCGGAGACGTTTGCGTATTACGAAACCCTGCCAGAGCGCGTGGCTGTAGTATCCGAAGGCAAGGGTAACGCACGTGTTGTGTACTGGCCGGGCGAGTTCAATTACTCTCAGATCATCAATTTTGGTGTGAAGCACGCCAAGGGCGACTACCTGCTGCTGCTCAACAACGATACCGAGGTCATAAGCCCCGACTTTATCGAAGAGACGATGGGCTATCTGCAGCGTCCCGATGCGGGCGTGGTGGGCGCCAAACTCTACTTTGCCGATCATCTGGTGCAGCATGCCGGCATTTTGGTTGGCGTGCGCGGCGCACTTGCCCATGCCAACCAGGACTTCTCGGCAAAGCGCGAGGGCTATCTTGCCCGTGCTGTGCGACCGGGCAACTTTAGCGCCGTGACGGGCGCCTGCCAGATGGTGCGACGCGACGTATTTGAGCAGGTCGGAGGCTATAACGAGGAATTCGCCGTCGGCTTTAACGACGCAGACTTTTGCCTGCGCGTGTGGGAGGCGGGCTACCGCACCATCTTTACGCCCTATGCCGAGCTGTACCACTACGAGTTCACCTCGCGCGGCAGGGAAGAGGCCAACGAGGAAAAGCTGCGCCGTTGGAAGCGCGAGCAGGCGCTGTTCATGCAACGCTGGCCGGAGTTCTTCCTGACGGGTGATCCGTGGCTCGGGCCGAACTTATCCTCCGACAGTGAGTACTTCTCGCTTTAGTGCGAGGTGACGTGAAAATCCAGCATAGGGTGCTCAAGGGCTGTGAGGGCGTTGGGTTTTTGCTAAATTTCTGGAGTTTGATTCGTGGAGCCTACGCTTAGCTTTTCTTATACGTGTCGATGCGATTATTGGAATTTCAAGTGCAGTCCGCTTGTCTAAGGGTGAAACAGCATGAGATTATCGAGAACG
This sequence comes from Collinsella sp., assembly GCA_019419455.1. GTDB lineage: Bacteria > Actinomycetota > Coriobacteriia > Coriobacteriales > Coriobacteriaceae > Collinsella. The sequence goes on along the minus strand of DXZW01000031.1, from coordinate 1,158 downwards.
ATCGTAATAGCGTCATCCATCGTTGCGGCTATCTCGTTTATTTTCTATATTTGCCCTCTAAACGCGGTCATTTTAACGGATGAACAGATGAACGAGGTTTTGTTGGCGGTTTTAGGCGCAGGAATATCATCTTTGTTTGTCGGCACAATTGAATACTGCGATCGCTGTCGGGAGCTTGAAGATCGTTTTTTATTTGGCATTCAGCCGTTATTGTCTGAGCTGGGCGGAATGGATGAATGCTACATTGAGCATCTACCTCGATGCGAAGACACCTTGGGACTTCTTTTGGCTTATTACGAGGAGGAAGAGTCATGCGTCTCCCAATTGCTTTGCATATCGGATGATAGGCATGAACAAAGGGATTCTTTAATTCAGGCAATTGAACATTGCGAAAGGGCTGAATGCGAGCGCTACTACTCAGATGAAGATTCTCATACGCGACGATATCTGCTTCATTTGGAGAATAGAATTCGAAAGTCAGTAGGATCCTATCTTCGATTGGAGGCTAAATTTCCCTCTGAAGACGACGTTTACGTTCTGAAATCGAAATTCGCCTACTTTCCTGGTTCATGGAAACTTAAACAGATATCTGCTATCGCTAGGAAAATTAATGCAGTTCGCGGTGATTATCAGGATGTTATCGGGAAATGTAATCTTTTTGACTCCGGTGATTGCGGCTACTTCGAGTTACTCGACGCTGTCAAAAAGTGTGAAAAGGAACAGACGCGATACGACCGAGAAGGAATGGCGTGGATAGATCGCGACGCATATGAACTCTATCTATTGGTTTATGAATTTGCTAGTAGGTGTCGTTCTCCCTATGCAGAAAAGTATGAAGAGGAGCCTTGGTGGGTGTAAGTGCGATAAAAAACTTCTTTCTTGGGGGAGGGTTTCTGCACCGTGTGCTGGACAGTGGCTCAGGTCGGGTCAATTTACGATGTTACTCGACTCAAAATGAGATAGCGAGAGGATACTCCTCCTAATTCTGTGGAAGCTAATGCAAATGTTGTAACGAGCTCAAGGCAAGATGGACGGCGGCGTGCCATGATGTATTTGCATGAGCGTCCGGCTGTTTAATAGGAATTTAAAGTTAGGATAAAATCAAGGCTCTGTTAGACCAGGATTGACATACATGTGTCCCCACGGTGCCATATCGTT
>DXZW01000030.1 GCA_019419455.1 Collinsella sp. | reverse complement strand
CGGGTGCCCTACCGGGAGTAGCCCCGACGGTTGACAAAACTATAGGAACACCCAATGAGTGGCCGAAGAGTGTCCCCCGCGACTAGTCGTTTGAGAACGTCCCCAACGACTAGTCAAAAATGGGCCATGTGTCCCAGTTGTGGAGACTCGTTGAGCCGTCTGGGTATCGTGAAAGATCGCGCACTCCCCCATCATCAAAAGTGACACACGCTACCAGTTGATGGGAGGCAGCCATGGGCTTCTTTGACAAGATGTTCGAGAAGAAAGAGTGCGCGATTTGCGGTACCGAGCTGGGACTTCTAGGTAAGACAAAAATCAATGAAGGCTACCTGTGCAAAGAGTGCGCCGGCAAGCTCTCCCCCTACTTTCACGGCTATCGCTCCAGCACCGCGGACGATATCCGTGAGCAACTCGCCTACCGCGAGGCCAACGCCGAGCGCCTGGCGTCGTTCAACCCCACGCGCACGCTTTCTGCCGGGCGCACCAACATCATGCTCGATGAGGACGCGGGCCTGCTGATCATCACCTCGCAGAGCCGCTGGCGCGACGCCAATCCCGACATCATCGAGTTCTCGCAGGTACTCGGCTGCGATATGGATATCGACGAGCATCGCACCGAAATCTATCGCGAGACCAAGGACGGCGAGCGCGAGAGCTACAACCCGCCGCGCTACGACCTGGATTACGACTTTAATCTGACCATTCACGTCAACACGCCGTACTTTACCGAGATCAACCTGCGCGTAAACGACTCCACCATCGATCAGCGCGGCTCCATCGAATACCGCGAGGCCAAGCGCCAGGCAACCGAGGTCCGCGACGCGCTGGTGCAGCTGCGCCAGGAGACGCGCGACAGCGTCGTGGCCGCCAAGGCCCCAAGACCGCGGTGACCTGCCCCTTCTGCGGAGCCACCACCATTCCCGATGCCAGTGGGCGCTGCGAATACTGCGGCGGCGCCATCGGCGCATAGCCTCCGGCACGGAAAGGACCGATCATGGCCTTCGAGAGCGTTAACTATCAGTGCCCTGCCTGCGGTGGTCCCCTGCATTTTGCCAGCGCCGAGCAAAAGCTTGTCTGCGACTACTGTGACTCACGCTTTGAAGTCGAAGAAGTCGAGGCCCTCTATCGCGAGCGCCAGGACAAGGCAGATGCCAAAGCCGATGCCGCAGCCGCAGCTCCCAAACCTGCTGCCGACGATGCCGTGCAGAAGCTCGCCCAAAACGCCGGCTACATCTGCTCGTCGTGCGGCGCCGAGCTCGTGTCCGACGGCACCGTCGCCGTCACCACCTGCCCGTACTGCGGTAACTCCGCCGTGGCGCCCGGCCAGCTCTCTGGCGACTTCTCGCCCGACCTGGTGATTCCGTTTAAGCTCGGGCGCGACGACGTCACGGCCGCACTCAAGGAACACTACAAGGGCAAAATCTTGCTGCCCAAGAGCTTTGTCACCGGCAACCACATCAACGAGGTCCAAGGTGTCTACGTGCCGTTTTGGCTCTACGGTGCCCGCGTTGACGGCGAAGTGTACTTTGACGCGACCAACGAGACCGTGACCGAGGAATCCGACCGCACCGTCACGACCACCGACCACTACGATGCCTACCGCAAGGGCAATATCTCGTTTAAGCGCGTGCCCGTCGACGGATCGTCCAAGATGCCCGACGGCCACATGGACGCCATCGAGCCGTTTGACTACGACGCGCTGCGTCCGTTCTCGGTCGCATATATGCCCGGCTACATCGCCAACCGTTACGACGAGGACTGCGAGACCTGCAAGGCGCGCGCCGAGCGCCGTATGGAAGAAAGCACGATCTCGGCCCTGCGCGAGACTGTCGTCGACGAATACGACGATGCCACGGTCGAAAGCAAGCAGCTCGACTACACCTGGGAAGACAGCGACTACGCCCTGTTCCCCGTCTGGATGCTCTCCACCTCGTGGAACGGCAAGAGCTACCTGTTTGCCATGAACGGCCAGACCGGCCGCTTGGTCGGCGAGCTCCCCTGTTCCAAGCCCAAGCTCGCCATCGCCTCGGTGCTGTTCTTTGTGATCGGATTTGTCCTCTCCCAGATTCTCTTTATGGGCGAGAACGCCTTCGATCCGGATTACCTCGCCTTTGATATCGAGGGCATCCTCATCAACATCATCGCGCCGCTGATCATCGTGATTATCGGAGACGTGCTACTGGTAGGCCAGCTCAAGACGGCCAACGAGGCCACCCACGCCGACGAGTACTGCGGCGAGCTCGACCTGACCGAGAAGCACGACACCTTCAGCCACACCGAGACCACCGTTGTCATGAAAGACGACAAGGACGACTAAGCAATCCAACCAATACCACCCGGCCTTTGACGAGAAAGGAAGATCACCATGGGACTCTTGAAAGCTGGATTGGGAGCTGCCGGCGGCGTCATGGCCGACCAGTGGAAGGAATTTATCTACTGCGAATCGATGCCTGCTGACGTCTTGGCCTGCAAGGGCAGCAAACGCACCGGTGGCCGCAGCTCCAACACGCGCGGCGAGGACAACGTCATCTCCAACGGCTCCGTCATCGCCGTCAACGACGGCCAGGGCATGCTCGTGGTGCAAAACGGCAAGATCATCGAAGTCGCACTGGAGCCCGGTGAGTTCGTCTTCGATACCGGCAGCGAGCCGAGCGTCTTTAGCGGCAACCTAGGCGATTCCATCAAGGAGACCTTCGCCAATATCGGCAGCCGCTTTACCTTTGGCGGCGACGCGGGCAAGGACCAGCGCGTCTACTTCATCAACACCAAGGAGACCATCGGCAACAAGTACGGCACCGCCTCGCCCGTGCCCTTCCGCGTGGTCGATAACAACATTGGCCTGGACGTTGACATCTCCGTGCGCTGCAACGGCGAGTACTCGTACCGCATCACCAACCCGCTGCTGTTCTACACCAACGTGTGCGGCAACGTGACCGATAGCTACACGCGCGACAAGATCGACAGCCAGCTTAAGTCCGAGCTGCTCACCGCCCTGCAGCCCGCCTTTGCCAAGATCTCGGAAATGGGCATCCGCTACAGCGCCATCCCCGGCCACACCACCGAGCTCGCCCGCGCGCTCAACGAGGTCCTCTCTGCCGATTGGCGTGACCTGCGCGGCGTCGAGATCGTGAGCTTTGGCGTCAACTCCATCGCCGCCTCGCAAGAGGACGAGCAGATGATCAAGGATCTGCAGAAAGCCGCGGTCATGCGCGATCCCACCATGGCGGCAGCCAACATTGCCAGCGCCCAGAGCGACGCAATGCGCGCGGCAGCCGCCAACCCCAACGGCGCGATGGCAGGCTTTATGGGCATGGGCATGGCAGGTGGCATGGGCGGCATGAACGCCAGCCAGCTGTTCGCCGCCGGCCAAGCACAGCAGCAGGCCGCCCCGCAGCCGGCTCCGGCACCCGCTCCCGCACCGGCTCCCGCCGCTGCTCCCGCGGCCGGCACATGGACCTGCAGCTGCGGCGCCACCAACACCGGCAAGTTCTGCTCCGAGTGTGGCAGTCCCGCACCCGCCCCGGCACCGGCCAAGTGGTTCTGCCCCAACTGCGGCAGCGAAAACGGCGGCAAGTTCTGCAGCAACTGCGGAACGCCCAGGCCCTAGCCCCTCTATCTGGTAATTGGCGGGGGATCCGCCACCCCCGCATTTGCTTCTATGGGTTTCGTTCGATAAAGGAGGACACCATGAAGACAACGTTCAAAAAGTCCGTACTCGCATTTCTGACATGCGTCCTTGCGCTCGCCTTTGCCCTGACGGGCTGCAGCGGCGGCGGCAAAGACCCCAAGGCCAACTTCGTCGGCAGCTGGGAACTCTCGGGTGGAACCCTGGAGGGCGAAGAACTGACCGATGAGTACATGAAGATGCTCGAGGATTGGGGTGTGCACTGCGTCCTGATTCTCGATGAGGACGGTACAGGTGCCCTCGACCTGTTCCTTGAAGTCGTCGACCTTAAATGGGAGGCAAAGGACGCCACCACCGTAACCATCACCGCCGAAGACGAGTCGCATGACATGAAGCTCAAGGACGGCAAGCTCATCCTCGAAGAGGATGACGGCAATCTTGTCTTTAGCAAGTCCGACAAGGACCTGTCCGGCACGGTGAAGAAGGATCGCGAGGCGGCCGAGAAGGAAGAAGAGATCGACGAGGCCGTCGAAGACGACGACGTCCAGAAGATTGAAATCTCCCCCGCCGTCACCGTTGCCGATGACGACCTGTGCACCATTACCATCACCGAGAAGTTCAAGGACGAGTGGGGCGACATCGGTTTTGTCGTCAACATCACCAACAAGAGCGACAAGGACCTGACCTTCTACGCCCCCAGCGGCAAGACCAACGTCAACGGCACCATGAAGGAACCCTGGTTCTCGGCTCACCTGATGCCCGGCACCAACGCCACTGAGGAATTCACGTTCTCGAACGGCACGCTCGATAGCCTTGACGACCTGGTCAACACGACCATCGGCATCGACGCCTACCTGACCGATTCCTACGAGGACGTCGCCTCCTACAGCGCAACCATCGCGTAACGGCACGTAACATCAGCCGCGGATTGGCGGACACATCCGCGCACACCAGACGGGACCGCAGGAAATGATCCTGCGGCCCCGTCGCTTGTATGCCGACAGCGCTGCCCATACAAGCAGGCCGCCCGCCGTTTTTAGATGCGAAACGGTGGGCGGCCTATCTTTGCGACGCCGGAACACGGGTGAGCGCGTCGATTACGGGCGCTCCATGTTGGGAACGATGCTGCCTTCGGTCACCGCATGCACGGCCAGGCGCATGATGTTGTCGTAGCCGGTCTTGCTCAGGATCTCCGAGATGCGGCGCTTGATGGTGCCCTCGCTCATAAACAGCTCGGCCGCGATCTCGCGACGACTTTTGCCCTCGCAGGCAAGGCGCAAAATCGACAGCTCGACATCGTCGAGGGCTGTCGTGCCCGAAAAAATGCTCTCGGGCGGCTTGGGAAACGTGCAGCAGCCAGCCAACGTGGAGCGCATCACAGCGAACAGCTCGTCGATACCGACGTTCTTGTACACAAAGCTATCGACGCCCGCCTCGCGGGCCTGATCGACAAAGGTAATCTCGGGCATGCCTGTCATGATAATGATGCGACACTCAGGCAGCTGCTCCTTGATGCGTGCCGCCGCCACGATGCCGTTTGAATCGTGTTCGGTGCACACGTCCATCAGTATCATGTCCGGGCGCTCCTTGAGCGCGACACCCAAGGCCTCGGAGGCATCGGCGATCGCGGCAACGACGGTCATATCGGGCTGGTCGCCAACGGAGCGCGCCAGGCTCTCGCGCAGGATGGCCTGATCTTCGACAATTAACACGCGGATCATGAGTTTCTCCTTTGGGACGTGTCGTTGGCGTTAAGCGGAATGGATACCGTAAGCGTAAAGGGCGGGGTGGCGTGGACCTCTAGGCTGCCACCCAGATCTTGCGCGACATGCCTCATACCTGGGATACCCGTTCCCTCGCGATACGATACGGGGGCCGGGGACCCGTCGTTAGAAATCGTCATGTGCGCGACGGCGTCAGCATCCGTCCTCTCCTGCCACAAGCGCACACGGACCCGATGCGCCTGCGCATGCTTGGTGGCGTTGGTCGAGGCCTCGCGGATAATCTGCAAAAAGGCAGCGGCGACACGCGCGTCCTCAGGCAGCGCACCCTCAACATCGATCTGCACGCTCACCAGGCCAAAAGCATGGACGATATCACCCAACTGCTCCGCCGGCCCACTGGTGCCGCCACTGCGCAGATCGGCAGCGATTGAGCGCAGCAGCGGGTCGATCTGCTCGAGCGACTCGTCGTCCAAGCGCCCCTCCTCCAAATAGCGATGAAGGATGGACAGGCGCTGGCCGATCACATCGTGAACGCGGGCGCGCATGCGCAGATAGGCCGCATTGTCGGCAACTTTTTTGACTTCTTCGATCTGGGCCTGGAGCTCTTGGCCCGCAAGCTCAAGCAGGTGGTTGGCCTGCGCCAGGCGGTCATGCGCATGCGCATACTCTGTCACGTCCAGACCGATTATGCGCTCGAACGAACAGCCCGAGACCATAACGTCATCGCACACAAACAGGCGAATCTCGGCGGGAGAAACCTCGACCACCGCACGCGCCTCACCAAAGCGTTCCAGGTTGATCCGCACGCGGTTCTTACCGCCTTCGGGCATTTGCATGCTGAGCTTGCGCAGGTCGTTCCATGTACCGCTCATATCGCCTAGGTCGGTGGGCATATGAAGCTCCACCAGGTTTTTGCGCATGCAGCGGTTCATGAGCAGTGGACGGCCCCTCGAGTCCAGATACAGGATGCCCACGGGAATCACGTTGATGGTTTCAATCGTCGAGAACGCGGTGATATCCTCTTGGCGGTTACGGACGTCCATCAAGAGCGCCGCGACGGAACGGAACAGGAAGAACGCTCCCTCTGCGATAAGGACAACGGCCCACACCGAGCCCATGGCAAAAACCACCGGCGGTGTCACGGCGCCAACAAGCAGCAGCTCGGCCAGCATGACAGGGCGACGATAGCGCACCATAAGGACCACGCCATAGGCAAAGATCGCGGCATTGAGCCACAGCACTCCGCCCATTGCCCTGGCGCAAACGTCAAGCGGCGCCACCAGATACGAGCCAGACGACGCGAATAAGATGAGCGCCGAAATCATCAGGTGAAGCACAAGGCTCGTCTCGTAGGCGCAAATCACCTTACGGTTATAAGACGAGCGGCGCGATGCGATGAGCGGGACGTGGATCATCTGCAGACACGCAGCCAGGGCAAAGACAACATCGAGCGCAACGATTTGGGGAAGGATGAACGAAATCTGCATCGTCACTCACCCGCCTGCGGCATCAAGACGATCATGCGCAGCTGACCGGGTTCGCCCTCAAGACGGTACGCCACGTTACGCCCTTGCAGCGCGCTCTCGAGCTCTTGCGCAGCGGGCGTCTGAGAAAGATCTTCATCATCGTTGGAAAATAGCGTGGCGCGCAGCTCGACACTGCACCGGTCATGATCGCCCAAGTGATACATAAGCGCCGGATGGTCGGTGGTGTAGGCAAAAAACGCAAAGTCATACACGCAGTCGTACAGGGCGCTTACCGTACTGGCGTGCATCGGGCGCCGTATGGCGACAATCGAAGCGCAATCGATATCGATGGTGCGCAGGTCGCTTGCGAGCTCGTTGGCAATGAGTTGAATGCGGTCGCGATCAAAACCGCTCTCCCCGTGCTGCGCCAACGTGAGCGACCCTTTGCGCTTGCAATAGGCGACGAGCATCTTGGCGCGCTGCAGCATGCGGTAACGCTCGTGTGAAGACGCCTCGTCGGTCAACGGTGGCAGCGAACTCAGCAGGTCGTACATCCCTTCGAGCGCGCGGGCAAGTGCTTGGTCCACGTCTTGGACCAGCAAGGTCTCGGCCTCTTGATCTGCCAGATGCGTCTTAAGGTCGTAGTCGGCGGCGAGCAGCTCGTTTTGACGCTGCAGCTCCATGCGACGATGCGCCAGCTCGCGATTGAGCTCGTTGAGCTCCGAGACGTCCTGGGCAAGCAGGGCCGATCCGCCCAGCAGTGGAAAGGCACGGTACATTACATCGGGATCGGACGCCACGGCAAAGGCATGGGCATGCCCGTGTTCCTGGGCCCGCAGCTCTTCGCACACGCCCGCCGGCATTGGCTTTGACACCGGTGTGGCATAGACTTCCTGCAGGTCGCGCGTTAGAACTTTGAGGTCGAGCGGCAAGGTATCGAAGATGCCAGCAATGTCGTGATATGACGGAATGACACCGCAATCGAGACAGATTTCCATCGCCACCACGCACAGGACGCAATAGACGAGCGAAAAGTTGAGCCTCCATGCCCAGGGCACGCGCAGAGCATACGAGATGGCAAAGAATGCGCCACCCAGCAGTACGAGCGCCGCCGTGCCCGAGAAACGCTGGATGCGAAAGGACGAGGACCGGCCCACCAGGATAAAAAAGGCAACGAAGTTAAAGGCCGTCCACACTAAGACGGCAAAATAACCCCAGCCGTACGTGTAATCGTTGCTCCAGGTGTCGCTTGTACGGTCAAAGCGGAAGACCTGCTGGTGAAAATCGTTGGTGAGCACAAATCCGATAAGCAGGATGACCACAATCCACAGCGCAGCGCAGTAGCGGCGACCCAGGCGGTGTTGCTCCAGGCCCGCAAGGCGCAGACCGCACAGCTGGTAGATCAGCGGAATGAGCGTCATGGGCACGTAGTACAGGTACCACAGCACGGTGGCATAGAACGGCGTGAACGACTTATATTTGAGGATGACCTCGATCATCCACAGGGCACAAATGGCGGCGATGGCAACAAGGCGGCGGCGCAAGACGTAGTCCAAGCAGCGTAGGTACGCCAACACACCCCAGATTGAAAATGCAATTGCGGCGACAAGCAGCGGGAGAGAGCTCGAATGGACGAGCGCATCCACGACCTCTTCGGACACCTCGCTATGGGCGGGCACGGCGTTGGAAAGTTTGGGGTCGAAGGCGAACAGCGACGGCAAGACCACCAAAAGCATGAGGAACAGCGCGGTGATGACACCGGCGATAGCAAAGACGCGGTGGCGGTACACCTGATGTGTTATGCCAACAAGGAATCGCGGCATGGCGAAGAGCCTGCCGCCCCTGGGATCCGCCACGGGAGCGGATCGGGCGGCCGCGTGGCCGATATGTCGCTCGCGGGTACCCATAGTGCTTTTAGTGTACCGACAGATGGGCTAAAAAAGCGGGCCGCATGTCCCAAAATCCGCCGACGGCAAGGCGCCCGGCGAGCACATACTCGCCGGGCGCCTTGGTTAGGAGACTATGAGGATGAGCACGCGAAATTCACAGCGGCCAGGCCCGCCCCTAAGGGCCTGAGGTGCTCAAGATTGGGAGCGACAAGCCCGACGAAGCGTACTTAGGTACGCGAGGAGGGTTGGAGCCCCAAGGTTGAGCGCCTCAGTGTCCTTAGGACAGGTCCTCACCGTTCGTTTCGATGACATGTTTGTACCAGTCGAAGCTCTTCTTCTTGGAACGCTTGAGGGTGCCGTTGCCTGCATCGTCGCGGTCCACGTAGATAAAGCCGTAGCGCTTGGACATCTCGCCCGTGCCGGCCGAGACCAGGTCGATCGGACCCCAGGTGGTGTAGCCCAGCAGGTCAACGCCGTCCTCGGTCACCGCATCGCGCATCGCGGCGATATGCTGGCGTAGGTAGTCGATACGGTAGTCGTCGTTGATGGAGCCATCCTCCTCGACAACATCCTTGGCGCCCAGACCGTTCTCGACCACAAACAGCGGCTTCTGATAACGGTCGTACAGGTCGTTGAGGGTGATGCGGAAGCCCAGCGGATCGATGGCCCAGCCCCACTGGCTCTCCTGCAGGTAGGGGTTCTTGGCGCCGGCGAAGGCGTTGCCCTGGGTGCGCTCGACATCGGGGTTATCGGCACCGGCGGAGCAACGGGTGCTGTAATAGCTAAAGCTGATGAAGTCGACGGTGTTGGCGGCCAGGATCTCGCGGTCTTCATCCGTCATGCCCACATCGATGCCCAAACGCTCGAGCTTCTTGACGGCATAGGCCGGGTAGTAGCCGCGGCTCTGAACGTCGACGAAGAAATAGTTACTCTGGTTGTCAATCTGCGCCTGGCGCACATCGCCCGGACGGCAGCTGTAGGGGTAGTAGCTACCTGCGGCAAGCATGCAACCGATCTTGACCTCAGGGTCGATCTCGTGAGCGATCTTGGTTGCCCAAGCGCTGGCGACGAGCTCGTTGTGGGCGGCCAGGTACTCGACGGCCTCCTTGTTCTCGCCCTCCTCAAAGACCAGACCGGCACCCATAAACGGCAGGTGCAAGATCATATTGATCTCGTTGAAGGTAAGCCAGTACTTTACCAGGCCCTTGTAGCGGGTGAAGATCGTGGTCGCGAGGTTCTTGTAGAAGTCGATGAGCTTGCGGTTGCGCCAGCCGCCGTACTCCTTGATGAGGTGAATCGGGCAGTCGAAGTGCGTGATGGTCACGAGCGGCTCAATGCCGTGCGCCTGACACTCGCGGAATACGTCCTCGTAAAAGGCCAAGCCGGCCTCGTTGGGCTCGGTCTCGTCGCCGTTGGGGAAAATGCGGGTCCACGCCAGGCTCATGCGGAAGGTCTTAAAGCCCATCTCGGCAAAGAGGGCGATATCCTCCTTGTAATGGTGATAGAAATCGATGCCGGTCTGCGCGGGATAGTAATAGCCGTCCTCGAAGTCGAGCATCTTGCGCTGACCGGAGACCACCGCATAGCGCTCGGGGCCGTGCGGAGCCACGTCCACGTTGGCCAGGCCGCGGCCGTCCACGTTGTAGGCGCCCTCGCACTGGTTGGCAGCCGTCGCGCCGCCCCACAGGAAGTCGTTACGGAAAGCCATGCATCGATCCTTTCACACGTTGTTTGTCGTAGGCTCAGTATCCCTGCAAACGGTGCGCCGCTCAACGGCAACAGCGCAGGTCGACACTTCTTTTCGCACGCAGACGCCTGCCGGCCGCCCCCGTCTGACACTTTTTGATACCCGCCTGCCCAAACCACCACAAAGGGGACAGGCACCTTTGTGGTGGTTTGGGCCCGTTTGTCTCGATCTGTAACAGGTAGGCAGCCAAAACCGGGCTTGGTGTTACAGATCGAGGTTTTCGGGCAGCCCCCCGCAGTTTGTCTAAATCTGTAACAGGTAGAGACGATTTAGCCCGCTAGATGTTACAAATCGAGACGGAAGATGCTAGTCACAGGCGATGTCGAGGTTCTTGCCGATGAGGCCCACGTAGCCGCCCTCGGCAGCCTTGGGGCTGTCGGCGTGGCAGAGAACCCACTTGTCGGCCTTCCAGTAGCAGTAGCTGTCACCGGCCGCGGGCATGTCGGCCGCAGCCTCGGGGCGCGGACCATTGGTGCCAGCGGGAAGCGCCACCATCACCTGGAAGCCACCGTCGTCGACCATGCACGGCGTGTAGTGGAGCGTGGTGTTGAAGACCTCGACGACCGTACCCGCCGGCACGCGGAACGCCTTGACGCACGCGGTGTCGAGCTTGCCGTCCTCGATCTCCCAGCGATGCGCCACAAGCAGGATAAAGTCGCGGGCACCCAGGTTAAACTCGCTGGCGCGGTGATACTCCAGGCAGTTGAGCTGCGTGTTGTGGCCATTGCACCAGCCCAGCTGGAAGGGTCGGCCGCCAAACATGAGAAAGCCCAGTTTATCGGCATCCTTGACGCCCTCGAGCTCCGGCGCACTTGCTACGTACTTGCTGCCCTCGGGGATGGGCGTGGCAGAGAGCGCCTCGAGCACGGGCGACGTGAGCTCGGACGGAACGTTATCCCAAACGTTGCCATAGGATTTGAACTCGGGATCGTTGACAGAATAGATATGCATGTTCACTCCTGTTCGTAAATGTGACTATACGAACATTCTAGAACAAACATGAGCGATTTTGAACGCTCGTCCCGACCACTCAACAAAAAGGCGCCCCCGCATAAGCGAAGGCGCCCAATGCGCGCGTTTTGGACGATAAAGTCCTTACGCCTGCTGATAGTGCAGGTGCTTCTCGTCGATATCGGCCAGGTCGCGGTCGAGGTAGCGACGCGCGAGCCAGTTAGCCATGGGAAGGTTCTGGTCCAGATAGTTACCGCACTCCTCGGGAGCGACACCGGGGACATCGCCCTCAAAGCCGGCGACAAACTCGAACAGCTCACGCACGAGCGGCAGGATCTCCTCGCTCGTCACCTCGCCAAACACGACGAGGTAAAAGCCCGTGCGGCAGCCCATGGGACCAAAGTAGACAATGCGGCTCGGCCACTCGGCATGGTTGCGAAGGAACGTCGCGCCCAGGTGCTCGATGGTGTGGCACTCGGCCGTGTTCATGACCGGCTCCTTGTTGGGCGTGGTCAGGCGCAGGTCAAACGTGGTGACGGCGGCGCCGGTCGCCGGATCGCGGTCGATGCGGCTCACGTACACGCCGGGCTCAAGCAGCAGATGGTCAACGGAAAAACTCGCGATACGCTCCATGGCAGATCCTCTCGATAGTCAATTTAGGACGGGGCTCTTTTAGCTGGTTGGAATGGTCGCACCAATCATACCAGTCAAAAAAGCCCCGTCCCAAATGAGCTGCCAAGGACGGGGATCAATGAGTTTTTAATCCCCATTACAGTTTGAGTCGTCCGAAAGGGCGGCTCTTTTCCGTTGCAT